>JBKJZR010000047.1:0-16317 GCA_046715035.1 Burkholderiales bacterium | reverse complement strand
GCGAGTTCCGCTCGCTACTCGAGTGTAATGTTCGCTGCCTTGATCACCTTGCCCCACGTGGCGATCTCCTGCAGCGCATAGGCATCCAGCGCTTTGGGTTCCATCGCCTTGGCGAAAGCCCCCTGCTCTTCGGCTTTGCGCCTGAACTCGGGCGACTCGACGATGCGCGCAACCTCCGACGCCAGTCGGTCGACTATTTCACGCGGGGTGCCGGTCGGCGCGAACAGCGCGAACCACGACTCGACTTCGTAACCGGGCGCCCCGGCTTCGGCCGCAGTGGCGATGTCCGCCATCGACGGATGGCGCTGTTTGCCGAGGTATGCCAGCGCCCGCAGTTTTCCTGCGCGGACATGGGTCACGACCGATGGCGGGGTGGTGTTGAAAACCGCGACGTGCCCTCCCAGCAAATCGACTACCGCGGGGCCCGCCCCCTTGTAAGGCACGTGCACCATCTTCGCCTTGATCCGCTGCAAAAACATTTCGGTGCCGATGTGCTGAATGGAGCCGACGCCCGACGAGGCGTAGGAAAGCGTGTCGCCTTTGGTGCGGGCGAGCCTTTCGAGATCGGTCAGATTCCTGGCGGGCAGCGACGGGTGTGCCACGAATAAATGCGGGGCGACGAGCGTCATGCTGATGCCCGCGAGATCCTTGGCCGGATCCCAGCCGAGACTCTTGAACAGCCAGGGGTTGGTGGCGTGGTATCCCGAATATTGCATGAGCAGCGTGTGTCCGTCCGGCTTCGCGCGCGCGGCGGCCTGGGAGCCGATGTTGCCGCTGCCTCCCGGCCGGTTGTCGATGATGACGTTCTGCTTGAGCACCCGGGACAGCGGCTCCGCGAGGAGCCGCGCCGTGAAATCAGTCGTCCCTCCCGGCGCCGATGCGACAATGATCGTTACCGGGCGCTGCGGATACGGTTGCGCATGCGCGGCCGGGTTGAGCGCGGCGGCGGTTGCTGCAAGTGCAATCATTCTCCAGGACATGAATTCCTCCGTATCGCCAATCGTTTGTTGGTTCGCCGGCGCGCTCGGCAGGGCCCGTCAATATCTGCACGCGGCTTGCGACCCGCGCATTCTACGCTGGCCTGGGTCGGATGTTGGCATACTGACAGCTTCGCCTTCGAGGAGTGCCCCGCATGTCCGCGAACGACCCGCTGGTGGCCCTGTCTGCGGTCGAATTGCGCCGTCGCATCGGCTCGAAGGAAATTTCGCCCGTCGAGTTGCTTGACGCCTGCATCAGGCGCATCGAGCGCATCAATCCTGCAGTCAACGCCGTCACGGCGACGTGTTACGACCGGGCCAGGGAGGAAGCGCGTGCCGCCGAAAGAGCCGTGCTGCAGGGGGATACCCTGGGCCTGCTGCACGGCCTGCCGACGGGCATCAAGGACCTCGAAGAGACGGCCGGCCTGCTGACCACGTTCGGCTCGCCGCTGTATCGTGACTTCGTGCCGGAGCGCGACAATGCCATGGTGGCGCGCGTACGGGCGGCCGGCGCGGTGGTCGTCGGAAAAACCAACGTTCCGGAATTCGGCGCGGGCGCCAACAGCCGCAACGTCGTGTGGGGCGCCACCGGCAATCCTTTCGATCCGACGCTCAATGCGGGCGGTTCTTCGGGCGGCTCCGCCGCCGCGCTCGCCTGCGACATGCTGCCGCTTTGTACCGGCTCGGATACTGGCGGATCGCTGCGCATCCCGGCGGCCAAGTGCGGTGTGGTGGGCTTTCGCCCTTCACCGGGGTTGGTCCCGGTCGAGCGGCGCGCACTGGGCTGGACGCCGATTTCTGTCGTTGGGCCTATGGGCCGCACGGTTGCCGACACCTGCCTGCTGATGGCGGCGCAGGCCGCGATGGCCGACTGCGATCCATTGTCGTATCCCGTCGATGCGTGCGCGTTCGCAATCCCCGAACCGCGCGATCTCGGCTCATTACGCGTCGCCTACACCGAGGATTTCGGGACCTGCCCGGTCGACAAGCCGATTCGCCAGGTTTTCCGCGACAAGGTAACGATGATGCGGCATCTGTTTAGATCGTGCGACGAGGTCGCGTTCGATTTCGCAGAGGCGGACCGCTGCTTCGACGTGATCCGCGCCGCGAATTTCGTCGCCCGCTATCGCGAGCAGTATGAAAAGGATGCCGCATCGCTGGGTACCAACGTGCGCGCCAACTACGAGACCGGCGCAGGCATGACGCTCGCCGACATGGCCTGGGCGCACGCCGAGCAGACACGCATCTTCCGGCGTTTTCAGCTTACCTTCCGCGAATACGACGTGGTGCTGGCGCCGACGACGCCCGTTACGCCCTTTCCATGGACCCAGCTTTATCTCGCCGAGATGGACGGCAAGCCGCTGCGCAACTACTACCATTGGCTGTCGCTTACGTACGTGATCACGCTCGCGACCAATCCCGCGATCACCCTCCCCTGCGGCAGAGACCACGCGGGCATGCCATTCGGCCTGCAGGTTGTCGGTGCTTTCCGCGCGGACCGCGCGCTGCTGGGCGCGGCCCATGCCATGGAACAGTCGTTTGCGGGCATACCCGGGCTTCGCCGACCCCTGCCTGACCTGAGCCAACTCACTCAACCGATCGCGGCACTGAAGTCCATCGTGACGCATCCACCGCGGCCAGGCATACGACCAGAATCGCCGCAGCCGCAATGAGCGGTTAATCCACCCCGGGGTCGAGTGCTTGGTGCAATCGGGTACGCGATCAGGCGGGGCGTACCAAGTGCGGGCGCCGCGCCGTCGTGCGTTTCCTCACGGACTCGCGCAGGAACCCACGCGTGAGATCGTAGCCCCAACTCAAAGCACCCAGCAGCATCACCAGAATGCCCAGCAGGATGAACGCGAGGGCACTAAACCCGCGAAAACAGAACGCGCGCATGGCCGGCTGCACGGGCTCCCCAGCATGCGGGCCCGCTTTGCCATCGTGCGCATCGACAAACGACGAGTGCCAGCCATTGATGATCGATCGAACAACGCTGCGCATGGCGACCCCCATATGAACGGCGAATTTCGAGCAAGCGGTATGCCACAAAAAACTTCACCATTGCATTCAGAAAGATGAATTGCACATTGAACTGACTCCCTCAAATCGAATGTCGCCGATGAGCGACGTTGCACAGTCTCGCCGCAACAAGGAACCAGATGTCAACGACTTGGCGTGTCGCCTGATCGCGACAGCGTTGTGAAACTTCGCGCTTCCCAACAGCACGGTCCTTGCTCAGTGGGGGGAATGACGGGTCGGTCGTTTCCCGGCGCGCATCCTGGCTACCAGATCACACACTTGCGATGGCGAAAAGTAATAGGACTCCAGGCCGCGTGCCGCTCTGCCCGCGCCCGGCACAACCGCAAACTGGCCGATTGGGCCCTCTGCGTCCCCCAACTCCAAATGCATCAGCACCGCCGGGGCGTTGACCCGCACGCACGTCCGCCTGTCCCCCACCTGGTGAAAACCCATCATGCGTTCGTAAAAGCTTGCATGACGTGGATTCACCTCGATGAATACGTCGCGCACCTGGCGCACGACCTGAACGTAAATGGTCGCGTAATGAAAAAGGGACGCGAGGATTTTCAGTGATTCCTGCTGGGCGTCGATCGCAAAAGTCGATAACTCGCAGACCTTGCGGTCGGCTGTCCGGAACGCATTTATTTCAGCGGCGTACAGCCCGTCGGCGAGCAGCCCGTCGGACGAATCGAAGCCGAGGGTGAGCGTCCCGAGCGGCTGGCCCTCGCCAGAGGCTTCCAGCGTTATCCGATGCGCGCTGTGCGCAAGTGCGACCACCGTTCCCGTCGCGTATCCGCGACTGGCGTAGCGGCGCTCAATCAGCATGCGCGCGGCACTGTGCTGAACCGTGCTGGTGGCAACGCGCACCTCAAAGCCGCTGTGCGCGAGCGGCCATCCCTGCATTGCGCAGTGCCCGGGCAGCGCCCCGACACTGTTCTGCGATACATTACCCGACACGATGTGCTCTCCCTGTTGTAATTAATACAGACACGCACCTTTAGCAATGCGCATGCCATTTATATTGTTCTCTATAAACAATTCGTTATGATTATGTGTTAGAGTTTTTTGTCGCTGTAGGACGACGCCTACATGGATTCAAGCAGCAAACAGCGCAGCGGCGGTCGACCGTCACCGGGACGCACGGCTGCGCGCTCGGTGTCTATGTGTGCGTCACCGCACAGCATCCGGTCGCGAACGGCGCGAGCATTTCCTTGCGGCACCCACAGGAGGAACTATGAAATACCTATTGACGCTAGCAACGCTGCTCGCAGGCTGGAGCGCAAACGTAATGGCGCAGGATGTCTGGAGCTATCAGATCGTCAGCGCAAACAATCAGATTAGGGTGACAGATACCCCGCCGCGCGACCTGACGTATCCGCCGCCCGGCATGCCGATGCCGATCGTCATGGGCAATGAAAACCGCGGGGTCGTGCTGACGCAGCGCGAGGCCGCGGCCCGGCGCAGCGCCCCACAGCTCATCATCATGTTAATTCCGGCTCAGGTGGCTGAGCGGCGCCGAACCGCGTCGTTTTTCTAAGCTCCGCCCCGCGTTGCGCGGCATCGCGACGCAAGTGATCGAGGCATCGATCCCCCCTCCCCGGGGGGCCTGTCGGCGCAATGACTCGCCCCCGTGTCGCCACGAAGTGCGGGCTGCATCGAGTTGAAATGCGCGCTGTGGCGCCCGGACGTGCTCATGATCGCAGTCTCCTGCGCCGCGCTGCGGCCCGCTCGAAGGGGTGAGCTTGCCGCCTGGGGACCGCCGGGGCATACTCCCCCCTGCATCCCGCCTGGCCGTTCACGACATAAGGCACCGCAATGCTACTCAAATCGCGGCATTACGAGGCGCCGGACATGGCCGCGGCCATGGAAATGTGTTTTGCCAAAGGCTGGACCGATGGGCTGCCGGTTGTGCCGCCCACGGCGGAGCGCATCAACGCAATGCTGGCGCCGATGCGCCTCGATCCCGATCGGCAGATCGCTTTCATCGAGAATCGGCAGATCAGCGTGACCGCCGAAAAAGTGGCGATTAATGCCGTACTCGCCGGGTGCAAACCCGAGTACATGCCGGTTGTCGTCGCCGCCGTAGAAGCGCTCGCGGATCCGCTGTATGGATACCATGGCCCGGCGACGAGCACCGGCGGCTCCGCCGTGCTGATGATCGTCAATGGGCCGGTCGCGCTCGAGCTCGAGATGAATTGCGGCGACAATCTGTTCGGACCCGGCTGGCGCGCCAACGCCACGATAGGGCGCGCAGTCCGGCTCATCATGCGCAATACCATAGGCACGCTGCCCGGCGAGCTCGACCGCAGCAGCCTCGGCCATCCGGGAAAATACACGTTCTGCATCGCCGAGAACGAAGCCGAAAGTCCGTGGCCACCGCTGCATGTGGAGCGGGGCTTCAAGCGCGAGCAAAGCGCCGTGACCATCATGGCGGCGCTGGGCGTGCACCAGTTTTCGAATGGCCTGAGCAATACGCCGGAAGGTGTGCTTACGACAGCGTGCGCGCAAATGCGGATTTCGGCCGGAACCTCGCGCCTGACCCACTACGCTCTGGTTTTCGCCGGTGAACACATGGCGATCATGGCCAAGGCCGGCTGGACACGCAGCGACGTTCAACAGTACTGCTTCGAGCACAGCAAAATTTCCGTCGCCGAACTGAAGCGCATCAGGCTCAGGGCCGGCGAAGTCGACGGCGATGACGAAACGAACATGGTGCCCCTGGTCCATGCGCCGGAGGATTTCCTCGTCATCGCCGCAGGCGGGAAAGCGGGCGTGCAGTCCGCCTACATACCCGGCTGGGGCAGCAAGAGCGGCTCACAAAGCGTCACCAAGGAAATCCGCCAGGTATGAGCAAGCGGTAAGGCAACCACCCGTAAAGGAGAGCATCATGACGGTACAGATATTCGACCCCACGATCGAGCCCAGCAACCCACGGAATATCGCTTACGCCCCCAGGCCCAAGTCGCTGGAAGGGCTGCGCGTCGGGCTGGTCGACAACTCGAAGTTCAACTCCGATCAGCTGCTGCTGCGCATCGCGGGCCTGCTCGAGCGCGACTACGGCGCGACGGCGCACGTGATGCGCCGCAAGCGCAGCGCAGGCATTCCGGCGTCCCCGGAGATCATCGCGGAGTTCAAGGCCAACTGCGACATCGTGGTCGCCGGCATCGGCGATTGAGGCTCATGCAGCTCGGGCAGTGTGCTCGACAGCATAGTCTTCGAACAGCACGGCATGCCAGCGGCGTCGATCATCACCGACGTATTCATGCGAACCGGCCAGGCCATGGCGCGCACCTGGGGGCTCAAGGACTTTCGCTTCCTCAGCATGCCGCATCCGATTGCGAACCTGACCGGGGATGAACTCGACCAGCGTGCGCGCGAGATCGTTCCGCAGGTGGTGCAGTTGTTACTCGACGGTCAGACGGTCCAGTAAACCGTACAGCGGCGGCGTGTGGGCCACCCACCCGCCGGACCGCGCATGCCACCGGTAGGCTGCGCGCGGCGATCGACAGACTGAGATATCGGACGCTGCCGAGCCTGCGTCCGCCGTGACGCCTGAATGCACTCCAGTCGAGGCTTAGCTGCGCACCGCGGACAGATTTTTAATGGGTTCGGCGACCCGAAACACGTTCTTGCCCGCGCGCTTGGCTTCATACAGCGCGGCGTCCGCGCTTTTCATCAGGGCATCGACCTCGCCGCCATGGAACGGGAAGATGGCGACTCCCGCGCTCGTCGTTACGGTTACGGTCTTGTCGTCGATGATGTACGGCTGCGACACCGTCTTGATCAGTTTCGACGCAACCGTAGACACGTCACCCATTCCCGTGGGTTGCCACAGCGCGACGGTAAACTCGTCGCCGCCGACGCGCGCCACGGTGTCTTCCTTGCGCACGACCGCGACGAGCCTTTCCGCAACCATCTTGAGCAGTGCGTCTCCCACGGCGTGGCCGAGGGAGTCGTTGATCTGCTTGAAGCCGTCCAGATCCATGTACACCAGCGCCATCGCGCTGTTGTTGCGGCGCGCGTTCGACATGGCCGCCGACACCCGCGCCGTCAACAGGCGGCGGTTCCCCAGCCCGGTAAGAGGATCGTGTTGCGCCAGTATCTCGAGCGTGGTGGCCGCGTCGCATGCCTCCTCGTGCAGCAGGCGCACCTGCACAAGGTTGTGGATCCGCATCAGCAACTCGTCGACGTCGAACGGCTTGGCGATGAAGTCCCGGGCTCCCGCCTTCAGCGCGTGCACCTTGTAGGCGGGCTCGGCGGAGATGGCGAGCACAGGCAGATAAGCGTCTGTTTCGAGCTTGCTCAGGTCGTTCATCACCTGGAAGCCGTTCATCCCCGGCATCTGCAAATCGAGCACGATCAGGTTATAGCGCATGTCGTCGTGCAGCTGGAAAACCTTGAGCGGGCTCGTCGTATACGTTATGTCGGTGTAACCGGCCGACCGCAACAGCTCTTTGAGGGAGATCGCGTTGTCTTCCTGATCGTCGACGATCAGGATCTTGGCATTGAAAATGTCGGATGCGTTAACCATGCATCGGCTCTATCAACTTTAGCGTAGCGGCCGCGCTGCACGCGCTCAGCGCCATCGGGTTGCCTCGTTCGGCCAAGCAGCACACGATCATCGTGAACGGGGAAGCAACGCATCCTGCCACCGGGCGAATAGGCAGGACGCTGTCTAAATGGAGAGTCACGCCGCGGCATTTACATTGTGGGCATGTCGGCCCCAGCGGGCAAGAGTCGACCAGGCTTTCTGCAGCGTCGCATGCGCACTGCAACGCCGGCTTTGCGAAAAGCTTGACAGCCAGGCTTTCTCCGCGTCGCGGCCGCTGCACTGCTCCGCCAGCACGCCACTCGATGTGGCGGGGAGCGCCGATCATCCCCCGCTCGCCCCGGGCGGACGCTGCACGAAATCGTTCGCGCGAGGTGCGGCGGTATCGAACGCCGGGCCCAGGGGATACAGCCGCACCCCGGGACGCAATCGTCGATAAGCGTATTTCGTGGGATCGACGATGTGGCCTCCCGGCGCGACGACGACGAGTATTTCCTCGGCGAGCGGCTGGAAGTCCGCGCGGAAGTGGACAGTGCTCTTGAGGGCGAGGATTTTCTGGTCCTTGGGCTCCACGCCCAGGTGTCTGAACGGGGCCTGGTCGTGCGCCTGCATGCGCGTGCTGCTGACGACGACACTCACCTCGCCGACCTGGAGCAGCGCCATCAGCCCCAGCTCGATGTCCCGGCCGCCGACGGAGGGACCCGTAGTGCGCATCCGCCCATCGCCCAGACGCACCACGCGAAACCTGGCGCGATAAGGCTCCACGCCCGGCGGGCCGAACTTGCCGCCCAGGGCAATCTCGATCTCCGCTCCCTTACCCGCGCGATGCGCGGCTGCGGCGGCATCCGCGTCGAAGAAAATGCCGAGCGCGGTCTGGGGAGCACGGTTTCGCACCAGCGCCGCGAGCAGTCCGGTGGTGTCGCCACTGCCGCCGGCTCCCGGATTGTCCTGCGTATCGGCAAGGACCACGGGGCGGCGTGCGCTGGCCGCGATGCGCATCGCCTGCTGTACCGCCTCATCGGGCTCGAGCAGCGGCTGCGCGAACTGCGCCTCGACAAGCGCGATGTCGCGCGCCAGCACATCGGCTGCTGCATCGGCCTGCGTCTGCGTGTACGCGTGCACGACCACCGCCGGCCCGCAATCGAAAAGGTCCGATGGCGGAAAGCCTGCGAGGTAGGACGCATTGAGCACGTCACCGCCTTCGAGCCGCGCTGCTTTCTGGATAATCGATTTCGAAGGGTCGATCAGCGTGCACTGCGAGTTGAGCGGGATCAGGAACGGCATTTTGCGCAGCGCGCGGCCCGCCGGCCGCCCGCGGTCGAGCACCGTCGCCATCACCCTGGCTGCACGGCGCCCCGTTGCCACGCGATCGACGTGCGGATAAGTCTGGTAGCCGACGAGTCCGTCAGTGCAGCGCACCATCTGCGGCGTGACGTTCGCGTGATAATCGAGGCTGATGACGACGGGGACGCCGTCGCCGACCACGGCGCGCACGCGTCGCAACAGCTCACCCTCCGCGTCCTCGAAATCCTCGCACACCATCGCCCCATGCAGGTCGAGGTAGACGGCGTCGACCGGCATCTCCCGTGACAAAGTGCCGACCAGCTCGCCGGCGATGCGCTCGAATGCAGCGCGGGTGACGTAGCCGCCCGCGCCGCCGCTCGTCCACACCAGCGGCGCGTAGCCGTGCGCCGGACCCATTTCGGTCAGAAACCCCGACAGTGCGAAGCTGATGTCGGAGAGCCACTTGATGACGTCGGCTCCGCGCACCAGCGGCGGGCGGTCGCGGTGCGCCGCGAAATAATCGAAATCGGTGCGCGTGGGAACGAAACAGTTCGTCTCGTGATGAAAACCGCCGACGGCAATGCGCGCCATGCTTTGTCTATTCTCCCTTGATGCCGGCAGTGCGGATGATCTGCTCGATCTTGGCGCCGTCCTGCCTGGCGAGCTGCAGCATCTGCTCCGGCGTGTTGAACGCCGGTTCCATCCCGGCGTTGATGATGCGCTCGCGGTAATCGGGCGACGATACGACCTTCGCCGTCGTTTCAGCGAACTTGGCGACGATTTCACGCGGCGTTCTGGAAGGCACGAGCAGTGCGTAAAACCCGGTGAACTCGTAGCCGGGCACACCGCCCTCCGCGATGGTCGCAACCTCGGGCAGCTGCGCCACCCGGGTCGCCCCGGTAACGCCCAGGGCGCGCAACTTTTCTCCCCTGATATGCGGGATCGCGCTGGCGACGACGGCAAATCCCATGGCGAGCCGCCCCGGCATGAGATCGAGATACATCGGCCCGGCGCCTTTATAGGGCACATGGACGATGTCGACCTTGGCTGCAGATTTGAAGTACTCGGCCGCGAGATGGGGTGTGGCGCCGACGCCCGACGACCCATAGCTGAGCTGCCCCGGCCGGCCGCGCGCGAGCGCGATCAGGTCTTTGAGATTCTTCGCCGGCAGCGCGGGATGCACGACCAGCACGAGCTGATAATTGGTGACCTGTGAGACCCACGTAAAATCGCGCCACGGGTCGACGGTCGCATCGGGACGCAGGCTCTTCACCGCGCCGAGGCCGGAGGCGGCAAGCAGCAGCGTATAACCATCGGGCGCGGCTTCCGCCACATGCTGCCATGCCACCAGTCCGCCCGCGCCGGTGCGGTAATCGACGATGACCTGCTGCCCGAGCACGTCACCGATCCTTTGCGCGAGCAGGCGCCCCAGCAGATCGTCGGTGCCGCCGGGCGGCGCCCTGACGATGATGCGCAGTGGCTTGACGGGAAAATTTTGCGCCGCAGCGGCGGCACAGGCGAGCGCGAGGCCCAGCGCGCCCAGGCACCGCAGCCTGCCGGCCCGTCCGCGCTTGCGCCTCGGCCGCGCGCTGATCGAGCACCGGTTCTTTTTCATCTGGGTATCGTTGCAGCCACGATTCCTTGCGCAGGCGGGTCCGCTTCCTCCTGGGAAATGCTTGCATATCCGCCAGGGGCGGTCAACGCACGCGCTTCCATCGGCAGCGCGGCGGCGCAGCAATGGTAAGCTAGCCCTCGCCAACGCGGGGGCAATCGCGATGATATCCCTTATGAAGGAAACGCCTATGAACATCGTGCGGGCGCGGCTCGGTGCTTGCTGCATAGGCCTTGCGTCGATCATCATCGCGGGCTGCGCCGACATGCCCGCCGGCCGCCAGACTGGCGTACAACGCATGTACGTTTTCAATTGCGGCGAGTCGACGGTCGAAGACGTTTCCCGCTGGACGCCCGGAGTAACGTCGGCAAGCCGGGCGAGTTCAGCGCGAACTGCTACCTGATCCGGCACGCGCAGGGATTGATGCTCTGGGACTCCGGGATCAACGACAACGTCGCGACCATGCCGCAAGGCTTCCAGTCGAGCCCCGTTTCCCCGCGCTACAAGCTGCCCACGCCGCTGCGGGCGCAGCTTGCCGGAATCGGCGTCGAGCCGGGGCAGATCACCCACGTCGCCTTCTCGCATACCCACGGCGACCACGTCGGCAATGCCAACCTGTTTGCCTCAGCCACGCTGTATATCCAGCAGGCCGAGTACGATGCAGCCTTCGGACCCGATGCGGCGTCGAAGTGGAATTTTCCGGTGACGAGCTACGACAAGCTGCGCGCGAGCAAAACCGTGAAGCTCAACGGCGATTACGACGTCTTCGGCGATGGATCGGTGATGATCATTGCCACCCCCGGTCATACTCCCGGCCACCAATCACTGCTGGTGAAACTGCCGAAGCGCGGGCCGGTGATCCTGTCCGGCGACATGGTGCACCTGCGCGACAATTGGCTGCAGCGGCGGGTGCCGTCGTTCAACTTCGACCGCGAGCAAAGCCTTCAGTCGATGGATAGGGTGGCGCGCATCATGGCCGCGACCGGCGCCGAGTTGTGAATCAATCACGACAAGGCGCAGAGCGCCACGATACCGCGGGCGCCGGCGCATATCGACTGAGGGTCGCGCAAGCTTCGCTGGAGGATCGGGCGCAGCTTGCCGCGGTGATCCGGACGCGCCGCAAGCCCCGCTGCTGAGGCTCTTCATTCCTCCGCTGCAGTCGCCACCGGCGCGCGACGGACTGTCTGCGGCCAGCGGCCCCAAAACCATCGCGCTGCGCCTAGCGTTTTTTAATCGGCGCGCGCACCGCTCGCCTTGACCACTTTCGACCACCTGGCGATCTCGGCGCGGATCACCGCGTCGAACTCCTCGGGCGTATTGCCGGAGATTTCCACGCTCTGCGCGGCGAAATTCCCGCGGACGTCAGGGGCGGCGAGCGCCCTGACCATCGCTGCATGCAGCCGGTCCACGATCGCGCGCGGCGTGCCCGCCGGGACCAGCATTCCGTACCACGAGTTCGATTCGGTGCCGCGCACGCCCGATTCGGCCACTGTTGGCAGAGCGGGAAATGCCGCGACACGTTTCGCGCTCGCCACCGCGACGGCGCGCAGTCGACCCGCCTTGACGAGCGGAGTTGCCACCACCATGGTGGTGATGGTGAGCTGAGTCTCGCCGCTCATCAACGAAACCATGGCGGGCTGCGCGCCCTTGTACGGCACGTGCGTCATGTCGAATCCGGCAATAACCTTCAGCAGCTCGGTCGCCAGATGCAGCGGCGTGCCGTTGCCCGGAGACGAATAGTTGATCTCTCCGGGCCGCGATTTCGCCAGCCGGATCAGCTCCGGCATCGTCCTCACCGGCAGCGACGGATTCACCAGGATGATGTGCGGCACCGCGCCGATCATCGACACCGGCGCGAAATCCTTCACGGTGTCGAACGGCAGCTTGTCGAACAGCGCCGCGTTGCTGGCGTGGCTCGCGTAGGCCATCAGCACGGTGTATCCGTCGGGCGGACTCTTGGCGACGTGGTCCGTGCCGATGTTGCCGCTGGCACCGGCGCGATTCTCGATGACCATCTGCTGGCCGAGCGCCTCGGTGAGCTTGGGCGCGAGCAGCCGGGTTACGGAATCGATGCCGCCACCTGCCGGAAACGCCACGACCAGTCGCACGGGCTTGACCGGAAAAGCCTGCGCGCACACGCTGGAGGCGGCGGCCGCGCCGGCGATCAGCAGCCCCCATGTCGAAAATCGCCGGGCCACACCGCGTGCGCGCGACAAGACGACGTGCAGACGGTCAGCGACCCGACCGGTATCGATGACGAACACAGGCCGCAGTATCTGTGGTTCCGGCCCACCGGTCAAACCGCTGACGGTGCGCGTTCGTGCCGCACTTTAGCGTCCGGCCGCGTGTGTACAATGCCGCATGAAAATCGCCACCTGGAACGTCAACGGCATCCGCGCGCGCGAGCTGCAGCTTTGCGAATGGCTGGAGCGCGACCGGCCCGACGTCGTATGCCTGCAGGAGCTGAAAGCGGAACCGGCGCAGATCCCCGAGCGCTGCAAGCTCGAAGACTATTACGCTTACTGGCACGGCCATCGCGGCTATTCCGGCGTGTCGTTGCATATCCGCAAGACCCTGCTCGAAGCCGATCCCGTCTTCAGTCATCCGGACTTCGACATGGAGACGCGCATCGTCCAGATGTCGCTCGGCAACCTGGTGCTGGCATCGGTCTATGTTCCGAACGGCGGCAAAGACTATCCAGCGAAAATCGCATTCCTCACGCGGCTTGCCGCCTGGACGAAACAGCTGCACGAAGAAGGACGCGAACTCGTCCTCTGCGGTGACATCAATATCGCGCGCACAGAAATCGACGTGCATCCGCGCGAGCGCAAACCGGGAATCATCGGCCAGCGCCCCGAAGAGCGTGAGCTGTTCGAGGAGCTGCTCGGCGGCCGCCTGGTCGACGTGGGGCGCGCGCTCGACCCCGACAACACCGCGATGTACACGTGGTGGGCGCCGTGGCGCAACATGCGCAGCCGCAATATCGGCTGGCGGCTCGATTACGTTCTCGCTTCCAGGTCGATTGCCTCACGCGCGGCGAGCTGCGTCGTGCTGACCGACATCGGGACGAGCGACCATGCGCCGGTGATGATGACGACGACGTAAGCGCCGGGTGCACCGTCGCTCCACGTTATAATCGGCCTGTCAGGTCGGATGGCGCGCAGCAGCAGTTGAGCCGCACGGTTTGCCGAGCGCCCCGCCTAAATTTCAGGAGCCCGCCATGCCCAGGCTACTTGCCCCGGCCCTAGTCCTTGCCATCCCCCTGCTCTTTGCCACGGGCGCGTACGCCGCCAGCGCAGCCGGCGATACCCCGATCCCACAGACATCGACCGAACGCTTCCTGCGCGGCGTGCCCGACTACGCGGGGGGCAAGCCGTCGTCCAATATGCTTTACTCGACCCGGGCTGTCGGTGAGGCCGCCAATTCCCCGCCTGCGTCGAGGAGTGGTGGCGCCCCGGTGGCGACGATCCCGTGGCCCGAACACAAACCCCTGTCGTCGAGCAGCCTTCCCGGCGGCCAGATCCAGAAAACGCCGATCACGAAGTCCACCATCGAGCGGTCGAACACCCCATCCGGCTGGCGTTGACTCCGCGCGTCCAGGTGACGGGGTCTCACTGACTACCAGCCGCATCCAAACCGGCTAACGGCGCAACTTTTTCCAGAGCCGCGCCGCTGCCGATTCGGCGCGGTCCATGGACAACAGGCGGCGCAGTGGAGTGAAGCGCCACAGCACGAACAGCGTTGCTGACAGCACGACATAGGGTATCGCCTTGCGCACCGGCCGCGGCACGGAATGATATTCCGCCCCGAACGAAAACAGCGCCTTCAGCTTGTCCAGGCCCACCGCCTGCTCCGGATCCGTCATCTCGGCAAGACTCAACGTAAGGTCGGAGTAGTGCTCGGTCTCCAGCCGCTTGAGCGTCCGACCCGGCCGTTCGAGGGCTTTGACAGCGCCGGCGATCGAGCCCTGCGCCTGCGTCTCCCGCTCGACTTCGTCCGGCGTCACGCCCAGGTGCTCGGCGAGCAGCTCGTTGCGAAATCCGCGAATGGCGTGCGCGATCTCCGCGCGGCCGCCTGCCTCGATCGCCAGGTCGCATTCTGTATCGACGCCCATCGAGCGGTTGTTGACGTTCGCTGAGCCGATGCGCAGCCACTCGTCGTCGACCGCCATCGTTTTCGAGTGCACATCGATGCACGTGCCCTCCGCGAGGCCGGGCATCTCGGGGTAATAGACGCTGAAGCGGCCTTCGGCGTCCGCCGCTCGCAGCCGCTCGACCAACGCGTTGCGCAGCACGCCCATCGTGTATTCCTCCAGCCATCCGTGGCTCAGCAGCCGGGTCACCACGACGATCTCGGGGCCGCCGCGCTCTTCGAGGCGCGCTTTGAGCGCCTCGCCGATCCTGTGCGCAGTGAAATACTGGTTTTCGATGTAGATGTAGCGTTTCGCCCGCGCGATCATGTCGAGGTAGAGCGCTTCGACCTCGCGCGTGCCGTCGTGCGGGTCCGATTCCGGCGCGGTGACCGCGATGGCGACGGGCAGGTTCGTCAGGTCGGGCGCGAGTTCGGGGGGCCACGGGTCTGCCCCGACTGCCACAGGGGGTATGTCATCCTCTGTCGATGCCTTCCAGCGCGCGCGCGCAATTTGCGCAAGCGCGCGTGCGGCCTCGCCGTCGACCGCGATCATCAGATCGTGAAACGGCGGGTAAGGCAGATCCGCCACGACCCGGTGGGGATTGTTCGGCGCATGCTCGCAGGTGTCCCAGCGCTGGCACGTCAGATCGAGGCCACCGCAGAATGCGATCGCATCGTCGATGACGATGATCTTCTGATGATGCGACCCGCCGGGCGGATGCGTATCGTCGAACTCGAGATGCACGCGGCGGTGCGGCTTCCAGCCCCATCCCAGCCGCACCTTGAGGGGCGCTTCCCGATCCTTGGCGTAGATCATCGGGAAGTCCCAGTCGAGAATGTAAATATTCAGATCCGGCGTGCGGCGCGCGAGGTAGTTGAGAAACTCGCCGAGTTTCGCGTGCGGATCCTTGCTGTCACAGTCGACGTCGAGGACGCAATTGCTGTTGAAATCCCACGCGATGATGATGATCGATTTGCGCGCGCGTTCGGCGGCCTGCACGAAGGTCTTGAAATAATCTTCGCCGTCGATGACGAAGGCGACCCTGCCCGCGTGCGCGACCCGGCCGCAATTGCGGCCTGCCTCGAAAATACTCTGTTGCGCCCCTGCTGTGGACATATGCTATTCGAATGAGATGATTGAAGGTTAGCGGATTTTGCTCCGCGCATATTATGAACCTTCTGCGCCGTCGCCGGATCAAAGCCATAAGAAAAATCAGCACGGACGGCGCCAGAACGTGTTTGTCTTTTTTCAAATCGCCTCGGATGCCTCGGATCGATCGTCGTTTCCGTGCTGGGAACGCTCCTTGTTCTGGTCCTGCTCGGCATCCTGTAAGCGCTTGCGTGCCCCGTAACACTGCAGCGATCCGGTCCGATGATAGCCGCGCCGGGTCGCCGCTCTCCGCTCTACCGTGCCGCAGTCGTACAATGCGCACCAGTCGGAAACAAAACGGAGTCGACCCTATGCACGGCCCTCAGCACTTCCTGGATGCAAGCGTCGTTCACTACGAGTGGAATAACGCGATCCCACCCCGCCTGGACATAGACCCGGGCGATACGGTCGTATTCCAGACGCGCGATGCGGCGGACGAATTCTATACCCCGCGCTCGACGCACGAGGATGTGATGCGGCGGGTGTTCAAAGGTCATCCGCTGACAGGCCCGGTGCGGGTTCGCGGCGCACGGCCGGGCGATGTGCTCGCGATCGAGATCGTCGAGATCGTCCCGCGCGCGTCATTCGGCTGGAC
>JBKJZR010000046.1:0-13837 GCA_046715035.1 Burkholderiales bacterium | reverse complement strand
ACCTGAGGGGCATCGAGCACCTTCACCATCTCGGCATTGAGGCGATCGATGACCGGGCGCGGCGTGCCCGCCGGCACCATCAAGCCGTACCAGGTGTTGAACTCGTAGCCGCGCACCCCGGCTTCGTCCAGCGTCGGCACTTCGGGGAAAAACACCGAGCGCTTGGCGGTGGTGACTGCCAAAGGGCGCAGCTTGCCCGCCTTCACCTGCGGCAGTGCCGAGGCCATCGTCGAGATGATCAGCTGTATCTGTCCTCCCATCAGGTCGGTGAGCGCCGGTCCGAGGCCCTTGTAGGGCACGTGCACCATGTCGGCTTTCGTCATCAGTTTGAGCAACTCGGTCGCCAGATGCGAAGCCGTCCCGACTCCGCCCGAGCCGTAATTGAGCTGCCGCGGCTTCGCCTTTGCCAGCGCCAGCAGCTCGGGAATCGACCGGACAGGAAGCGATGGATGCACGACCAGGATATTGGGCTGGCGCCCGACCAGCGTTACGGGCGCCAAGTCTTTGAGGGTGTCGTACGCGAGCTTGGGGAACAGCGTCGCGTTGACGGCGAGACTGATGTTGTTGATGAGTAGCGTGTGGCCGTCGGGCGGGGCTTTCGCCGTGAGATCGGTGCCGATCGTGCCTCCGGCGCCGCCGCGGTTGTCGACTACGACCGGCTGTCCGAGCGCCTCCGCGAGTTTTTGCGCGACGATGCGGCCGACGATATCGTTGCCGCCGCCCGGCGGAAACGGCACGATGAAACGCACCGGTCTGGATGGATACTGCTGCGCGGCTGCCGGCGCTGCGCCACCGAGCAGCGCTGCTGCCACGGCGATCGCGGCCAGGCGTGAGATGAAGGCTGCGCTCATGACGGCATGGGCGGGTGCAGCGCATGCCAGTGGCGCGCGATGTCGACTCGCCGGCAGATCCACACCTGATCGTGGCGAGCGACGTGATCGAGGAAGCGCTGCAGCGCCGCAAATCGCCCGGGCCGCCCGCTGAGCCTGCAATGCAGCCCGACCGACATCATTTTCGGTGCGGTTTCGCCCTCGGCATACAACACATCGAAGGTGTCGCGCAGATAGGCGAAGAACTGCTCGCCGGTATTAAAGCCCTGGGCGGTGGCGAAGCGCATATCGTTGGCGTCGAGCGAGTAAGGTACGACCAGATGGGATTTGCCGGCGACTTCGACCCAGTAAGGCAGATCGTCCGCATACGAATCGGCGTCGTACAGGAAGCCCCCGTGCTCGACCACGAGCCGGCGAGTTTGCGGGCTGTCGCGCCCAGTGTACCAGCCGAGCGGCTTCGTCCCCGTAAGCCGCTCGATGAGCGCGACCGCGCGTTGCAAATGGCTGCGCTCCGTCGTTTCGTCGACATGTTGGTAGGAAATCCAGCGCCAGCCGTGAGACGCGATCTCCCATCCGGCGTCGACCATTGCCGCGACCGCTGCGGGGTTGCGCTCGAGCGCCATCGCGACCCCGAATACCGTAATGGGGATGGCGCGCCGTTTGAATGCGTGCAGCAGGCGCCAGAAGCCGGCACGGCTGCCGTACTCGTAGATCGATTCCATGCTCATATGGCGCGTTTCGAATGCCTGCGCTCCAATGATCTCCGACAGGAACACTTCCGACGTGCGATCGCCGTGCAACACGCTCGACTCGGCGCCCTCCTCGTAATTGAGCACAATCTGCAACGCGAGCCGCGCATCGCCCGGCCAGCGCGGGTGTGGCGGACTCGCGCCATAGCCGATCAGGTCGCGCGGATACTCGCTCATTTACCGAGCGTTGCGTGAATGGGCGATACCCATTTACGCCTCGAATCGCCCTTCTTCCTCCGGGAGTAGGGGCAGGGGATGAGGGACTGAGCGTCAGGCATTTGTGTGAAGCTCAGCAGGCGTTTGCAGCAGGTCTAAGAGCGTGAGCGCAACGACTTCAGTAGCTTTGTAAAGGTCGTCGAGCCGGAGCTTCTCATCGGCGCGGTGGCCGTTCGCTTCCTCGAGCGTGCGCGGACCCGCGCCATACAGCACGGTGGGGATTCCGGCCGCGCTGTAGTGGCGCGCATCCGTGTAAAGCGGGACGCCATGCGCCAAGACTTCAACGCCCAGCACTGCGCGCGCATTCTTGGCGATCGCTTGCACCAGCCGCTCCTGACCCGGCTGGCCCACGAAGGGCTCGGCGAGGAGGACGCGGCCGATCTCGCAGCGAATTCCCGGCCAGCCGCGCGCGGATGCTGCGATGCGCTCGCGCAGCGCGCGTTCCGCGTCGGCCGCGTTCTCCTCCGGTACGCAGCGCCGGTCGATGCGGAACCTGACGTTGTCGGGCACCACGTTGGTATTGATGCCGCCGCTGATGAGCCCCACGACGAGCGTCGGACTGCCGATGCCGGGGACCGAAGAGCGTATCGCGGCGAGCGTTTTGCGGTATGCGTAAAGGTCGGACAGGATGCCGGTCGCCGCTTCGAGCGCGTCGACGCCTTTTTCCGGCTGCGCCGCGTGCCCGGATTTGCCGATCACTTCGACTTCGAGATGGAGGCAGCCATTGTGCGCGGTGACGATGCCGTAGGCGAAACCCGCTGAGATGACGAAGTCGGGCCGGCTGATGCGCTGCTCGAGCAGCCATTTGGGACCGAGCTCGCCGCCAGTTTCCTCGTCGTACGTCAAATGCAGCTCGACCGCGCCATGGAGTTGGACCAAGTTCGCCGCCTGCGCCGCCTGAAGCGCAAGCAGCGCGTAAGTGTAGGTTGCGAAGTCCGATTTCGAAACCGCGACCCCGCGCCCATACATGTGGCCGTCGCGCACTTCAGCGCCGTAAGGGTCGGTCGTCCAACCGAGGCCGGGCGGCACCACGTCACCGTGCGCGTTGCAGGCGATCACAGGCCCATCGCTGAAGCGCGCGCGCACCAGGAGGTTGGTGAGGCTGCGCATCCCCGCTTTTTTTACGTCGTCGATCGGGGGAGAGTACGTTTCGACGTCGAGCCCGAGCCCTTCGAGCAGCGCGGCAGCGCGTGCTGCATGGGGCGCGCAGTCGCCGGGCGGGTTGTCCGAGGGCGTTTTCACCAGCTCGGCGAGAAACGCGGTCTGCGCCGCCTGGCTGCGCGCGAGGACATCGCGGATTGCGGCGCGCGCGTTGTCGCTCATGCCGTGTGCACCGGAAGCGGCGTGAAATGGCGAATGAAGTGCAGCAGCACTTCGCAACCGGCCGCCACATCGCTCGCTTTTACCGCCTCACGCGGGTTGTGGCTGATACCCTTGTCGCAGGCGATGAACAGCATCGCCACATCGGTCAGGTCGCGCATCGCCATCGCATCGTGGCCGGCGCCGCTGGCAAGCCTGCGCTCGCGATAACCGAGCGCGGCGACTGCGGCACCGAGCTGCTCCATGAGCCACCGCGCACACTGCGTCGCCCCGTTTTCGTGAGTGCGCTTGAGGGTGAGTTGCACACCGCGCCGCGCGCAAAGCGATTCCAGCTCGGCGCGAATGTCGTTCTCCGCCTGCTTGCGCTCGGTGTCGCGCGGCGATCTCAGGTCGATGCTGAAGCGCGCGTTGCCCGGAATCACATTGGCTGCGCCGGGCAGCGCTGCGATCGTCCCCACGGTGCCGACGAGGTCGGGCGTCTTGCCGCACAGCCGCTCGATGGCGAGCACGGCTTCGGCTGCGCCGACGAGCGCGTCCTTCCGGCCTTGCATCGGAACCGTTCCCGCGTGACCGGCTGTGCCGGCGATTTCGACCGCGAAACGCGTTGCGCCGTTGATCGCAGTGACCAGTCCTACGGGCAGCCCTTCGGTTTCGAGCACGGGGCCTTGCTCGATGTGCAGCTCGACGTAAGCGAGCACCTCGCCGCGTTTGCGCGCCGCGGAGGCGATCCGCGCAGGGTCGAGGCCAAAGTCGTGCAGCGCCTGCGCCATCGTGTTGCCATCCGCGTCGGTCGCTTCGAGCGCGCCGAAATCGAACGTTCCTGCGACCGCGCGACTGCCCAGCAAGGTCGCCTGAAAGCGCGCGCCCTCCTCATCCGCAAAGCCGATGACCTCGATCGCAAACGGCAGACGCTCGCGCTCGCGGTGCAGGCTGTCGACGCATTCGATTGCCGCCACGACGCCGAGCATGCCGTCGTACTTGCCGGCATTGCGCACCGTGTCGAGGTGCGAGCCGAGCATCAGACAGGGCAGTCCGGGGACCGCGCTTTCGTAGCGGCCGATCACGTTGCCGATCGCGTCGACGCGAATCTGCATGCCCGCGTCGCGCATCCATCCGGCTACGAGAGCGGTGGCCGCACGCTGCTCTTTGGAGAGAAATACGCGCGTGAGCGCATTTGCGTCGGACGAGCACCGCGCGAGCTCGTCGACTCGCTCCAGCACGCGCTCAGCTGAAATCGTCATCATGCCGCCGCGCGTGCGAGGGCGAACACCGACGCGAGGTCGATTGCGCGTTCGGTCGCGCTTTCGAGGTCGAGCGCGCGCTCGATATGCTGGAGATGCCCGCGCATCACTTTGGCCGCGCGCGCCGCGTCCCTGGCTTCGATCGCGTCGAGCAGGGCGCGATGCTCGTGCGACGGGCAGGTCCGTGTCCCCGGCGCCTGATAGAGCACGATGATCAGCGAACTGCGGGCGACCAGCTCGCGCAGGATGTCGCAAAGGACCGCGTTGCCGGCGTTCTCGGCGAGGTGCACATGGAAGCTGCCGGTAAGCCTGATGAGCTCGTGCATATCCTGGCGTTCGCGCGCCGCATCCTCGGCCTTGATGTGGGCGCGCAGTTCGGCGAGTTGTGAAGCCCCCAGGTTAGCCACCAACAACGACACGATCGCCGCTTCGACGACGCGCCGCGCTGCAAAGACTTCCCGGGCTTCCGTGGGCGTCGGACGTGCCACGAACGCACCCCGGTTGGGTGACAGTGTGATCAGATTCGCCGCCTGGAGGCGAAGCAACACTTGACGGATGCGCGGGCGGCTCACGCCGAAGATGGCCCCCAGTTTCTGCTCGCCGAGCTTCGTGCCCGGCGGCAGGCGATGGCAGCTGATCGCCGTCACGATCTGCGACACGATCTCCTCGTCGGTGCGCGCCCGTCGCGGCACGCACGCGGCCTGGGGACCTGAGGCTCGGGCCGGCGGTTTGCTTTTGCGGTCAACCATCGTAGCGACGAATTGCCTACAATCCAATGCTAAGATTGTATATCATACGAGTGCTGCGCCGTCGATAAAATCTACGCGGCACGGCGCCGGGTATCCACGTGCGACGCTGCGAGCCGCAGCGCAAGGGTTGCGATGAAGCGTGATTTTCTGGGCTATGAAGGCTCCTATCCGGCAATCCGGTGGCCGCAAAATGCGCAGCTCGCGGTTTCTTTCGTGCTCAACATCGAGGAGGGCGCGGAGCTCTCGCTGTCGAGCGGAGATGCTGAGAACGAGGCGTCGCACGAGGTCCGGCAGCAAGTCGAGAGTGCGCCAGACCTCTGCATGGAAAGCCATTTCGAATTCGGCCCGCGCATCGGTTATCGCCGCGTGGCGCGGCTCGCCGACACTCACAACATTCCGCTCACGCTGAATGCTTGCGCACGTGCACTCGAGACGACGCCATGGATCGCGCGCGACGCGATGGCCAGGGGCTATGAGGTGTGCTGTCACGGCTATCGCTGGGAGCCTCACGCGGGCATGGAAGAAGCGGCTGAGCGCGAACTGATCCGCCGCGCTGCAACCGCGATCGCTGAACTGACCGGCCGCGCGCCCGTCGGCTGGCATACGAAATCCTCCGCTTCCGTCAACACGCGCCGCCTGCTCGTGGAGCACGGCGGGTTTCTCTACGACAGCGATGCCTATAACGACGAAACGCCGTTCTATGTCGATGTCGCGGGGCGCAGCCATCTCGTATTGCCGTACGCGTTCGACACCAACGATATGCGCTTCTTCGAACCCTACGCGTTCACGCGCGCATCCGATTTCGCCGACTATGTGATCGATGCCTTCGAATGGCTATGGCGCGAAGGCGGGCACGCGCCGAAAATGCTTTCAGTCGGACTGCATGCGCGCATCATCGGCCGCGCGGCGCGAATTCGCGGCCTCGAAGCGGTATTCGACCACATGCGCGCGAAAGGCAGCGTCTGGTTTGCGACGCGCGAGGACATCGCACGCTATTGGCTCGAGCACGTGCCGGCGCCGGCATGAAGATCCTCATCATCAATCCCAACACCACAGATGCGATCACCGCCGCCGTGATGGGGGCCGCACGTGCGTCGGCGGGACCGGCTACAGAGCTTGTCGGTGTAACAGCCGCAACAGGTGTGGCAACCATCGCCAGCCGGACGGAGAACCTCATCGCGGCGCAGGCAATGCTGGAACTCGCAGCCGAGCATGCGCACGCGTATGACGCGCTTGTTCTCGGCGTATCGCTCGATACCGCGTTGTGGGAGCTACGCGAGTTGCTCGATATCCCCGTCATCGGTATGACTGAGGCCGGCATCGTCTACGCAACGCTCGTCTCGACTCGCGCCGGACTGCTGACCTATGGCCTGCGCATGGTCCCGGTCTATCGAGAGCTCGTCGCGGCCTATGGTATGGAGGCGCGGATCACCACTGTGGCGGCCGTGGACTTACCCCCGACCGCAGCATTTTCCGACCCCGTGCGCGTCCGGCGCGAGACGTTGGCGGCGGCGCAAATGATGATCGACCGCGACGGGGCGGAGGCGCTGGTTTTAGCCGGAGCTGCGATGGCGGGACTTGCCGTACAACTGCAATGCGAGCTGTTGGTGCCCGTGCTCGATTGCAGTGCATGCGCAGTGCTGTTAGCGGAATCTTTGGTGCGCTTAAAACTGCCGAAGGCGCGCGCGGGCAGCCTCATGCGGCCCGCTCCGCGCGCTGTCTCTGGCGTTGGCACAGCCCTTGCTGCTTTGCTTGAAACGCCGCTCGAAACGCCGTTCGAAACCCCGTCGTAATCCGCTCCAGGAGTAGACCGTGAACATGCATCCTCGACCGCGGCTCGTAGCGCTGATCTTATCGCTGCCCGTCGCCGTATACCCAGCCGTCACGGCTGCGCAGGAGTTTCCCGCGCGCGCGCCCAAGATCATGGTTCCTTTCACACCGGGAGGCGCCGCCGACACGTTCGCACGGCTGACGGGCCAGAAACTCGGCGAGTCCTGGGGCAAGCAGGTGATCATCGAAAATCGCCCCGGCGCAGGCGGCATCATCGCAACCGAAGCGACGGCGAAAGGCGCTGCAGACGGCTACAACTATCTGATCGTGACTGTGGGCCATGTGGTGAACCCGAGCCTTTATGCGACGCTGCCGTACGACACGCTCGGCGATTTCACCGGCGTCGCTTTGGTCGCCACTGTGCCGAACGTTCTCGTCGTGCATCCTTCCGTGCCGGTGAAATCGGTGCAGGACCTGATCAGGCTTGCGAAATCGCGACCGGGTCAGCTTTCCTACGCATCTTCAGGCACGGCGACGACGAGCCACATGGCGGCAGTGCTGTTCGCGCAGCTCGCCGGGCTCGAGATGCTCCACGTGCCCTACAAAGGTGCAGCCCCCGCAGTGCAGGACCTCGTCGCGGGACGCGTGGCTTTGATGCTCGACCCCACCGTTTCGGTAGGCCCCTTCATTCAGCAGGGCCGGCTGCGAGCGCTCGCGGTGACGACGAGCAAACGCACGCCATTGCTGCCCGACCTGCCCACGCTTGCGGAAGCGGGTCTTCCCGGCTACGAGTTCCAGGCGTGGTTTGCGCTGATCGCGCCGGCGAAGTCGCCGCCTTCGATCGTGCAGAAAATGAATCAGGACGTGGCTCGAGTCTCTCAGCAGCCCGAATACCGGACTCGGCTTGCGTCCCTGGGTGCCGAGCATGCGAGCGCGTCGACGCCCAACGAGATCAATGCATTCATGCGGCGCGAAGTCGAGCGCTGGACCAAAGTCGTCAAAGACGCCAATATCAAGGTGGAGTGACGCAAAGTTGCACGCTTGAGGGATCGATATTCGATGGATCTTGCGACAGCGAACGGTTGCGAAGCCCAAGCATTCTTGCGCGCATTCGGGACGGTGTTCGAAAACTCGCCGTGGGTGGCGGCGGGCGCGTGGCAGGCAAGGCCCTTTGCTTCGGTCGATGCGCTGCACACGGCGATGGCCGATGTCGTGCGGGCCGCCTCGCGCGACCAGCAGCGTGCGCTGCTGAACGCGCATCCGGAGCTTGCAGGCAAGGAGGCGCAGGCGGGCGCAATGACCAAGGCTTCCGCAGCCGAGCAGGCAGCCGCGGGGCTCGACCGGCTGAGCGCCGACGAGCTGGCACGCCTGAACGGCCTCAATCGCGCCTACCGCGCCCGATTCGGGCACCCCTTCATCATCGCGGTGCGCAATCATTCGAAGCAAAGCATCTTCGCATCGTTCGAGCAGCGCCTCGAGCATTCGGCAGAGCGGGAGCTGGAGACTGCGCTGGACGAAGTATTCAAGATCACGCGCTTGCGGCTCGACAAGCTATTCGCCGCAGACCAACGTTTAAGTGCGTGAGCGCATGGGGCGGCTTTCCACGCACGTGCTCGATACCGCGAACGGCAAACCGGCGGCCGGCGTGTGCATCGAGCTTTCGATACTCGAGGGTGAGCGCTGGCAAAAGCTGAAGACGGTGCACACCAATGCGCAAGGGCGCACCGACGAGCCTCTGCTCGCGGGCGATCAACTGAAAGCCGGCCGCTACGAACTTTTGTTTCACATCGGCGAATACTTCGGCAAGGGCGAAAAGAATGCGACGGCAGCGTTCCTCGATTCGATTCCAATCCGCTTCGGCATTACTGACGCTGGCGCGCACTACCACATACCGCTGCTGTGCACGCCTTGGAGCTACACTACGTACCGCGGTAGTTAGGGAACGTTGAACAAGGGGGTTATGCCCCGAATGGCACTTAGGGGTGCGCGCTCTGCCCGCGTATTTTCGCCCCCATCCTGTCCTTCCCCCGCTGGCGCAGGGGAAGGACCGTCGCACAAAGCGCCGCCCTTTGGCTCCCTCCCCTGCGCATGAAATGCGCAGGGGAGGGGTGGGGGCAAGGGCTTAAGTTTGATAAGTGCCATTCGGTCATGCCCCCTTGTAAATCCGCCACTTCAGGGGAAGCTGTAGCTGACGAAGAGACTAAATCGGAGCTTCCATACTATTTTCCGACAGGAGATAACGCTCATGACTACCAGCAGATTGTTTTCCGCATTGATCGCTTTTGCGCTGAGCGCGAGCGCCGCTCCCGCGGTCGCGCAGGCACCGGCGTGGCCGGCGAAGCCGATACGCCTCGTCGTCACATTCGCGCCGGGCGGATCGAGCGACGTCGTAGCGCGGCTCATCTCGGGTCCGCTGCAGAATAAGCTCGGGCAAACCGTTATCGTCGACAACAAGCCGGGCGGAGGCGGCACGATCGGCGCGGCGGATGCCGCGCGCGCCGCACCGGATGGATACACCTGGCTCCTTTCCAATAGTGCGCCGATCTCGATTTCGCCCTTCATGCTCGACAAGCCGCCGTACGACCCCGCCAAAAGCTTCAATCACGTGGTCTACATCGGCTCGGTGGCGAATGTGTTCGTCTTGCACCCTTCAGTGCCGGCGAAGAACATGAGCGAGTTCATCGCGTGGCTCAAAAGCCAGAAGGAATCGGTCAACTACGGCTCCGGCGGCATCGGTTCCATCGGCCACATCGTGGGCGAGACGTTCAAGAACGACCTCGGCCTCAAGATGGAGCACGTGGGGTACAAAGGGTCTTCGCCGATGCATACGGATCTCATCGGCGGACGGCTCAAGTTCGCCATCGACACGCTGCCGCAGAACGTGCCTTATATTGCCGACGCGCGTTTGCGTGCGATCGCCGTTACCTCGCCGCAACGCGCCGGCATTTCGCCCGACGTGCCGACGGTCGTCGAGGTAGGGCAACCCAGGCTGGTGGCCGAGAATTTCCTTGGCATTTCGGCGCCGTTGGGCGTTCCGCCCGCCATCGCCGAGCGGATGCACGCGGTGATGGCGGAGATCCTGGCCGATCCGACGGTCATCAAGCGGCTCGAGGATCTAGGGGTTTACGGGCGCAAGATGACGATTCCGGAGTTCAACAGCTTCGTGCAGAAGCAGGTTACCGATTGGGCTCCGCTCGTGAAGGCTTCCGGCGCCAAGCTCAACTAAAGCGCGGCGGGCGCGAGCGAAGATGGCCGGCATTTCCATACACGTGGTCGATGTGTCGCGCGGGGTGCCGGCGGCGGGTATGGCGGTCGAAGTGTACGCCCTCGACCCGCGGCGCGAGCGGATCGGCGGCGGCATCGTCGACGCGCGGGGCCAGCTCGACGATGCCGCGCTCGCGAGCCGCGTGCTATCGGCCGGCATGTACGAAGCGCACTTCGAAGTGGGCCGATACTATCGCGACGCCGGCGTGGCGCTGCCCACCCCAGCGTTCCTCGAAACCGCCGCGTACAGCTTCGGCATCGCCGAGCCCACCCAGCATTATCATCTGCCGTTCAAGGTGACCCCCTGGGGCTACTCGCTGTTTCGCGGGGGCGCGTGATCTTCATAGTTAGCGCGCGAGTCACGTCACCTGCGCGCTTATGTGCGCTGCGCGCGCGGGGGCGAAAACAGCGGCTGCACCACCGCCAGGCCTCGAGCGCACCGCTTTGGTGCGCACATTCAGCTCAGGACCGCTTCAAGGTCGACCGGCCCTGCCTCGGGCACCGTCAGATCGAGATTGTCTTCGACGTGCTTGAGGTGCTCGATCATCCGCTTCACGGCGCGGGGCGCATCGCCGGCGGCGAGCGCGTCGACGATGTCGCCGTGCTCCTCTCCCAGGCAGGAAGGCATCGCGGGCTTGTCGTATAGCGCAATGATCAAACAGGTCAGGGAGGCGAGCTCGCGCATCGTCTTGGCGAGCAAAGCATTGCCCGACATCTCCGCCAGCAGCATGTGAAACTCGCCGGAGAGCCGGACGATGCTGCGCGCGTCGCCGGCAGCGCGCGCGCGGCGCTCGAGCGCGACGTGCGCGCGCAGGCGGGCGACGATGCCGCGGCGATCGGGCTGCGCGAGCAGGCGCTCGACGATGCCGGGTTCCACCACGCGCCGTGCCTCGAACACGTTGCGCGCGTCGATCACCGTCGGGCTCGCCACGAACGCACCCCGATTGGGTTCCAGCGTGACCACGCCTTCGTGCGCCAGCCGCGGCAGAACGCGCCGAATGCGTGTGCGGCTTACGTCGTAGATGCCGGCGAGGCGGTCCTCGCCGAGCTTGGTGCCCGGCGGCAGACGGTGCTCGAAGATCGCCGCGAGGATGCGCTCGTAGATTGCATCCTCGTCTGGCGCGGCAACGGCGCGGCGCCGTGCCGACCGGCCTTTGACGGTCGGCCCCCCGGCGCGACGTTCAGACGACGTAGGCATTGACAGACGTTCGATAGAATGGTCACAATCCTATAATAATTGGCGCCAAAATGAAAACATTTTGTAACCGTTTATACGTGTACATCTAGGCGCCGGGTCATGAGCGGTGCCTTCGATCTCGTGGTGCGCAATGCAGTGGTGGTCACCGCCGGCGATCTGCAGCGCTGCGACATCGGCGTGCGCGGCGGGCGCATCCTCGCACTGGCCGAGCGCCTCGACGGCGGCCAGCGGGAGATCGACGCAGCCGGCCGCTACGTGCTGCCGGGCGGGGTCGATGGCCACTGCCATCTCGACCAGCCGATGCCGGAACCGATGCGCATGGCCGACGATTTCGAGTCCGGCACCCGCTCGGCCGCCTGCGGAGGAACGACTACGGTGATTCCGTTTGCAGCCCAGGCCAAGGGACACTCGCTCGCGGCGGCGGTCGAGGATTACCACCGCCGGGCCGCCGGCAAGGCCTGTATCGACTACGCGTTCCATCTGATCGTCAGCGACCCCTCGCCCGTGGTGCTGCGCGAAGAGCTGCCGCGGCTGATCCGCGAAGGCTGCACGTCGTTCAAGATCTACATGACGTACGACGACCTCAAGCTTTCCGACGCGCAGATCCTCGACCTGCTCGAGGTCGCGCGACGCGAGGGCGCAATGGTGATGGTGCACGCCGAGAATGCCGACGCGATCGCCTGGCTGACCGAGCGGCTGACCGTTGCCGGGCGCACCGCGCCGAAATTCCATGCCGCCGCGAGGCCGATGGCGGTCGAGCGCGAAGCCACGCACCGCGCGATCACGTTTTCCGAGCTGCTGGATGTGCCGATCCTGATCGTGCACGTCTCGGGCGCCGATGCGGTCGAGCAGATCCGCTGGGCGCACGGGCGCGGCCTCAACATCTACGCCGAGACATGCCCGCAGTACCTGTTCCTCACCGCGGATGCGCTCGGCGCCGAGGGCTATCACGGCGCCAAATGCGTCTGCAGCCCGCCCCCGCGTGACCGTGCCAACCAGCAATGCATCTGGGACGGTCTTGCCAATGGCGTGTTCCAGGTGTTTTCTTCCGATCACGCCCCGTTCCGCTACGAGGATCCGCACGGCAAGAAACTTGGTGGCAAGGAAGTTGCTTTTCCGTACATACCGAACGGCATCCCGGGCCTCGAAACGCGGCTGCCGCTGTTGTTTTCGGAAGGCGTGCTCAAGGGGAGAATCGCCTTGCACGAGTTCGTCGCACTGACGTCCGCGAATCCGGCGCGCATGTACGGCCTGTATCCGCGCAAGGGAACGATCGCCATCGGCAGCGACGCGGACATGGTCATCTGGGACGACACGCGCGAGCTGACGATCCGTAACGACGCGCTGCACCACGCGGTCGATTACACCCCCTACGAGGGCATGAAAATCACCGGCTGGCCTGCGGTGACGCTGTCGCGCGGCGAGACGGTCTGGGCCGATGGCCAGTTCTGCGGCAAAGCCGGCCACGGCGAATTCCTGCGCTGCTCGCTGCCGGCGCCGGCGCGGCCGCGGCCGCGGGGGATTGCCGCCCGTACCGATTTTTCACAGCCGGTTGCAGAGCCGGCACGTTGATGCATAGCCCATGCCATCCAGGAGACTACTCATGAAGATCAGCATTCGCAGCGCCGTGTGGACGTTCGTCGCGATTCTTGCCATCGCGCTGCCCGCGCACGCGCAGACCAAGTGGCGGCTCGCGGGCAATTTCGCGACCGAGCATTCTTCGAGCGTCGCGATGAACATGTTCCGCGACGAGCTGGCCAAGGCGAGCGGCGGGTCGTTCGTGGTCGAGGTGTTTCCAGCCATGCAGCTCGGCGGCGCGGCGGAGAACGTGCAGAACGTGCGCGCCGGCACGCTGCAGATGATCTGGGTCGGCATGGCCTTTCTTTCGCGCACCGTGCCCGAGCTCGAGGCGATTTCGCTGCCGTTCCAGTTCGACAGCCGCGAGCAGGCGTTTCGCGTCGTGGATGGGCCCGTCGGCAACCTGCTGGACGGCAAGCTCGGCGACAAGGGTCTCGTGTCGCTCGGCTTCCTCGAGCTCGGCGCGCGCCATGTCACGAATTCGAAGCGCCCGATCACGACGCTCGAGGATCTAAAGGGCCTCAAGATCCGGATGCAGCCGAACGAGACCCACCTCGCGACGTTCCGCGCGCTGGGCGCCAACCCGGTCGCCATGGACATCAAGGAGCTCTACTCGGCGCTGCAGCAGGGCGTCGTCGACGGTCAGGAGAACCCGTTCTCGGTGATCAATGCGAGCCGCTACTTCGAGGTGCAGAAGTTCATCGCGAACACCGGCCACTTCTTCGACTTCATCAACGTGGTGGCGAACAAGCGCGCATACGAGGCGCTCACGCCGCCGCAGCAGAAGTGGCTCCGTGACAGCATGGCCAAGGCGATCGCCTGGCAGCGCACGCGCGCTCAAGCCGAGGAGAACGAATCGATCGCCGAGATCAAGAAGCGCGGCATGGCGTGGAACGAGGTGTCGCCGCAGTTCCGCGACCAG
>JBKJZR010000045.1:0-8216 GCA_046715035.1 Burkholderiales bacterium | reverse complement strand
GGACTTCTCCGTCCTTAGACTACAATGAAGGTAGCGGACTCGTTCTCGAAGCTGATCCAGGACTTTGACCGCGGTCAGCGGAGGTAAAAAGGAAGTGCTGGTTTTCACGGAAGTGTTATACCTGTATTAATATACAGTATATGCTCGCTACTCCCAGTCTGCAAGCGGCTTTATCGCCATTAGCGCTGGCGCTGTTATACAGACAGGGGCCCAAGTTATCCAGCAAAACTGTCGCCCCAAATTACAGTTGAGGCTGTAGAAAAAGTCCCAACGCGAACATCGACACTCTACGATTCGATATGAGCGCTTCTTCGATTGAATTAGGGTCGATGGTCAACCGGGCTGCAATCTCCTCGTAGATCGCGTCCTCATGCCCGACGGCGGCAATGTTCGAAGCGACCAGAGAAATTGGGGGCGTTTTCGCGACGGGTCAAAATGGCCCGTTTTGGTACTTTTTCTACAGCCTCGTTAGACAGACAATTGCCCACGGAGTGGGCGACGGAGGGAAATGTTATGAAACCGAAACGGTTTTTTCTGACCGTCGTTTGTTTCTGCTTGGTCCTGTTGTATGGCGTCGCTGGAGCGCAACAGAGTAAGCAGAGCGCATCGCCTCAGCGAGATCCCATATACATCCCACCGAATTCCCCGGGGTGGAAGGTCAAAGCCAAGGACACTCTTGGGGCATATTCGTTTGTCGAGAGCATCGTGGCGCCAGGTACGGGTCCAGTACCGCACCGGCATAGTCGAGAAGATGAGAGCTTTTACGTCCTCGAAGGGCAGTTCGAGTTCAGAATAGGCGAACGAGGCGAGCGGACCATTGTAGCGGTCCCTGGTACGTTTGTTTTCGCGCCCAAGGGCGTTCCGCATACCTTTAGGAATGTAGGGACCACACCCGCGAGGCTTCTGGTGATCATCTCACCCGCGGGATTGGAGAATTTCTTTGAGGAGAGAACGGCGCTGCGGAAAGAGTTTCCGACTACCGATCCTTCCTACCCAAGCAGGGACAAAGCACTCAGTGAGAAGTACGGTCTAGAGTACAGCAGCGACTGGTTTCCGCCCAAGCCGAGAGACTGAGAATGCGCGCCGTGTCTAACACCGGCATGCTGCGGACTTCGCCCGCAGGTGATGCTGGCGCTATGCGTCATGAAAGGGTACGCGCCGTTTTTTGAATGGTTCGAGAAGGACCGAAAGGAACTCGGGTTCGTGGAGGAATTGCTTGAGTCGGTTATCCGAGCGAGCCATACTGGGTTTCACTCGCTTCAGATCGACCACCCTGACCCGCCTGACTGCATCTGCTTGAAGGGCTCAGCCGCCCGCGTGACGCTTGAGGTCGCGGAAAGTGGTGTGCGAAGAGGCTGGATAACTGCGTAGGGCCATCGAGTTATGCACGGCCCCTCACTCCGGCTTGATGCCCGCGACCGCGGCGATCTTGCGGTATTTGTCGATCTCCGCTTTCTGAAATGCAGCCAGAAATTCGGGCGTGCTGCCGACCGCTTCGGTCCCCGCATCGACCATGCGCTGCTGGTACTCCGGCGACTGGATGATTTTCACGAGCTCGGCGTTGAGCTTGTCGACCACGGGCTTCGGCGTTTGCGCGGGAACCCACAGCGCGAACCACTGGACGATATCGAAACCTTTGAGCCCGGCTTCCGCGATCGCCGGCACGTCGGGCAGGGCGGCTGCGCGCTGAGCGGAAGTCACGCCGAGCGCGCGTAGCTTGCCCGATTTCACGTGCGGCATGCCGGCGAGCAAGGTTACGAACGCGAGCGGGACGTGGCCGCCCAACAGATCGACCAGCGCCGGCGCTGCGCCTTTGTAAGGCACGTGCACGAGATTGATCTTCACCATGTGATTGAGCAGCTCGCCCGCGAAGTGCATGGGCGAACCCGTGCCGACCGATCCGTAGCTCAACAGCATGGGCTTGGCTTTCGCCAGCGCGATCAATTCCTTGATGGATCTGGCGGGTACGGTCGGGTGAGCGAGCAGAATCGCCGGCGTGGTGGTGGCGAGCGTCACCGGCTGGAAATCCGTGACCGGGTCGTAAGGCATGTTCTTGAACAGCATCAGGTTCATCGACATCTCGCTCGCGGCGCTGACCAGGACCGTGTATCCGTCGGGTGCGCTCTTGGCGACGATGTCGGCGCCGATCATGCCGCCGCCGCCCGGCCGGTTGTCGATCACGACCGGCCGGCCGATGTGCTCGGACAGCTTCACCGCGATCGGCCGCGCGGTGAGGTCCGTGCCGCCGCCCGGCGCGTAAGGGAGCACGAAGCGTATCGATTTGGCGGGATAGGGCTGCGCGACCGCGCTGCCGGAGGACAACACAAAAGCCAGCGCGCTGGTCGCGGCAACGAGTCTGTTCACTGCGCTCTCCTGGGAGTTTTCTTGGTTCGCCAAGCAGCCTGTGCGTCAGCGCTGCGACGAATGCTGTGCGTGTATGGAACGACCGGCGGTGCGCATCGATGCCCCCACCGACACAATGCATGAGCTACGGGACCGCCGCTGCAACTGCGGCACGCGCAACCTCCGAGGGCTCTGCCCGGCTGATGCGGCAGGCGGTGTTGCGCGCTTCGGGTGAACCCGAGATCGGGTCCCATGGGGGCCCATACGAAACGGCGGCGTCGACATTGAACGTGAGCGCGCCGCGGTCGGCGCCCGCCAGCTCCGGGTACCACCATCCCATGCCGGTGGCGACGACGTTGGCCGGCACTTCGTCGGTGAGCTTTGCCTTGAGCATGACGCGCCCGCCGCCGCGCGGCGTTTCGATCCACACCCAGTCGTTGTTGCCGATGCCCGCGTCTGCGGCAGTCGCGGGGTGGATGCGCAATTCCGGTGCATTCTGGACTTTGCGTGCCCACGCATGGTTGCGAAAGCGTGAATGGTGGAATGCCATGCTGCGTATGCCGGTGATCAGAATCAGATCGTAGCCGGGCTCCGGTGCGGCGTAGCTCGGCGCGCGGTAATCCGGCAGCGGATCGTGTCCCGCCTGCGCGAGGCGTTGCGGCGCGAGCTCGATTTTCTTGCTAGGCGTCTTGAATCCCTTCTGCTCGTAATCCTGGTAGCCGAACGGATACTCGTGAAACCCTTTTTCGGTCAGGTCATCGAAACCGAGACCGGTGCCGGCGAGCTGAAAATCGATGAACTCGCGGTGGCTGTTCCACGGCAGCAGCTCGTAGTCGAGCAGCCCGCGCGCCTTGAGCTGGTCGCGCAGCGCGATTGCGATCTCCATGTCGGTCCGTGCTTCCCCGCGCGGCTCGACCACGCGCTGCATGAGGGAGATGCACGGGCCGCCGACATCGGTGCCCACGTCCTCCTCCTCGAGCAGCGTCGTCTTGGGCAGCACGAAATCGGCGAGCTCGGCAGTCGGCGTGATGTGGTCGGTGGCAACGACGAGCAGATCGAGGCTCCTGAGCGCCGCGATCGTGTCCTGCATGCCGGGATACGTGCAGACGATGTTCACGCCGCTCACATACAGCGCCCTCACGGGATACGGGTCGCCGGTGCTGATCGCGCGGATCAGCGATGGATTGTGTGCGGACTTCGCCCAGCTGTCGGGTCCCGACCACAGCGGGAACTGCTGCCCACCTATGATCTGCCGTTCGCGCTCGGCCGGCATGCGGAACTGCGCGTCGCTGTGAATGCCGCCATAGTCGCGGAATCCGGGCAATTGCTTCGGCAGGCGGTTGGCACCCTCGCGATCGATATTGCCGGTCAGCGCGTAGAGCGCATGGAAGGCGATCGCCGTCTGCACACCGTTCGCTTGCGCGTCGATGCCGTGCCCCAGCACCATCGCGCCCGGTTTCTGCGTCGCGAACAGTCGCGCCGCCTCGACAATGTGCCCGGCGGCTACGCCGGTGATCTGCGCAGCGATCGCGGGCGCATAGCTCGCCGCGCGTGCGCGCAGCGCGTCGGTGCCGGTACACCACCGCGCGACGAAATCACCGTCGTGAAGATTCTCCTCGAACATCACGTGGATCATGGCGAGCGCGAGCGCGGCGTCGGTGCCGGGCCTGAGCGCCAGCCACAGATCGGCCATGCGCGCGAGCTGCGTGCGGCGCGGATCGACGACGATCAGCCTGGCGCCGCGTTTTTTGGCGGCCTTGATGTGCATCCACTGCACCACGCTCGAATCCGACGGACTCTTGCCGACGATCAGCATGCAGCGCGAGCGTTCGAGCTCGTTGCCGGCCTGCGCGCCGACGCCCGTGAGCATCGCCGCGGTGTAGCGGCACCCCTGGCACATGTCCTGGTTGATCATGACGTTCGGCGAGCCGATGCTGCGCAGCAACTGGGTCATCGCCACGCCCCTGCTGCCGAAGTGATTCGACACGGCGCCCGCGATCGCCAACGCACCGTGTGTGTTCCGCACCACCCCCATGCGCTCGGCGATCTCGCTGAGCGCCGCGTCCCACGACACGCGCTCCCACTGGCCTGCGCCGCGCTCCCCGCTGCGGCGCAGCGGATAAAGCGGACGGTCGGGATGGTCTAGCGCGACCAGCGGTCCATGCACGCCTTTGATGCAGAATGCCCCGCGCGAGTGGGGATGCGCGGGGTTGCCGGTGATTTTGACCACCTTGCCCTCTCGCAGGTGGACCAGCGATCCGCACCGCACGGAGCACTCCTTGCACGTCGAGGCGACGACATGGTCGGCCATGGCTACGGCGTGCCGGACGGCTGCGCTGGCGTGCGGGTGTCCTTCGCTGGAATGCCGCCTTCGCGCACCCAGCGATAGCGCTGCGCGAGCGCATCGGCAAGCGGCCGCCGCCTGCGCTCGTCGACCGCGATCCACATCCGCAGCAAATGGCGCTCGCGCCCTGGCTCGTCGAAATCCACGTACGACTCGCGCGCGTGCATCATGATGTGGTTGTTGATGAGCTGGATGTCGCCTTCCTCGAATGCCATCGTCAACATGAGCTCGGGGCGGTTGGCGATCTCCTGCACTGTTTCGAGCGCTTCGCGCTGCAGCGGCGTGGGACGGTATTGCTCACCGAAGCGCGCCGCCGAATCGTAGTACGGCAGGCTGCAGATGCGCGTCGTCACCTGCTCATCGCGCGCGCTGAACATGGGGATCGCGAACCAAGGCTGCTCGCCCGCAGGCTCTTCACCGCGCCAATCGAGGTGGAACGTGCCGTAGAGCGCGTCCAGCAGGTCGGGGCGCTCATCGCGCAGGATGTTGTGCACCGTCAGTGCGCTGACGAGCTTGCTCGCACCGCCGGACTTGGCGGTGCGCAGGCAAAAGAGACCGAGCACGTCGACCGGCAGCAGATCGGTGTGAAAATCCATGCGCTGGCTCGTCTGATAGGCGCGCGCGTGCGGGTCCGCGATCTCGCGGCCTTCGTCGCGCACGTGACCGAGCCGATGGCCGCGCGCGTTCTGCGATACCGGGGTCCCCAGGTGGGCGCCGAGACCCCAGTAGATCAGCTCGCATTCGGCGTCGGAGTAGCGCTCGCGCGGGATGCCGCGCAGCAGCACGAAGCCACGGCCGTTCTCGATCTCTGCGAGCAAGTCGTCGAGAACGGCGGCAAAACGCGGCAGCGGGAAGGCGTCGCGCTCGAAGGGGATGGTCGTGCCGGCCTGCTGCACCGTCGCCAGCGCGGCATCGATCTCCGCGATCGTGCCGGCATCGATGCGGTAGATCCACGACGCTTCGCGCTGGAGGTCGGGGCCGAGCCACGCAGCGGGGCCGGTGATGGGATTGCGCTGTGGCGATGCCATGAGGGATGTCTAAAAGCGTGTCTATCGGCTTTGCATATTTACTTAACGGCCGTCCCCTCACCCCTAGCCCCTCTCCCGGGGGGCGAGGGGAACGTCGAGTCGAAATGGTCTGTCAGCCATTCATGAAACTCGCAGGCCGGCACGCATACGCTGTCGCGGAGCTACGGGTTCGCTCGTCGCCATCGAATATAGATGACGGGCCTGCGCACCGCAAGCGGCGCGTCGCTGGCGCTGGACGCGACGCCGCCGTGTGCCATGGTACCATCAGACACGCTCACAATTTGCGGGGTATTCGATGAACGTCGTGCGTGCATTGCTGGCGGGCGCGAGCGTACTGAGCTGGAGCGGCAGCGTGTGCGCACAGGCGTATCCGCTGCGCCCGGTCAGAATCATCGTGCCGTTTCCAGCGGGCGGCGGCGCCGATCTCTGGGCGCGCATGATCGCGCAGAAGCTGGGCGAGGCGTGGGGCCAGAACTTTGTCGTGGACAACCGCCAGGGTGCCTCCGGCATCATCGGCACCGAGATGGCCGCGCGCGCCGCGCCGGACGGCTACACGCTGCTGATGGGCACTACGGGGACGCATGCGACCAATCCCGCCGTGTTTCGCAAGCTTCCCTACGATCCGGTACGAGACTTCGCGCCGATCACGAATTTCGTCGACACGCCGTTCATGCTGGTCGTCCATCCGTCGGTGGCTGCGCCCACGGTGGCCGAGCTCATCAAGCTCGCGAGGACCAAGCCGCGCGAGCTTACCTACGCTTCGTTCGGGACGGGCAGCTCGTCCCACCTCGTGGGGGAGCTCTTCAAGTCCACGGCGAGAATCGATCTCGTGCACGTGCCGTACAAGGGTGGCGCGCCGGCGATGGCGGACTTGCTCGGCGGCCATGTCGCGATGATGTTCAACAGCCTGCCTGCGGTCCTGGCGCAGATCAAGGCGGGCCGCCTGCGCGGCATCGCCATTGCCAGTGCGCGCCGCACGCCCGGCGCGCCGGACATTCCGACGTTTGCCGAAGCCGGGTTGCCGGGGGTCGAGGGTGGTTCGTGGTATGGAACGTTCGCGCCGGCGGGCACGCCCGCGCCCATCGTCGCCAGGCTCCACCGCGAGATCGCGGGCTTGCTGAAGCTGCCTGACATCGAGAAGCGCATGGCCTTGGAAGGCGGCGATCCGGTCGGCAACTCACCGCGGCAGTTCGGCGAGCAGGTGGCCGCCGACATCGTCAAATGGAGCCGGGTCGCGCGCGAGGCCGGCGTGCAGCCGGAGTAAAGTCGGTTGCTGCAGCGCGTTCGTGCGCGCCGCGAAGCGGCCCCTTACACACTGTTACATCTGGCAACGGATTTCCTCCCGCGGCGCGGGTTCCAACGCTGTAAGGTGCGGCGACTCTGCAGTCTGGAGCGCCCCCGGGTGCAACCTGGCGCGACTTAAGGAGAATAGAGATGTTCATGAAGAAACTCTTGGCATCAGCCCTGATCGCTGCCGGAACGCTCGGCAGCGTGGCACTGGCGCCGTCCGCCCACGCCGCGCCCACGATCGACGTGCAACTGAACTTCGGGCCGCCGCCGCTGCTGGTCGAGCGCGTGCCGGCGCCGCAGCCCGGCTACGTCTGGACGCCCGGCTACTGGGACTGGCGCGGCAACCGTCACGTCTGGGTGAACGGCGTCTGGGTGCGTGAGCGCCCGGGCTACTACTACCAACCGCATCAATGGGTCGACCGCGGCGGGCACTGGTACCTCGAACCCGGACGCTGGGACCGTGCGCGGATGCGCGACAGCGACGGTGATGGCATTCCCAACCGGCGCGATCCGCATCCGTATCATTACGATCGGCCGCGGGGCCGCGACAGCGACCGCGACGGCATCCCGGACCGCCGCGATCCGCATCCGTACCAATTCGATCGGCCGCGGAGCCGCGACAGCGACCGCGATGGCATCCCGGACCGTCGCGATCCACATCCGTATCAATACGATCGACCCCGGCTCCGCGACACCGATCGCGATGGCATTCCCGATCGCCGCGACGCGCGTCCCTATCAGCCCAATCCGCCGCGGGGCCGCGACAGCGACCGCGATGGGGTTCCCGACCGGCGCGATGCCTACCCGGGGAATCCCTACTGGCGCTGAAAGCGCGCCGGCGTTGGCTCAGCGCGAACGGAAGGAATTCAACCAACTGTGAGGTACGCCACCTGCGCCGCATCCACAACGATGCGGCGCAGTCGTTTACGGCCGCCTCTCGCGACGACGCTCACGACTTGCGCAGGCCGGCGAGCAGCATCCCCCAGCGCGGATCCGGCGCATGCAGCATGCGGCTGCCCGCTGCATGCAACGCCGCCCATGTCGTCGAGAGTATGTTGAGCAGGACCGGACGGCCGAATTCGGCTTCGAGCAGCGGCACCGCGTGTATCGCGAACCACAGGCCTCCAGGCATGAGTAGCGCCTGCGCCTCCGGCGTCTCGCGCAGCACCTGACGCCCAAGCTCGAGCGCGAGCGCGTGGTCGGCTCCAGCG
>JBKJZR010000044.1:0-8964 GCA_046715035.1 Burkholderiales bacterium | reverse complement strand
GGCCAGTTCGACCCGGCGGTCACTGCGTTGTTCGGTGCGCCCTCGCATCGCGATTAAAATCAGCGTTCGTCCTACGAAGTTGGTGCGCGCAGGCGATGCTGCACGCTGTTTTCGCTCACAATGCGCAGCATCCGCAGGCAGGGACGCAGCAGCTCGCAGATCAAGGACAGGATCGTAACGCGGCCGGGTGGGCTGATCGGTAAAGTCGTGGCGGAGGGCGAAGCCGAGATCGCTTTTCAGCAGATCTCGGAATTGCTCGCGGTACCCGGCATCGAAGTCGTCGGCCCGCTGCCGGACGAAGTGCAGTTGATCATCGAGACCGCGGCGGGGATTTTTGCCGCCTCCAGCCACGCGGATGCGGCCGAGGCGTGGCTGCAGTTCTGCTGCGCGCCGACGCAGGCTGCGGTGTTCAGGGATAAAGGGCTGGATCGCGCCTGACGGATTACGCAGCGCCCGGCTTGCCGGCCAGCATTGCCGAGATGAACGACGACCACACGGCGTTCGGTTCCCACACGTCGCGCATGGGCGCAAACGCCGCTTCCGGGTCCCAGCCCTGCCTGAGGATGCGATACAGCCCGAGAAAGGCCGTCACCCGCTTGTTCGCGGCACAGTGCACAAGCATCCTGCGTCCTTCGTGACTCTCCATCGCGGCAAAGTACGCGAGCAGGTCGTCGGCAGTCGGTGCGGTGAACTGGACGGGGATATGGACGTAGGTCATGCCCAGCCCGGTGACGCTGCCGGCCTCGTCCGTAAGCGAATAGCGCGGGTCGTCATGCAGGGCGAGATTGATGACGACTTCGAAACCGGCGCGCGCCACCGCACCCAGTTCCTCGACCGACGGCTGCCCGCTCGTGGACAGTCGCGCGTCGATCACCCGGTAGTTGTAGATATCGGTAACTTTGGCGCTATCCATCTACGCCTCTCAGCAGGCGGCACGCTGCGCCAAACAACGCAGCGGCGTCGGGACGGCCGCACGACCGAAACGAACAGCATCAGGTTGCATCTGTTGATGGCGTATTTCCCGGCAGTGGCGCGGCTATCGTGGCGCATCGCTCTTCAAGAGTACCTCACGCGACGCAGCGCGTAAACGCTCGAGCATGCGCGCGCGGATTGTGTGCCGCACCCGACTCGGGTACGCTCCACGCGCATTCCAACCACGAGGAGACCGCCATGGCGGCAACACCCGCGGGCGCAGCCCGCGCCAAAATCGAACATCTCGAAGGCACTGCATGGCAGCAGGCCCGCTCGTTCTGCCCGGCGGTGATAACCGAAGGCGGACGCATCGTCTGGCTTGCCGGCCAGACAACGCTGGTCGACCTCGATGGCCGCGACATCACCGGCGATTTCGAGGCGCAGGCCCGCACCATCTTCCAGTTGCTCGACCGCACGCTGCAGCGCGCCGGCGGCACGCTCGCGAATCTCGTGACGACGACGGTCTTCATCAACGATCCGCGCCATGGCGACCGCTTCGTGCAGATCCGCAACGAGCATTTCTCCGACGGCCGCTACCCGTGCAGCGCACTGGTGACGGTTTCGAATTTCGCGCGCCCGGGCTGTGTGATCGAGATCCAGGGCATCGCGGTGATTTAGCACCCGGCAAATTGACCGTCCGCGAAGCGTCGGCTACCATCGGCTGCATCCACCATGCGAGCCTACCACGACCTCGGCGGCACTCCCGCTGGCCCTGTTCCGCGCGAAGAGCACGAGCTGCAGCTCTGGGAAAAGCGGGTCGAAGCGTTGCTGGTGCTGCTCAAGAACAAGCAGATCCTGCGCGTCGATGAAAACCGGCGCGGGCTCGAGTCGCTCGGCGCCGATGTCTATTACAGTCTGAGCTACGCGGAGCGCCGCATGCTGTCGGTTTCGAACAATCTCATCCTCAAGGGCGTGCTCACCGTCGAGGAGCTCGCCGCGAAGCTCGCGCAGATCGAACAGCGCACGGACGTGCTGCCATGAGCGATCACACGCGACCCACCGCGACCAGCCCGGTTCCGGCTTACCGGCCAGGACAACGGGTCAGCGTGCGCAAGGTCGACGCGCCCGGTCATATCCGCACGCCTCACTACATCCGCGGCAAGACGGGCGAGATCGAGCGCTTTGCCGGATTTTTCCGCAATCCCGAGGAGCTCGCCTACGGCCGCAGCGGCGAGCCGCTGCGCGCGCTGTACCGCGTGCGGTTCGTGCAGTCGCAAGTCTGGGACGGTTATGCGGGAGCGCCCGGCGACACGCTCGAGATCGACCTCTACGAACACTGGCTGCAGCCGGCTCAGCCATGAACGAGCATCACGACCACGCGCACGCGGGCCATCGGCATCCGCCCCAGGCCGACCACGACGACACGCTCACCTACTACCGGAAGCTCGAAATGGCGGTGCGCGAACTGCTGATCGAGAAAGGCGTGTTCACGGCGGACGAGGTGCGCAGGGTCGTCGAGGATATCGAGAGCCGCAGCCCCGAAGGGGGCGCGCGCGTCGTCGCGCGCGCATGGACGGATGCGGACTTCAAGGCGCTGCTGCTGCGCGACGCCACCGCCGCGTGCACGGCCATGGGATTCGAGATGGCGCTCTACGACGTGCACCTGACGGTCGTGGAAAACACCCCGCACGTCCACAATCTCGTCGTCTGCACGCTGTGCTCGTGCTACCCGCGCATGCTGCTCGGGCTGCCGCCGGCGTGGTACAAGAGCCGCGCCTATCGCTCACGCGCGGTCGCCGAACCGCGCGCCGTGCTGCGCGAGTTCGGTCTCGAGCTTCCCGACCGGGTGGCGGTGCGTGTGCACGACTCGACCGCCGACCTGCGCTACCTGGTGCTGCCGATGCGCCCGGAGGGAACGGCCGGATACAGCGCAGCGCAGCTCGCCGCGCTCGTCACGCGCGACAGCATGATCGGCACCGCGCAGCTGCGCGCGCCGGCCAGCTGACGCACGCGCCCGCGACGCTGCGTGACGCTGCCCACGATCACCGCCGCGGTCGGAACCTTCGATCGCACGCTGCCCCTGCTCGATGGCAGGGTGCGCGTCGACGGTTTTGACGTCGCCTGGACTTCCGGCGAGCTCGAGAGCCTGTTCAGCCGCGCTTTTGCACACGCCGAGTTCGACGTCACGGAGCTCTCCTTCTGCAACTACCTGATCGCCGCGGCGCGCGGCGACAGCCCGTACGTCGCGATGCCGATATTCCCGACGCGCTGTTTTCGTCATCATGCGATATTCATTCGCACCGATCGCGGCATCCGCGCACCGAAAGATCTCGAAGGCCGCACGCTCGGCGTGCGCGAGTACACGAATACGGCGGCACTGGTCGCGCGCGGGGTGTTGAGCAGCCATTACGGTGTCGAGCTGCGGCGCATACGCTGGCGCGTTGGCGACATCGACACGCGCGAGCGCGCCGCCGCCGCGATCAGGGTCCCTGCCATCGCGGGAGTGGACATCTCGCCGGCCGGCGACGCCTTGCTCGCCGACCAGCTCGCCACGGGCGCGATCGACGGGCTGATTGCCTACGCGCCGCCGCGCACCTACGGCGAGCCCGGCGTCGGGCGGTTGTTTGCGCGCTGGTGGGAGGAAGAGCAGCGCTATTTCGAGGCGACCGGGATCTTTCCGATCATGCATGTGGTGGCGGTGCGGCGGTCGCTGATCGCCAGCCGCCCCACGCTCGTCCCGGCGCTTTACCGCGCGTTTTGCGCAGCCCGCGACTGCGCCGTGAGCGACCTCGAAGGCGAGCAGGCGCCGAAGACCATGCTGCCATGGGCCTCGGTGCACCTCGCCGAAACCCGGCGCCTGCTGGGCCACGATTTCTGGCCTTACGGCGTGCAGGCCAATCGGGCGACGCTCGAAGCGCAGATCGGCTGGGCGCTCGAGCAGGGCCTTATCGAGCGCCGCGTGCCGCTCGCGGAATTTTTCACCGCGATCGCCGGGCGTTGAGCGCCCGCATCCCGGCGTCGACTGCGGGCTGCGTGCACGCGCTCGCGCTGCTGCAGCCATTGACAAGCACGCACTGCAATCCTATTTTTGCGACTGCCTGCTGCGAATTTCAGCAATGGCGAACGCGCCATTTCTGCTCGACGTTCCCCTCTCCCTCCGGGAGTTCTTCGCTCCCTCCAGGAGAGGAATTGGGGGTGAGGGCGTGGGCGTTAGCTATTTACGTATAGCCCGATAAGGGAGAACCGCGATGCTGGTCAGCTGCGTTGCCTACCAGGAAGGTCGCAAGGTCGCGGACATCAAGCCCGACGACATCCGCAGCTACGTGATCCGGCCCGAGTGCTTCGTGTGGGTTGCGCTCAAGGACCCGGGCCCCGGCGAGCTGGCGGCCATGCAGCACGAATTCGGGCTGCACGAGCTGGCGGTGGAAGACGCGCGCTTCGGTCATCAGCGTCCTAAAATCGAGGAATACGGCGATTCCCTGTTCGCCGTGCTGCACATGGTGGAAATCGTCGATGGCGAACTGAAGGTCGGCGAAGTCGACATTTTCGCGGGCCCCAACTACGTCCTGTCGGTGCGCAGCCGCGGGGAACGCGGCTTCATCGACGTGCGCACGCGCTGCGAGCGCGAGCCGCACCTACTCGAGCACGGCACCGGCTTCGTGCTCTACGCGCTGATGGACGCCGTGGTCGACCGCTATTTCCCCGTCCTCGACGCGCTCGAGACCGAGCTCGAAAAACTCGAGGAGCGCATGTTCGCGGGGGGCTCGGTGCGCACCAACATCGAGGACATGTATGCGCTCAAGCAAAAGCTGATGACTCTCAAGCACGCCGTCGGGCCGCTGTTCGAAGGCGTCGGCAAGCTTCATGGCGGCCGGGTGCCGCAGGTGTGCATGGGCTCGCAGAATTACTTCCGCGACGTCTACGATCACCTGTCGCGCATCAATCAGTCGATCGACGCGCTGCGCGAGATGGTGACGACGGCGCTTTCGGTCAACCTCTCGCTGATCACGCTGCACGAGAACGAAACGACGAAGCGCCTTGCCGCGTGCGCAGCGCTGATCGCGGTGCCGACGCTGGTTGCCGGCATCTATGGCATGAACTTCAAGCACATGCCCGAGCTGGACTGGCAGATCGGCTATCCCCTCGCCATCGGCATCATGCTGTCGATCGACGCCTACCTGTTCTCGCGCTTCCGGAAATCAGGCTGGCTATAGTGAATGCAGCCCTCACATAGGGATTTTCATGTCCGCTCAGCCCACGCTTCCTGCCGGCGCGCGCTACCTCTACATGGTTACCTTCGAAATCGACGCCGCGGATGAGGCGCTGTTCAACGAGATTTACGATACCGAGCACATTCCGAACCTCCTGAAAGTGCCCGGGGTGCTCGGCATCACGCGCTTTCGCGACCATGCGCCGAACGAGCGCGGCTGGCTGGTGTATTCCGCCCTCTACTACCTCGCGAAAGCCGACCTGCCCGATACGCCCGAGTGGAAAGTGGAGTCGGACAAGGGACGCTGGATGCCCCTCATACGCCCGAAGGTGAAGTCGCGACAGCGTCGACTCGGCAGGATCGTCGAGCGCGGCGGCGCATTACTGCCCGAGAGTTCGTAACCACTCGTACACTGCCCCTGCGTATTTCCCACATCGGGTGAAACACTAAACCCGCCGGCACCGCGGCCGCCGGATCACGCTCCTTCGGCCGCTTCGGGATTCCACTGCCCCTTGCGCATGCGTGTGATCCTGACCTCGGTGAAGACGCCGTTCTGCGTGAAGGGATCGCCGTCCGAAAAGGCCTTGGCCTCCCCGCGACTGTTCACGTTGACGACGAACAGGCTGCCCACCGCCTGCGAGCCGTCGTCGGTCTGCGTTGCGCCCGCCAGCACGAGGATGCGCTTCTGGCTTTTCAGATAGGCGCGATGCGGCTCCAGCACGGATTCACGCAGCGCCGCGGTATCCGGTTTGTCGGTGCACGAAATGACCCAAAGCATGGGGACTCCCTTATCTCTGTTTGCTGAAATTCTCCGTTCGCGCTGAGCAACGCCGCAGGCGTGGAGTCGAAGCGCGCAAACCGTTCATGCTTCGACTTCCGCTCCGTTTGCCTGTCCTGAGCAACGGCGAGGGCCTCAATACGAACGGATTTTGAAACTCAGTTTTTACCATTTTCGGATTGCGTTGCGGACGGCCGCGCGATCATCGTGCCGCAATGCAGGCGCAGTGCGCCCCTGATTATAAGGCAGCGCGGCGCCCATCACGGCCGCTACGCGAGGCGGGCCGAATCCGAGGATCACCGCGAGTCGGTCGCTCTTTCAACCGGCGCCGGGGCTTCGTTAAGGTGGCGCCGCAGCAGACCCTGGCTTTCGAAACGCAGAAAAATCTCGCGGCAGGCCCACGCATCGGTCGCGGCATAAACGATCTGCGCGGCGGACAACTGCGGCGCCGCCCAGTTGGAAGTTTTGGCGCCCTTGGGAACTCGTATGCCCAGAAACAGCCCGGCGAGATTGCGCAGACCGGTCTGACCGTAGCCATTGCGCCGCGCGACGATGCCCAGATCGACCACATTGCGGTCCTGGAACGGCACGAGCTGTCTGAGCTGGCGCAAATCGCCCGCGAGCGCGATGCCGGCCTTGACGACGCGCGCGTCCTCGAGCAGCTCCGCGACGAGCTCGAGTGCCTGAGGCCTGCCGAGCTGCAACAGGTACACCGCACGCGCGGTCGCGGCCTGGGCGAGACAGGGCAGGTAGCTTTCCCCCTTGCGAAACGCGGGTCGCGTTTCGGTATCGAAGCCGACGACGCGCTCCTGCCGCAGATCCGCGCGTGCGATCGCGAATTCCTCTGCCGACACGGGGAGCAAGACCTCGCCCGCATGGCGGCCGATGGGCAGGTCCGCCAGGTGCTCTCTCGAAATGGCGCTGCCGCTGGCCGCGTTCATCGCGACAACGCAATGCGGGAAGGGTAGGCGCGGTGCACAGTGGGTATCATGGGATTTTTGGCAGGCCGGAGGCGCGATTGCTCGACAAGAGAATAACACCCCGCTTCATCGTCAAGTATCTCGATCAATACGTGATCGGCCAGGATCCGGCGAAAAAAATACTCGCGGTCGCAGTCTACTCGCATTACAAGAAGATCGATCAGGCGCGCCAGGAGAGCGCCGAGATCGCCAAGAGCAACGTGCTGCTGGTCGGCCCGTCCGGCACCGGCAAGACGCTCACCTGCGAACGACTGTCGAAGATACTCAATGTGCCGTTCGTCACCGCGAACGCGACCTCGCTCGCCCAGACCAAATACGTCAACGAGGAAATCGAGGCGATCCTGCAGCGGCTGATCGAAAAGGCCGACGGCGACATCGCCCGCGCCCAGATCGGCATCGTTTTCATCGACGAGATCGACAAGCTCAAGGCGGGCGGCGCCGAGTCGCGCGTCGTGTCGGGCGAAAGTGTCCAGCATGCGCTGCTCAAGATCATGGAGGGCTCGCCCGCCAAGCTCGGCAGTGCGGGGTTCATGGATACCTCGAACATCCTGTTCATCTGCGGCGGAGCATTCGTCGGACTCGAGGACATCATGTCCAGAACGCACGGCTACGGATTCATCTCGACCGCCGACGATGATGATCAGCACATCCTGGAAAGACTGAACGCGCGGGTGAAGCCCACCGACCTTTTCGAGTACGGCCTGATTCCGGAGTTCACCGGCCGGCTGCCGATCATCGCGAGCTTTCAGCATCTGACCCGGGACATGCTGGTGCGCATCATGACCGAGCCCAAAAACTGCATCTACAATCAGTTTCGCGACATCTTCAGAAACGAGGGCGTCGAGCTCGATATCGAGCGCAAGGTATTCGAGCAGATTTCGGAGATCGCCATCGAGTACAAGACCGGCGCACGCAGCCTGCGCGGCATCCTGGAGGAGCTCATCAATCCTATCCTCTATGTCGTGCCGGACGCACGCGACATCGAGAAGGTCGTGATAACCTCGCTTTTCCGGGAGCCCCGCGTGATCAGGCGAGCTGCCGGCGCCTGACCATGCAAAATCACCTGCTTCCCCGCCGCACGCACATCATTGCGCACCGCACGGCCGCCGCGCCATGAGCGTCATCAGCCCCTGGTACCAGCTGGGTTACGTCATACCGCATCTCCACACCGATCTCGACGCTTATCAGTTCTATCGCGTCGCGCCGGAAGGCATGATGCTGGTGACGACCGGCCTCGACCTGAAGGAATACACGCTCGCCGCCGTCGAGCACGAGTTGCCCGTGCTGTGGCAGCGCTTCGAAGTGCTCGCCAAGAAAAAGGTCGACCGCATTTCGCTCAGCGGCGTCCCGGTCGCATCCGCGCTGGGCCGCACCAGAATGAACAAGATTCTCGCCGAGGCACGAGCCCGCACCGGACTCGCATGCGACACCGATCTGGAGGCGCACATCGCCGCGCTGCGTCATCTCGGGGCAGCGCGCATCGCGCTCGTCACGCGCTGGCCCGACGCGGTGAACGCTGCGCTCACCCGGTATCTTGCCGACGCTGACATCGAGGTCGTGGCAACCCGGTCGCACGCGCGCTCGCTCGCACAGAACAAGGCGTCGAGCGCCTGCGACGATCACCGGCTCGCCCTCGAGCTCGGCCGTCAGGTGCTGCGTGAGGCTCCCGAAGCGCAGGCGCTGCTCATGCCCGGAGGGCTGTGGTTCGCGATCCATGCCGTGCCGGTGCTCGAGGCTGAACACGGCGTGCCGGTGCTGCTCAATATCCTTTCGACGACATGGGCGGCGTTGCATGCGGCGGGCAGCCGCATGCTGCATGCGCCGGATCCGCGCTGGGGGATGCTGTTTGCCGGCCTGCGCAGGTCGTGAGCGTCGTCGCGAGAGGCGGCCATAAACGACTGCGCCACATCGTTCCGGATGCGGCGCAGGTGGCGTACCTCACAGTTGGTTGAATTCCTTCCGTTCGTGCTGAGCCAACGCCGGCGCGCTTTCAGCGCCAGTAGGGATTCCCCGGGTAGGCATCGCGCCGGTCGGGAACCCCATCGCGGTCGCTGTCGCGGCCCCGCGGCGGATTGGGCTGATAG
>JBKJZR010000043.1:0-25598 GCA_046715035.1 Burkholderiales bacterium | reverse complement strand
CCCTGCTTGAGATCCCGCACTTCGGCGTCGAGCGCAGCGTTGCGTCCCTGCAGCTTTTGGTTGGCTTCGCGTTGCGCGTGAACCTGCCGGTCCACCTCCCACACCCGCAGCCAGCTGCCCTTGCCTAGCCACAGCGGATACTGCACCAAGGCAATCAGCGTCACGAGCGCACCGGCAAGTAGCTTCATGGAGGAGTTGAATCCGCTAGCCCCGACAGTTCACCGCACCTGGTAGAACGCACTGCGGCCTGCATATGCGGCATCATCGCCCAGGTCCTCCTCGATGCGCAGCAGCTGGTTGTACTTGGCGAGTCGGTCGGATCTCGACAGCGAGCCCGTTTTGATCTGCATCGCGTTCGTCGCCACCGCGATATCGGCGATGGTCGTGTCTTCGGTTTCTCCCGAACGGTGCGAGACCACTGAGGTGTAGCGCGCACGCTTTGCCATCTCGATTGCGGCCAGCGTTTCGGTCAGCGTGCCGATCTGGTTGACCTTGATCAGCACCGAGTTGGCGATTCCGGCCGCGATGCCCTTCTCGATGATCCTGGTATTGGTCACGAAAACGTCGTCGCCGACGAGCTGCACCTTCTTGCCCAGTCGATCGGTCATTACCTTCCATCCGTCCCAGTCGTTTTCCGCCATGCCGTCTTCGATGCTGACGATGGGATACTTCTCTATCCACGCCTCCAGCAGATCAACGAGTTGCGCAGACTGCAGGATCCGGCCTTCGCAGCCGAGCGTATATTCCCCATCCGCATAGAACTCGGAACTGGCACAGTCGAGCGCGAGCGCCACCTGCTCGCCCGGCTTGTAGCCCGCTGTCTCGATCGCTTCGATTATCAGTTTCAGCGCCACTTCGTGGTTCGCGAGCCGCGGCGCAAAACCGCCCTCGTCCCCGACAGCGGTCGGCAACCCTTTGTCGTGCAGTAATTTCTTGAGGGTATGAAACACCTCGCTGCCGCAGCGCAGCGCCTCACGGAACGTGGCCAGCCCCCACGGGACGATCATGAACTCCTGCATGTCGAGGCTGTTGTCGGCGTGCGCGCCGCCGTTGATTACATTCATCAACGGCACCGGCATTGCCATCGCGCCGGCGCCGCCCAGATATCGATACAGAGGCAGGCCGCATTCATCCGCGGCTGCCTTCGCGACCGCCAGCGATACCGCGAGGATCGCGTTGGCACCCAGCCGCGACTTGTTTTCCGTCCCATCCAGGCTGGTCAGCGTTTGGTCGATGAAGCGCTGCTCGATGGCGTCGAGGCCGATGATCGCCTCGCAGATCTCGGTATTCACGTGCTCGACCGCGCGCTGGACGCCTTTGCCCTTGTAGCGCTGGGTGTCGCCGTCGCGCAGCTCGATCGCCTCGCGGCTTCCTGTCGAAGCCCCGGAAGGCACCGCTGCGCGGCCCAGCACGCCCGACTCGAGCAACACGTCCGCCTCGACTGTGGGCAGTCCGCGCGAATCGAGTATTTCCCGGGCAATCACGTCGACTATGGCACTCATCGCTTTTCCTGCGGGTCAATGATCAGTTCCTCGGCGAACCCACGCTGCTTGACCATGTCATCGAGCGCCTTCAAAGTTTCGAGGAGCGCCTTCATATGCGCGAGTGGCCAGGCGTTCGGACCGTCCGAAAGCGCCTGTTCCGGACGCGGGTGCGTTTCCATGAAGAGGCCGGCGATGCCTGCCGCGACCGCCGCGCGTGCGAGCACCGGCACGAATTCGCGCTGTCCGCCACTGGAGGTTCCCTGGCCGCCGGGCAGCTGCACCGAATGCGTGGCGTCGAATACGACCGGACAGCCTGTATCGCGCATGATCATCAGCGAGCGCATGTCGGACACGAGATTGTTATAGCCGAAGCTGGCGCCGCGCTCGCATACCAGGATATTGTCCTGGCCGCTCGCCTGGCGCGCCTTGTCGACGACGTTCTTCATATCGCCCGGCGCCAAGAACTGGCCCTTCTTGATGTTCACGGGCTTGCCGGCCGCGGCCACGGCATGGATGAAATCGGTCTGGCGGCACAGGAACGCAGGGGTCTGCAGGACGTCCACGACGTCGGCCACTCGGCGCACCTGCCCGATCTCATGGACGTCGGTCAAAACCGGCAGGCCGAATTGCGACTTTACTTCATCCAGAATCTTAAGACCTTCATCCAACCCTTTGCCTCTAAATGACTTGTCAGAGCTCCTATTCGCTTTATCGAACGACGACTTGTAGATGAGGGGGACGCCAACCCCGGCGCAGATCTCCTGGAGGTAGCCGGCGGTATCCAGCGCGAGCTGGCGCGACTCGATCGCACAGGGACCGGCGATCAGGAAGAGCGGCTGATCAAGTCCGGCTTCAAACCCGCATAAGCGCATCTGGGCTAGGCGATGTTCTGCAGCTTGGGGGAAGCTGCGGAGGTGGACTCGGCCGGCCTGGTATTGCGCAGCGCCGCGCGGACGAATGCATTGAAGAGCGGATGGCCGTCGCGTGGCGTCGACGTGAACTCGGGGTGGAACTGGCAGCCGACGAACCACGGATGGCCAGGCAGCTCGATGACTTCGCTCAGGCCCTCTTTGACCGACACTCCCGAGATGCGCATGCCTGCTGCAACGATGCGCGGCAGGTAATGGTTGTTAACTTCATACCGATGGCGGTGACGCTCGACGATCGATTCGGCGCCGTAAACCCGGCGCACCTCGCTACCGGCCTCGAGCACGCATTCCTGACCGCCCAGACGCATCGTGCCACCGAGATCGGAATGGACATCGCGCTGCTCGATGCGTCCGTCGCGATCCTGCCATTCGGTGATCAGTGCGATCACCGGATGGGGTGTGTCGGGATCGAACTCGGTGCTGTGCGCCCCACTCAGTCCGACGACATCGCGAGCGAACTCGATCACTGCCAGCTGCATGCCGAGGCAGATGCCCAGATAAGGTAGCTGGTTCTCGCGCGCGTGACGGATCGCCTTGATCTTGCCTTCCACGCCGCGCTTGCCGAAGCCGCCGGGAACCAGGATCGCGTCCATGTCCACCAGACCGCCGACGCCGTTTTTCTCGAGTGACTCCGAATCGATATAGTGAATCTTGATGCGCGCACCGGTATGAATCCCGGCGTGGATAAGCGCCTCGGAAAGCGACTTGTACGACTCGGTCAGGTCGACGTATTTGCCGACCAGTGCAATGTCCACCGTCTTGCTGGGGTGCTCGAGCGCGTAGACCAGCTTGTCCCAAACCGCCAGATTGGCGGGCCGCGGCGCGAGCTCGAGCTTGCGGCAAACGATATCGTCGAGGTCCTGGGCGTGGAGCATGCCCGGTATTTTGTAGATGCTGTCGACGTCTACGGCTGAGATCACCGCCTCGACCTGCACGTTCGTGAACAGCGCGATCTTGCGGCGCTCGTCCGGCGGCAGCACCCGGTCGGCGCGACACAACAGCACGTCGGGCTGAATACCGATTTCCCGCAGCTCCTTGACCGAATGCTGCGTGGGCTTGGTTTTGATCTCGCCCGCCGATGCGATATACGGCACGAGCGTGAGGTGGATGTAGCACACGTTGTTGCGGCCAATCTCGATGCCCATCTGGCGTATCGCTTCGAGAAACGGCAACGATTCGATATCACCGACGGTGCCGCCGATTTCCACGATAGCCACCTCGGCATCATCCGCGCCGCGCCGGATGAAGTGCTTGATCTCGTCCGTGATGTGCGGAATCACCTGCACGGTCCCGCCGAGATAGTCGCCACGGCGCTCTTTTTTGATGACGCTCTCGTAAATCTGACCGGTAGTGAAATTATTGCGCTTGCCCATTTTGACGCTGACGAAGCGCTCGTAGTGGCCGAGATCGAGATCGGTCTCGGCTCCGTCCTCGGTGACGAACACTTCCCCGTGCTGGAATGGGCTCATCGTTCCAGGATCCACGTTGATGTAGGGATCCAGCTTGAGCATCGAGATGTTGAGGCCGCGCGATTCGAGGATCGCGGCGAGGGAGGCGGCAGCGATACCTTTGCCAAGGGAGGAGACCACACCACCGGTGACAAAGATATATTTGGTCATTTCATATGCAGATCAGCCGTTTCATCATTTTATCGCAAAATCGCAGTCCGGCTCAATTTAAAGCGGCCTGGTTCACGTTGCGTCACGGGCTCGCGCGCTTGGCCTCACGCGCAAGGTAGAGCCAGGTTTCGACGACGGTATCGGGGTTGAGCGACAGGCTTTCGATACCTTCTTCCATCAGCCACTTTGCGAGGTCCGGGTGATCGGACGGCCCCTGCCCGCAAATGCCGACGTACTTGCCGGCCCTGCGACACGCCTGGATGGCCAGGTGCAGCATGTGTTTAACCGCCGGATCACGCTCGTCGAAGCCCTCGGCGATGATGCCCGAGTCGCGATCGAGCGCGAGCGTCATCTGCGTCATGTCATTGGAGCCGATCGAGAAGCCGTCGAAATGCTCGAGAAACCGGTCGGCCAGGATCGCGTTGGACGGGATCTCGCACATCATGATGATGCGCAAGCCATTGGTTCCGCGCTTCAGCCCATTGCCGGCGAGCAGCTGAATGACCTGCTGCGCCTCGCCCAGCGTGCGTACGAAAGGCACCATGATCTCCACGTTGGTGAGGCCCATTTCATCGCGCACTTTCCTGAGCGCCCTGCATTCGAGCTCGAAGCAATCGCGAAAGCTGGCCGCGATGTAACGTGAGGCGCCGCGAAAACCGAGCATCGGGTTTTCCTCTTGCGGCTCGAACTTGGCGCCACCCGTGAGGCTCGAATATTCGTTCGACTTGAAATCGGAGAGCCGCACGATCACCGGCTTGGGCCAGAACGCGGCGCCCAGCGTGGCGACCCCTTCGACGAGCTTCTCGACATAGAACGAAACCGGGTCGGCATAGCCCGCGGCGTGCTGCTCGACGGCGAGCTTGATGGCGGGCGGCAGATCGGGATAGGCGAGCACTGCCTTGGGATGGACGCCGATCGTGCGCGCAATGATGAATTCGAGCCGCGCCAGTCCTACGCCGTCGTTGGGCAGGCGCTGAAACTCGAACGCGAGCTCAGGATTGCCGACATTCATCGTGATCTTCAGCGGCGCCTTCGGCATCGCCTCGAGCGACAGATCGACGATTTCGGCCTCGAGGATGCCGCGGTAGACAAAGCCCGTATCCCCCTCGCAACACGATACGGTCACCGGCTTGCCTTCTTTGAGCACGTGCGTGGCATCGCCACAGCCGACGACCGCGGGAATGCCCAGCTCGCGCGCGATGATCGCTGCGTGACACGTGCGTCCACCGCGATTGGTAACGATTGCGGCCGCACGCTTCATCACCGGCTCCCAATCGGGATCGGTCATGTCGGTGACGAGCACGTCGCCGGGCTGCACGCGGTCCATCTCCGCATGCGTCTTGACGAGCCGCACCTGGCCGCTGCCGATGCGCTGACCGATCGCACGGCCTGAAGCGAGCACGTCCGAGCGCTCCTTCAATCGATAGCGCCGCAGCGTATCGACCTTCTCGCTTGCCTTAACCGTCTCTGGCCGCGCCTGGAGGATGTACAGCTTGCCATCGATGCCATCACGGCCCCACTCGATGTCCATCGCGCGGCCGTAGTGCTGCTCGATGGTCAGCGCATAGCGCGCGAGCTCCTCGACCTCCGCGTCGCTGATCGAAAACCGGCGCCGGTCGCCTTCGGCCACCGGCTCGGTGCGCACTGATTTGCCCGCAGCGCGCGCATCGGTCAACGTCATCTTGATCGCTTTCGAGCCCAGGTGGCGGCGGATGATGGCGGTCCTACCCTGCTTCAGCGCCGTCTTGTAGACGTAGAACTCGTCGGGATTGACCTGGCCCTGAACCACCGTTTCGCCCAGCCCGTAAGCGGCCGTGATGAACACCACCCCATCGAAGCCCGATTCCGTATCAAGCGTGAACATTACCCCGCTTGCGCCCAGATCGCTTCTTACCATGCGCTGCACGCCGGCCGACAGGGCAACATCCGCATGCGCGTAACCCTGGTGCGCGCGATAGGCGATGGCGCGGTCGTTATAAAGCGATGCGAACACCTGCTTGACCGCCGCCAGCACGTTGTCAAGGCCGTGGATATTGAGGAACGTTTCCTGCTGGCCCGCGAACGAAGCATCGGGGAGGTCTTCGGCAGTCGCCGAAGAGCGCACCGCGACCGACAGGTCGCCGTGTGCGCCCTCTTGCAGCCGGCTGTATGCGCCGGCGATTCCGCGCTGCAGTTCCTCTGGAAACGGGTGCGCAGTGATCCACTCGCGAACCTGCGCGCCGACGCGGGCCAGCTTCGTCACGTCTTCCACATCGAGCGTCGACAGCGCCTGCTCGATGCGCGCCGCGAGTCCCTCGTGCGCAAGGAATTGGCGATATGCGGCGGCCGTCGTGGCAAATCCGCCCGGCACACGGACGCCGGCGCCTGCGAGCTGCCCGATCATCTCGCCCAGCGATGCGTTCTTGCCACCCACAGTGGCGACGTCCTGCATGCGCAGCTGCTCGAACCCAACCACATACTGATTGCCGTTCATTCGATGCCTTTTTGAATTCTGGAGAGGCGCGCACCCGGGTTTGAACCCAATCGATTGTGCCGGCGCGAAAAACCCGATATTTTACCGCTATCTCCTGTCCAATCACCAGTAACTGTAACGATGCCGCAAAAGCGCTCCGCTTTTTTCATTTCCGACCGCACCGGAATCACCGCAGAAATGCTCGGTCACAGCCTGCTCACGCAATTCGAGATGGTGGTCTTCGACGAAGTGACGCTGCCATTCGTCGACTCGATCGAGAAGGCGCAGGCTACGGTCGAGCAGATCAACGAGAAAGCCGCGGCGGACGGCGCGCGACCGCTGCTGTTCAGCACCCTGGTAAATCAGGATATATCGGCCGTCGTCGCGACTGCCAATGCGCTGTTCCTGGACTGTTTCGAAATTTTCATTCTGCCGATGGAGAAGGAACTCGGCGTGCCGGCGTCACATGCAGTCGGCCGTTCCCACAGCGCCACTGATTTTGCGGACTATCACCATCGAATCGAGGCGGTCAACTACTCGCTTGCGCATGATGACGGGGTATCGACGCGCGATCTCGGCGAGGCCGACATCATCCTGACGGGCGTCTCGCGCTGCGGCAAGACACCGACCTGTCTCTACCTGGCGATGCAGTTCGGCGTGCGCGCCGCCAACTATCCGTTGGTCCCGGAAGATTTCAACAGCGTGGAGCTGCCTGCGCAGGTGAGGCCGCTCAAGCAGCATCTGTACGGCCTGACGATAAAGCCGGAGCGCCTGCGCCAGATCCGCAACGAGCGCCGGCCGGGCAGCAGTTACGCAACACTGGCCAACTGTGAGTTCGAGGTGCGCGAAGCGGAGGCGATGATGCGGCGCGAGAACATTCCCTTTCTCGACGCGACCAGCAAGTCCGTCGAAGAGCTGGCCGCGACGATCATGCAGGCGGCCAAGCTCGTGCGCAGAATCTACTGATCGCCCGCAGCAGCGCGGATCTGCCTGACCCGCTCGAACAGGAACACCGCGGCCGCTGCCGCGACATTGAGCGACTCGACTGGCCCCGGCATGGGGATCGCTACGAGCGCGTGCGCAGCATCGGCAAGTGCGTCGGACAAGCCTGCGCCCTCGTTTCCGAATAAGAGCGCTACCTTGCCTGTGAAATCGGTGCCGTAAACCATTTGGTGGGCGCGGTGACTTGCACCGATGATTTTGCCGTCGTAGCCGCGCGCGAATGCAATGAGGTCGACGCTCTCGTGGACCGACAACATGAAGTGCGCACCCATGCCGGCGCGCAGCACGCGCGGCGACCACGCCTGGACCGATCGCGGGGATAAGAACACATGCTTGATGCTCGCCGCGGCCGCGCTGCGCAGGATGGAGCCGAGATTGCCCGGATCCTGGAGGTCTTCGAGCAGTACGCACGGACCCGCGTCCCTGGGAAGCAGCGCGGCGGGACGCGGTGTCGGCACGATGGCGACGATCCCGGTAGGCGTGGCGACAGGGGCGATCCGATTGAACAACCCGTCCGGAAGCAGCCACGACTGCGTGCCATCCAAAGCGGACAGCAGGTGCTGAATCTCGCGGTTCTTCGCATACCCCGATTCGCTGACCATGATTTCGCGAGGTGGGCCAAGGTGTTCGCGATAGGCCTCCACCAGGTGAATTCCATCGAGCAACGACAGGCCCTGGCGCCGCCGCTCGCGCGACGATTGCGCAAGCTTGTGCAGCGCCTTGACGCGCGGGTTATCGGCGGAACTGATTTTCCTCATCGAACGCCGGTCACGCCCGCAGATACGGCAGCACCGCACGCGCTGCGCGCACCGCCCCGTCGCAGCGCAGACTTTCGTGCAGCCTGGCGAAGCGCTCGCGCAGCCGGCCGCACACGGTTTCATCGTCGAGCAGGTTGAGCAAAGCCCGGCTCAGATTGTCTGCAGTGGCGTCGTCCTGGATAAACTCGGGCACGACGAACTCTTCCGCCAGAATGTTGGGCAGCCCGTAGTATGGAAGGTAGCCTTTGCCCTTCAACAGCCAATAGCTCGCTGCCGGCATCCTGTAGGCGATGACCATGGGCTTGCGCAGCAACGCGGCTTCGAGCGTCGCGGTACCCGATGCGACGAGCACGGCGTCGGCGGCGGACATCGCGTCCTGCGAGTGTCCAAACAGCACCGTCAACGGCAGGCTCGCCGCGTGGTTGCGGTACAGTGCAGCTTCGAAAAGCTCGCGGGTCTCGCGCGTGGCGAGCGGCACCAGAAACAAAATCTCCGGCCGGCTATCATGGATTCTTTTCGCAGTCTGGATGAACACGTCCGCCAGGTATTGCAGCTCGCTCTGGCGGCTGCCCGGCAGCAGCGCGACGACCGGCGATGACGCGGGCAGCCTCAGCTGCTCACGCGCGGCAGCGTGCTGCGGCACGCTATCCATCATGTCGGCGAGCGGATGACCGACGAACTCCGCGGCGACTCCCGCTTCGCGGTAGAGCGGCGCCTCGAACGGGAACAGCGTCAGCATCGTGGACACGGCGCGGCGGATTTTGCGCATGCGCTCCCTGCGCCACATCCAGATTGCGGGACTGACGTAATGCACCGTGGGAATGCCTTGCGCCTTCAGGCTCAGCTCGAGGTCGAGGTTGAAATCCGGCGCATCGACGCCGATGAAAACGTCCGGCGGGCTGGCCAGGAAGCGCCGCCGTAACTGACGGCGGATGGCGACGATCTCGCGCAGGTGTTTAAGCACTTCGAGGTAGCCGCGCACCGCCAGCTTTTCGAGCGGGAAATAGACCTCCATGCCGGCGGCTTCCATGCGTGGTCCGCCGATGCCCACCACCTCCAGATGCGGTACGAAGCGGCGCAATGCGGTGATCAGCTGGCTGCCGAGCAGGTCGCCGGACGCCTCCCCGGCGACGATGCCGATGACGCGCCGGCGCGCGACGCGCTCAGCGGATAATGCCACGCGTCGACAGATTGAGAAAATCGAGCAGCAGCTTGAGCTCGGGGCAGGCTTGCGACTGCGCGTCGAGGTCCCGCGCCGCCTCTTCCAGTCGCAATCCCGACTTGTAGAGCGTCTTGTAGGCGCGCTTGATGCGCGTGATCGTTTCGGCCGGGAAGCCCCGCCGCTTCAGTCCCTCTGCGTTGATGCCATACGGCTGGGCCGAGTTGCCTGACGCCGTCACGAAGGGCGGCACGTCCTGCAGCACGACGGAGCCGATGGAGGTGAGACTATGTGCGCCGATATGACAATACTGGTGTACAGCGGTAAATCCACCCAGGATCGCATAGTCGCCGACGTGCACGTGCCCGGCGAGCTGCGAGTTGTTGGCGAATATCGTGTGATCGCCGATCTGGCAGTCGTGCGCCAGATGCACGTACGCCATGATCCAGTTGTCGTTGCCGAGCCGCGTGACGCCGGCGTCCTGCACCGTGCCCCGATTGAACGTGCAGAATTCGCGTATGGTGTTGCGGTCGCCGATTTCGAGGCGCGTGGGCTCGTCCTGATACTTCTTGTCCTGCGGGGCTTCGCCGAGCGAGACGAACTGGAAAATACGATTGTCGTCGCCGATGCTCGTATGACCGGTGATCACCGCGTGCGGACCTATCCACGTGCCGGCGCCGATTTCGACGTGCTCACCGATTACTGCATACGCCCCGACCTCGACGCCCGAGGCAACGCGCGCGCCGGGATGCACGATCGCGGCCGGATGGATCACGGCTGAACGCTCAAGTGACTGCTTTCGTATCGTCCAGGCTGCGCACGGTGCACATCAGCTCGGCCTCGGTCACGACCTGATCGTCGACGCTCGCCCGCGCGGCAAACCACCAGATGCCGCGCGAGTGGCGCTTGATTTCGACGTCGAGCTGCAGCCCGTCGCCTGGCAGCACCGGTTTCTTGAAGCGCGCCTTGTCGATGCCGACGAAGTAATAGATCGAATTGTCGTCCGCCCTGTGATCGTGGGTCTTGAAAGTCAGAATCGCCGCTGCCTGCGCGAGCGCTTCGATGATCATCACGCCAGGCATCACCGGATGGTGCGGAAAGTGGCCGACGAAATACGGCTCGTTGATCGTAACGTTCTTCAGCGCCACGATGCGTTTGCCCGGCTCGCACGAGAGCACGCGGTCGACGAGCAGCATCGGATAGCGGTGAGGCAGATACTTGAGAATCTCGTGGATGTCCATGCTGTTCATTTTTCCTTCCCCCGCGCCTTGCCTGATTTGCCTTCGAGCTTGCGCACGCGCTCGGCCAGGTCATCGAGTTGCCGCAGGTGCGCCGCGGTTTTGAGCCAGCGCCGGTGGCTGGAGAACGGGTAGACTCCGGTATACGTGCCTGCCTCGTCCAGCGACTTCATGATCAGCGTGCCCGCCGAGACGCTGACGTGGTCGGCGATGCTTATGTGCCCGTAGATCATGGCTGCCCCGCCCAGTGTACAGTGGCTGCCGATGCGTGCGCTGCCGGCAATGCCCACGCAGGCCGCGATGGCGGTATGCGCGCCGATGCGCACGTTGTGGCCTATCTGTATCTGGTTGTCGAGCTTGACTCCGTCGCCGATCACCGTATCGTCGAGCGTACCGCGATCGATCGTGGTGTTGGCGCCGATTTCTACATCGTCGCCGATGACGACGCGCCCGAGCTGGGGAATCTTCCGCCACCTGCCATCGTCCAGGGCGAAACCGAAGCCATCTGCACCGATGACCGCCCCCGAGTGCACCAGGCAATTCGCGCCGATCACGCAGTCATGATAGAGCGCGACATTGGCATGCAGGCGCGTGCCCGCGCCGACGCTGCACCGCGCTCCTATGAAACTTCCCGGCCCGACTTCGACATTCGCGCCAATGCGCGCCCCGCTGGCGATAACCGCACACGCGGCGATGCTCGCGCTGGCATCGATGTGGGCAGACTCCTCGACGATGGCGGCGCTATGCACGCCCGGTGCGACCGACTCGGGCGGATTCAGCAGCGTCGCAACCGCAGCGAAATAAGCATAGGGGTTGGGGCTGACGATGCGCGGGGTCTGGGTCGCGTCGCGTGCCTCCGGGCCCACGATTACTGCGCCGGCGCGGCAGCGCTGAAGCTGAGGCAGATATCTGGGGTGCGTGAGAAACGCGATGTCGCCGGAGCCCGCCGATTCCAGCGTAGCGACACCGGCAACGCGAACCTCGGCATCACCTATCAGTTCGCCGCCGAGCCGCCCGACGATTTCTCCGAGTCTGAACGATTTGCGCTTGATCAAGATTCCGGCACCACGCGTCGGCCCAGCATCGCGGCGTCGATCATCGGAGCGCAGCGGCGGAGCTATTTTTCCGCTGCCAGCGCCTTGATGACCTTGTCGGTGATATCGATCCGCGGACTGCGATACACCGCCTCCTGCAGGATCAGATCGTATTTCTCCGCCTCCGCGATCTGACGTATAACGCGATTCGCACGCTCGAACAAGGCTGCGAGCTCCTCGTTACGGCGCAGGTTGAGATCCTCGCGGAACTCGCGCTGCATGCGCTGGAACTCGCGGCTCATGCGGCCGAGCTCCTGCTCCTTGTTGCGGCGGTCGGTCTCACTCAGGGTAAGCCCGTCTTTCTCGAGCTGCGCCTGCAGGGCCTTGATCTGCTGATCGGTCCGGCGCAGGTCCTGCTCGCGCGGCGCGAACTCCTTTTCGAGCTTCTTCGTGGCGCGTTCCGCCGGCGCCGATTCACGGTTGATGCGGTCGGCATCGATAAACCCGATTTTCAGGTCCGCGGCCTGTGGCGCCGCTGCGGCGAGCGCCAGACCCGCAGCAACGACTAGTTTGTAAACGAATTTCAAAAGCCACCTCCTGACGTCATGCGGCAGCAGCATGGGCGCCATCGCCTCAAAACTGTTGTCCGAAAGTGAACTGGAATTTTTCTGTCCGGTCACTTGCATCCTTTTTGAATGGCAGGGCCGCGCTCAGCTTGAGCGGACCCAGCGGCGAAACCCACAGCACCGAGAACCCGCCGGCAGCGCGCATCTCTCCAAAGCGATACGTTTCGCCTATCATGCCGGCGTCGACGAAGGCCCCCACGCGCACCGACTTATCGTTCTGCAGGCCGGGAAACGGAAACAGCAGCTCGGTGCTGAGCACGAGCTTCTTGCTGCCGCCTATCGGGTCGCCGTTCGCGTCCTTGGGCCCGATCGTCGACGCCTTGAAACCCCGCACCGTCGACACGCCTCCCGCATAGTAGTTGCGAAAGAAAGGCAGCGGTTTCTCGTTCAGACCGTTGCCGTAGCCGATATCGGCGTTGACGTACAGCACGAAATCGCGCGTCAGCGAAAAGTAGCGCTGCTGCTGGTAGCCGATCTTGTAATACTGCAGCGTCCCACCCGGGAGCCCGGTCTCGACGTGCGCGCGCTGCAGTGCGCCGCTGGTCGGATAGATTACGCTGTCTCGCGTGTCGCGTGACCAGCCGATGGTGCCCAGCACGGTGCTGTTGTCGCTGCCGAAAGTATTGACGTATCTGACGATGCGCAGCGGACTGTCCGAGAACGTCCCGATCTTGGTTTTCTCGTAACCCAGGCCGAAGGAGACGATGTCGAGTTCCGTCACCGGCACGCCCAGCCGCAGCTGCCCGCCGAGCGTGGACGTTTTGTACTGTCCAGCGGTCGATTCCGACGGATCGATGATCCTCTTGTAGAGATCGAACCCGCGGCTGACGCCGTCCACCGTCCAGTATGGCTGGGTAAACGAAAGTGAATATACTGTGTTCACCTTGCTCGTGTTTACCTGTACGCCCAAGTGATTGCCTGACCCGAAAACATTCTGTTGCGTGATGCCGCCGCTCAGGATCAGACCTTCCGAGCTTCCGAATCCGGCGCCCAGCAGAATATTGCCAGTCGGCTTTTCGACCACGCTTACGTTCACGTCCACCTGGTCCGTAGTCCCGGCAACCGCGGGCGTTTCGACGGCGACGTCGGTAAAGTACCCCAGGCGGTCTACGCGCTGCTTGGATTTGCCGATGCTGTCGGCGTTGTACCAACCACCTTCGAGCTGACGCAGTTCGCGCCTGATCACCTCATCGCGCGTGCGGTTGTTGCCCGTGACGTTGATCCGCCGCACGTAAACGCGCCGGCCTGGATCGACAAAGAAGGTAAACGCGACGCGACGCTTCTCGCGGTCGAGTTCGGGCACCGCATTGACGTTGGCAAATGCATAGCCGTCATTGCCCAGCCGGTCGTTCAGCGCCTTCGTCGATTCGGTCAGTCGCGCGCGTGAAAAGACCTGGTTGGGCTGTAGCTTGATGAGTTTGCGCGCTTCGCCCTCCGGCATCAGCGTTTCGCCCGCCAGCTTGACGTCGGACACCGTGTACTGGGGGCCTTCGCTGACGGCAATCGAGATATACACGTCCCGTTTGTCCGGCGTAATCGACACCTGCGTCGAATCGATGCTGAATTCCAGATAACCCCTATCAAGATAGTAAGACCGGAGAACCTCGAGATCGGACGCGAGCTTTTGCTTCGAGTACTGGTCGTGTTTGCTGTACCAGGTCAGCAATCCGGGCGTGCGCAGCGTAAACAGCCCGATCAGTTCCTGCTCCCTGAACACCTGATTGCCGACGATGCTGATCTGGCGGATCTTGGCGACTTCACCCTCGACGATATCGAAGCGCAGCGCGACGCGGTTGCGCTCGAGCGGCGTGGCAGTGGTGGTAATTTCGGCCGAGTACTTGCCGCGGCTGATGTACTGGCGCTTGAGTTCCTGCTCGGCTTTTTCGAGCAGTCCCCGATCGAAGATCCGCCCTTCGGCCAGGCCAATCGAGCGCATGCCCTTCATCAGCGCTTCCTTGTCGAACTCCTTGTTGCCGACGAACTCGATCTGTGCCACCGACGGTCGCTCCTCGACGATCACTATCAGCACGCCATTGTCGACTTCGAGGCTCACATCTTTGAAAAAGCCCGTTGCGTACAACGAACGGATGGCCTGCGACGCCTTCTCATCGTTCATCGTGTCGCCGACCTTGACGGGGAGATAGCTGAAGACGGTTCCCGCTTCCGTGCGCTGGATCCCCTCGATGCGGATATCTTTAACTACGAAGGGATCGAATGCGTTGCCGGGGGTAGCCACGAGGGCGCTGAACGCGAACAGGAATAACCTAATAAGACGCATGGGGTCAGCTGTGGATGAGCCGGGTAATGTCGTTATACAGCGCGAAAGCCATTAGCAAAAACAGCACCGCCATGCCGACGTGCTGGCCCAGCTCCATGGTCTTGTCCGAAACGGGACTTCCCTTAGCAATTTCAACCATATAATACATTAAATGGCCGCCATCCAATAACGGGATCGGCAAGAGATTGAGCACGCCGAGGCTGATGCTGATGAGCGCGAGAAACAACAGGTACGAGATCCATCCGATCTGCGCTGACTGGCCGGCGTAATCCGCGATCGTGATCGGACCGCTCAGGTTCTTGAGCGAAACTTCGCCGACGATCATTTTCCCCAGCATGCGCAGGCTGAAAAGCGACGTATCCCACGTGCGTTCGAGCGCCCGGATGATGCTTTCGCCTGGCGAGTAGCGCACTTCCACCATGTGCTTTTGCATTGCCGCAGGATCGATGTGCGGCGCCGCGCCAATGCGGCCCACACGGCCATCCTTGTCGACGATGCCGTCGGGCGTGACGAGTATCTGCAGCGCGCGCGCGCCGCGTTTCACGGACAGTGCGAGCGGCCGGTCCGGATTCGCACTGATCGCTGTGACGACCTGATCCCAGCGCGCCACGGGCTCGGTGCCGATAGCGGTGATTTCGTCCTGCGCCTGCAGTCCCGCGCGCTCCGCAGCGCCATTCGGCACGATGCGGCCGATGACGGGAGCGAGCGGCATCTGCAGCCTGACGAAACCGATTGCACGCAAAAAATCGCTGTCGAGGTCTGCCGCGCGCAGACGCGAAAAATCGAGATTGCGCCAGTGGATTTCGCCACGCTCGTTTTGGACTTCGACCGCCACCATTGAACGCTCCACCGCGAACTTGAGCAGACTCCAGCGCGCATCCTGCCAGTTGGTTACAGCCTGCTGTCCGACCTTGACGATCATGTCGCCCGGCGCGAAGCGCGCCTCGGCCGCCGGAGAACCGGGCGCCACGGTGCCGATGACGGGCCTGATGCCCGGCACGCCGTGCATGAAGATCAGCCAGTACAGGAAAACCGCGAGCAGGAAGTTAGCGAGCGGTCCCGCGACGACGATAAAAAAACGCCGGTACACCGACTGCCGGTTGAACGCCCGCGGCAGATCCTGCGGCGCCACTTCGCCTTCGCGCTCGTCGAGCATTTTGACGTAGCCGCCGAGCGGAAATAGCGCTAGCGCCCACTCGGTACCGTCGCGGCCGTAACGCCGGCTTGCGAGGACGCGCCCGAAGCCGACAGAGAACTTCAACACTTTGACATTGCACAGCCGCGCCGCGAGATAGTGACCGAACTCGTGGACGACGATCAGCGAGCCCAGCGCGAACGCAAAGGCGACTAACGTAGTCAGCAGACTCACGCCGCTTATCCCGCGCGCATCAGGCCGAGATGCGCAACGTGCGCTGCCCGGCGCCACGCCCGTGACGCTGGAGCCAGCGCGTGGCGCTGTCGCGCGCCGCGCGGTCGGCGGCGTATACGTCGGCGAGCTCGCGCAACGGCGCGGGAGCGACGTCGCACAACACGTCTTCAATCAGCTGCGCAATGCGGTCGAAGCCCAGCTGCGCATCGAGAAACGCGGCGACCGCCATCTCGTTCGCCGCGTTCAGCACCGCGGGGCGGGTGCCGCCGGCACGCATCGTCGCGCGCGCGAGCTGCAGGCATGGGAAACGCGTGTCGTCGGGCGCCGCGAAGGTAAGCCGGCCCAGCGCCGCAAGGTCGAGAAAGTCCACGCCCGCCGCGATGCGCTCCGGATATCCCAGTGCAAACGCAATCGGGGTGCGCATGTCGGGATTGCCCAGCTGGGCGAGCACCGAGCCATCGACGTATTCGACGAGCGAATGGATGACGCTCTCGGGGTGTATCACGACCGCGATCTGGTTCTCGCGGGCATTGAACAGCCAGCATGCTTCGATTACCTCGAGCCCTTTGTTCATCATGGTCGCTGAATCGACCGAGATCTTGCGCCCCATTTCCCAGTTGGGATGAGCACAAGCCTGCTCCGGCGTCACCAGCGCCATCCGTTCGGCAGGCAGCTCCCGGAACGGCCCCCCCGACGCGGTGAGCAGGATGCGGCGCACGCCGCATGCCCCCAGGTCGTCGCCAAATCCGGCTGGAAGGGCCTGATAGATGGCGTTGTGTTCGCTGTCGATCGGTATCAGCGTCGCGTGGTAGCGCTTTACGGCCGCCATGAATACCGGCCCCGCGGTAACCAGAGCCTCCTTGTTTGCGAGCAGCACGCGCTTGCCCGCACAGACGGCAGCATACGTAGGGCGCAGGCCGGCGATCCCCACGATGCCGGCCAGGACCGTGTCCACCTGCGGCAGTGTGGCCACGCGCTCGAGCGCCGCGTCCCCGCACAGGACCTCGGTAGCGCTGCCTGCGGCACGCAGTCTGAAGGCGAGTGCCTCAGCGCTCGCTTCATTGCCGATGACGGCGTACTGGGGCTCGAACTGGAGGCACTGCCCGAAAAGCAGGTCGACACGCTGGTGCGCGGTAAGCGCAATCACGCGAAAACGCTCGCGATGGCGCGCCACGACATCGAGCGTACTCACGCCGACGCTGCCAGTCGATCCGAGTACCGTCAGCTCGCGGATTTGGGTCATCACCTAAACCTGGGCAAAAATCAGCGCGGCCAGGGGCATCGACGCAGTGAGCCCGTCGATGCGGTCGAGCATGCCGCCGTGCCCGGGAAAAATCCCACCGCTGTCCTTGACGCCGGCGCACCGCTTGAGCCACGACTCGAACAGATCGCCGACGATGCTCAGCGCGGTCATGCCGAAGGACGCGAGCACCAAGGTGCTGAGCTCGCCTGTCGTGTCCGTGTACGCATGCAGTAGCGCAGCGTAGATCGCCACTGCCACGAACGCTCCGGCGACCCCTTCCCATGTCTTACCGGGGCTGATTGCCGGCGCGAGCTTGCGCCGACCGACGCTGCGGCCGGTGAAATAAGCCGCGCTGTCGGCGATCCAGATGACCCCCAGCAGCACCAGCAGCAGCGGCGGATCGTTCTGCAAGCGCGACAGCGCCAGCCATGTCGGCACCAGCACGATCAGCCCGGCCAGTGCCAGGAGCAGGCGATGCCTCACCGCCAATTTCAGCCACAGCCAGCACGGCGCGATGACGCACCAGAACGCGACGCTGAGCGCGAAGACTGCGCGGTCGGCGGCGGGAAGTCCGCTCCCGGCCCGCGGCGCGCCTACGAATCCCGGCAGACTGAGCAGTGCGCAGGCGAGCACCAGCGCAGCCAGGAAGGCGGCTTCTGCGCCCCCGCCCAGGCCGCTGAGCCGCGCCCATTCGTGCGCCGCGACGAGCAGCAGCGCCAGCATGAGCGCGCTCCAGCCGCTGTTGGGCAGCAGCAACAAAGCCGCCAGAAACAGCGGCAGCACGACTACGACCGTCAGAATGCGCAGTTTGAGCATGGGTTAGGCGGTGCGTTCTGGCGCGCCAAAAGCTTGTCGGACTTGAGTCCGACAAGCTCCTTAGGCAAAACCGCCCCGGAAAAAATGCGCAAGTGTCGTCAAAAAAGCCATCGCAATGTCGTTGCTGCGTGCTGATTGAGATGAAACGGCTGTGGAATTAGACATTATTCAGAAAAAATGGGGCGGGTGTGCATTTAGCAGCGTGTCGGACCCTCTAGCCGCCTTCGGCGACCCGCGCGTCCAGATGCGCTTCGGTCGTCTGCTGCAACTGCTCGCTGGTGCGGCCATAGCGGCGCTCGCGCTGCTGATAGGATCCCAGCGCGTGCGCGAACGCTGCGCCGTCGAAATCGGGCCACAACGTGTCGGTAAAATACATTTCCGTATAGGCGAGCTGCCAAAGCATAAAGTTGCTGATGCGCTGCTCGCCGCCCGTGCGGATAAACAGATCCGGCTCTGGGGCGAACCCCAGCGACAGATACGGCAGCAGATCCGCCTCGGCGAAGCCGCCCGCCAGAGGCGGGTGGTCCCTCAGCATGCGCGTCACCGCCTGTATGAGGTCCCAGCGTCCGCCATAGTTGGCCGCGACGCTGAGCGTCAGCTGCCGGTTGTCCCGGGTAAGCTGCTCCGCATCCAGTATCAGCTGCCTCAGCCGCGGCTCGAAGCGCGACAAATCTCCGATGACCTTGAAGCGGATGTGATCGTTGTGGAGCTTGACGACTTCCTGCTCGAGCGCATTCACGAACAGCTGCATCAGGAACGAAACCTCTTCGGCAGGCCGTCGCCAGTTCTCACTGCTGAACGCGAACAGCGTAAGAAACGCGACGCCCTGTTCGGCGCACGAACGCACCGTGCTGCGGACATTTTCCACGCCGCGGCGGTGGCCGGCGATGCGCGGCAGGAAACGCTGTTTGGCCCAGCGCCCATTGCCGTCCATGATGATGGCAATGTGGCGCGGAACAGGTCGTGCTTCCGGAACCGCCAATGTCGAGCTGCTCATGCAAACCGCTCCGCGTCAGACAGCCATCAAGTCGGCTTCTTTTGCCGCCAGCGCTTTATCGATTTCGGCGATATAGCGGTCGGTGAGCTTTTGTACTTCCTCCTGCGCCCGCCGCTCCTCATCTTCGGCGACTTTCTTCTGCTTGAGCAGGTCCTTCAGATGATGGTTGCCGTCGCGCCGGATGTTGCGCACTGCAACCCGCGCGTTCTCGGCTTCCTTGTGCACCACCTTGATCAGATCGCGCCGCCGCTCTTCGGTCAGCGACGGCATCGGTACACGCACGGTTTCCCCCAGCGTTGCCGGATTCAGCCCGAGGTCGGAATCGCGTATCGCCTTCTCCACCGCCGAAACCATTTTCTTTTCCCACGGCGTGACGCCGAGCGTACGGGCATCGAGCAGGGTCACGTTCGCCACGCCGTTGATCGGCGTGGGTGTGCCGTAGTAGTCGACGAGCACATGGTCGAGCAGTCCGGTGTGCGCGCGGCCGGTGCGCACCTTACCGAGGTCGCCTTTGAGCGTCTCGAGCGTTTTCTTCATTTTTTCTTCGGCGGATTTCTTGATATCGGCAATCATCTCTTGACTCCTCCGCTAGCAAACCCACGGCAAACTTCCCGCGCGTCCCGACCCCGCTCACGCATGCACGAGCGTGCCTTCGTCGCCTCCGGTCACCACGCGCTTGAAAGCGCCCGGCTTGAATATGCTGAACACGTTGATCGGCAACTTTTGGTCACGGCACAGCGTGAGCGCAGTGGCATCCATCACTTTGAGATTCTTGATGATCGCCTCGTCGAAGGTGATGCTTTGGTAGCGCCTGGCATCCGGACGCAGCTTCGGATCTTCCGTGTATACACCATCCACCTTCGTCGCCTTCAGAACCAGGTCGACATTCATCTCCATGCCGCGCAGGGCGGCGGCGGTGTCCGTGGTGAAGAACGGGTTGCCGGTGCCCGCCGCAAAGATCACGACCTCGCCCTCTTCGAGATAGCGGATCGCCTTGCCGCGGATATAAGGTTCGACGACCTGTTCGATATTGAGGGCCGATTGCACCCTGCTGACCATATTCATGCGCCGCATCGCGTCCTGCAGCGCAAGTGCGTTCATCACGGTCGCGAGCATGCCCATGTAATCGGCGGTCGCGCGGTCCATGCCTGCCGCGGCCGGCGCCATGCCGCGGAATATATTGCCGCCCCCGATCACCACCGCGACCTCGATGCCGAGGGCGACCACTTCGGCGATTTCCGAAATGATGCGCTCGATCGTCGCCCGGTTAATGCCGAAGGTGTCTTCGCCCATCAGCGCCTCGCCGCTTAGTTTGAGCAGGACGCGCTTGTAGGCCGGCGCCTCCGCCATCTAGGCGTTCCCGACCTGCGCCATCACCTCGGCGACGAAATCACCTTTTTTTTTCTCGATGCCTTCGCCTACGATGAACAGGTGAAACGCGTGTACCTTGGCGCCTTTGGCCGTGAGCAACTGTTCGACCGTTTCCTCCGGATTCTTCACGAACGGCTGCCCCAGCAGCGCCACTTCGGCCAGATACTTGTTGATGCGGCCGTCGACCATCTTCGCGATGATGTTGTCGGGCTTGCCGCTGTCCTGCGCCTGGGCGGCGTAAATTTCCCGCTCCTTAGCGATCGCCGCGGGGGGCACCTGTTCCTTTGCGACGCACACCGGTTTACTAGCGGCGATATGCATCGCCAGGTCCTTGCCCAGTTGCTCGTCGCCGCCTTCGTAATCGACGAGCACGCCAATCCGGCTGCCGTGCAGATAGTACGCCAGCCTGCCGCGCGCCGCGACACGCACGAAACGGCGCACGCTGATGTTCTCTCCCAGTTTCATCACCAAACCGTGGCGCATCGCCTCGACCGATTGCCCCCCGCTGCCCGCCGCCTGCGCAAGCGCTTCAAGATCGGCAGGATCAGCTTTGGCCACGGCTTTCGCGGCCGTCTTTACGAACGCTGCGAAATGAGGGTCCTTGGCGACAAAATCGGTTTCACAGTTCACCTCGACCAGGGCGCCGGTCTTGCCATCCAGTGCGATAAACACGCTGACCGCACCCTCCGCGGCGACGCGGCCGGCAATTTTGCTCGCCTTGGCACCGCTCCTGATGCGCAGCACTTCCTCGGCTTTTTTCATGTCGCCCGCGGCTTCCGCGAGCGCTTTTTTGCATTCCATCATGCCGAGGCCGGTCGCCTCGCGCAGTTCCTTGACCATCGCTGCAGTGATTTCCGCCATATCTGCTCCCAAAACTGTAGTCAACGCGCACCGGCCGGCCGCCCCTGAGATCGTCCCGACGTCATGCGGCCATCCGTGCTGCACCGCAGGCTTGCGCTGAACCGGATACTCCAAAGAAGGGGCTTACGCCCCGCGTGCGCGAGCGCTATCGTGCAGTGTCGCCGTCTTCAACCTCGACAAACTCTTCGTCGCTGACGATCTCGGCGATCACCTGGCTGCGGCCTTCGAGCACGGTATCTGCGACACCGCGCGCATAGAGGCGGATAGCGCGGCTGGAGTCATCGTTCCCGGGGATGACGTAATCGATGCCATCGGGATTGTGATTGGTATCCACCACCGCGATGATCGGTATGCCGAGTTTCTTTGCCTCGGCAATGGCACCCTTGTGATAACCCACGTCGATGACGAACAATGCATCGGGCAGCCCGGTCATATTCTTGATGCCGCCGAGGCTGCGCTCGAGCTTGGCCATCTCACGCTGATAATTGAGCGCCTCTTTCTTGGCAAGCTTGTTGATCGAGCCGTCCTCCACCATCGCCTCCATATCCTTCAGGCGTTTGATCGACGCCTTCACCGTCTTGTAGTTGGTGAGCATGCCGCCGAGCCAGCGGTGGTCGACGTATGGCGAAGCGCAGCGCTGCGCCTCCTCCTTGATGATTTCACGCGCCTGACGCTTGGTCCCGACAAACAGGATGGCGCCCTTGTTGGCGGTTAGCTGACGCACGAACTTGAGCGCATCCTGGTAGAGGGCGAGCGTCTTTTCGAGGTTGATGATGTGAATTTTGTTGCGATGGCCGAAGATGAACGGGGCCATCCTGGGATTCCAGTACCGGGTCTGATGTCCGAAATGGACGCCACACTCCAGCATCTCACGCATGCTAGTTGCCATAAAATCTCCAGTTTAGGGTTGAGGGCCAAGGGTGGCCCGCCTCCATCCGCCGACTACACTCGTAAAGCCGAGCACCCTGACTGTGGCGGATGTGTGATCTTGATCCGGGTATACGCCTATCGCGCTTGTCCAGATCAGTCGGTAATTATATCATCTTCAATGACTTTTGCTCAAGGCTTCGGGTGCGCGGGCGCCCCGCGCGGCGCTCTCCGCGACAGCGGTTTTGAATCCTCTTCCTTTTGGTCTAGAATCCGCGTCCTTTTTCGCATACGCAGCGGGTGCCGCTGCGGCTCCCCTCCATGAGCGTCATCATCAAGACTGCGGACGAAATCGCCAAGATGCGCATCGCGGGCAGGCTCGCCGCGGAAGTACTCGATTTCATCGCGCCCGAAGTCAGGCCGGGCGTGACCACCGACGAGATCGACCGCCTGTGCCATGACTATATCGTCAACGTCCAGGGAACAGTTCCGGCGCCGCTCAACTACGCGCCTCCGGGATACTCGCCCTATCCCAAATCGGTATGCACGTCGGTCAACCACGTGGTGTGCCACGGCGTGCCTGGCGACAAAAAACTCAAGGCCGGCGATATCATCAATATCGATATCACCGTCATCAAGGACGGCTTTCACGGCGACACGAGCCGTATGTTCTACGTCGGCCAGCCGGCGGTACAGGCGCGCCGGCTGTGCGAGGTGACCTACCAGTGCATGTGGCAGGGAATCGCCGCCGTCCGTGCAGGGGCTCGTCTCGGCGATATCGGTCATACGATCCAGGGATGCGCAGAGAGCAATGGCTATACCGTGGTGCGCGAATTCTGCGGCCACGGCATCGGCCGCAAGTTCCACGAAGAACCGCAGGTGCTGCATTACGGCCGCCCCGGCACGCTCGAGGAGCTGGTGCCCGGCATGGTGTTCACGATCGAGCCGATGGTCAACGCCGGGCGCCGCGAGATCAAGGAACTGGGCGACGGCTGGACCATCGTCACCAAGGACCGCTCGCTCTCGGCGCAGTGGGAACACACGGTGCTCGTGACCGACGACGGCTTCGAAGTGCTCACCGTATCAAGCGGCACGCCCCCTCCGCCTCCCGAGCTGGCGCCGGCGTGAAAGCTCCGCCGGGCCGACGACCCGCGTCGTGTGCCCCGCACGGGGGATGAGCAAAGTGGCCGAGCCACGATTGGTCGTGAGCGTGGGCGGCGCCGCGCTTGCTGTGCCTGCGCTGCGCTCTAACTTTCGCCAAGGCAAGGCCGCACTTATCGAGCACTTTCGTGCATCGCGCGCCACTTCGCCGGCTGCCACGCTGCTGCTGCGCGGTCTCAAGCGGCATGTCGACGAAACCCTGTGCGCCCTGTGGCAGCACGCCCAGATGCCGCGTGGCGCGGCCTTGGTGGCCGTGGGCGGTTACGGCCGCGGCGAGTTGTTTCCCTACTCCGACGTCGACGTGCTGGTGTTGCTGCCCGAGCTGCCGCAACGGCCCGCAACTGCCGGCGAGTCGGGTGCCACGGGCGCCCCCACCGACTCGGAGCTGGCCGCGGTCGGCGGCTTCATCACCGCCTGTTGGGACTTGGGCCTCGAGATCGGCTCGAGCGTGCGTACGCCGGGCGAATGCGTGGCCGAAGCCGCGCGCGACGTCACCGTCCAGACCGCCTTGCTCGAGGCGCGCTACGTGTGCGGCGCGCGGCCGCTGTTCGACACCTTGCGGCGTGCGCACGCAGAGGCGCTGGACCCGGCCGCCTTCCTGCGCGCCAAGACCTTTGAGATGCGCCAGCGCCACACCAAGTACGAAGACACGCCCTACTCGCTCGAGCCCAACTGCAAAGAAAGCCCCGGCGGCCTGCGCGACCTGCAGGTGGTCTTGTGGGTGGCGCGTGCGGCGGGCCTGGGCAAGAGCTGGAGTGCGCTTGCAGCCAAGGGCCTGGTGACGCCCTTCGAGGCCAAACAGTTGCAGCGTAACGAAGGCCTGCTCAAGCTCATCCGCGCGCGCCTGCACATGGTGGCCGGGCGGCGCGAGGACCGGCTGGTGTTCGACCTGCAGACCGCCGTGGCCGAAAGCTTCGGCTACCGCGGCACCGACGAGCGGCGCGCCTCCGAAGCGCTGATGCGGCGCTATTACTGGGCCGCCAAGGGGGTGGCGCAGCTCAACCAGATTCTCATGCTCAACATCGCCGAGCAGGTGGACGGCACCGCCGGGCAGCCGATGCGCCCGGTGGTGGCGGGCCGGTTTTTCGACCGCGGCGGCATGCTCGAGGTGGCCAGCGACGACCTCTACCAGCGCGAGCCGCACGCCATCTTGGAAACTTTTTTCACCTACCAGCAGACCGTAGGCATCAAGGGCTTTTCGGCCCGCACCTTGCGCGCGCTTTACAACTCGCGCGGGCTGATGAACGGCGCCTTTCGCAAAGACCCCGAAAACCGGCGCCTCTTCATGCGCATGCTCATGCACGAGGGCGGCGGCCAGACCCATGCGCTGCGGCTCATGAACGAAACCTCGGTGCTCGGGCGCTACTTGTGGGTGTTTCGGCGCATCGTCGGGCAGATGCAGCACGACCTCTTTCATGTCTACACGGTCGACCAGCACATCCTCATGGTGGTGAGGAATGTGCGGCGCTTCTTCATCCCGGAGCATGCCCACGAGTACCCGTTCTGTTCGCAACTCGCGGTGGAGTTCCACCGGCCCTGGGTGCTCTATGTGGCAGCACTGTTCCACGACGTCGCCAAGGGCCGCGGCGGCGACCACTCCGAACTCGGCGGCTTGGAGGCGCGCCGCTTCTGCCGCGAACACGGGGTGGCGCGCGAAGACGCCGAACTGATCGATTTCCTGGTGCGCGAGCACCTGACGATGAGCCGCGTGGCGCAAAAAGAGGACCTCAGCGACCCGGACGTGGTGGAAGCCTTCGCCACCCGGGTGCGCGACCCGCGGCGCCTGACCGCGCTCTACCTGCTCACCGTGGCCGACATCCGCGGCACCAGCCCAAAGGTCTGGAACGCCTGGAAGGGCAAGCTGCTCGAAGACCTCTACCGCATCACGCTGCGTGCCCTGGGCGGCGCCAAGCCCGATGCCGACGCCGAGTTGCAAGCGCGCAAGAACGAAGCGCTCAACATACTCAACCTCCACTCGCTGCCCAGCGGCGTGCAGCAGCCGCTCTGGGACACGCTGGAGCTGAGCTATTTCACGCGCCACGACGCCGCCGACATCGCCTGGCATGCGCGCGCCCTCGCGGACCACGTGGCGACGCCGAAAGCGGTGGTGCGCGCGCGGCTTTCGAGCGTGGGCGAAGGGCTGCAAGTGCTGGTCTACGCGCCCGACAAGGCCGACCTGTTCGCGCGCATCTGCGGCTACTTCGACGTCGCCGGCTTCAACATCCTCGACGCCCGGGTCCACACCACGCGCAGCGGCTACGCGCTCGACACCTTCCAGGTCGTGACGCCGCACGCGATGCAGCCGCTGGACATCAACTACCGCGACCTGATTGC
>JBKJZR010000042.1:0-5281 GCA_046715035.1 Burkholderiales bacterium | reverse complement strand
CGGTGACGGCGACGGGCGCCAACACGATCACGCAGACCGGAGCGATCGTGCAGGCGGCCACTGCCGGGACGGCGAGCTTCACCACTGGCGCCGGCGCAGTCATCCTCAGCAACGGGGCCAACGATTTCACCGGCGCGGTTGCCGTGACCAACAACGGCGGCAATGTAGCGATCACCGACGCCAACGCGCTTACCCTGGGCACGATATCGATGGCGAACCTCGCCAATACGCTTGCGGTGGTGTCCGATGGCGCGATCACGCAGTCGGGAGCCACGACCATCACCACCGGCACGGGCGCGGTGAGCTTCGACTCGGGTCCGACCGGCAGCCCGATCACCCTGACGAACAGTAACGACTTCCGTGGGACGGTCTCGCTCACCGCGGCGACTTTGGCGGGCAATATCGCTATCACCGACGCCAACGCCCTGACGCTCGGGGCCTCGGCCATCGGGGGCAACCTCGGTGCCACGTCCACCGGCGCGCTCGTCTTCAGCGGGGCGGTCACGGTGGGCGGCAACCTCACGGCGACCACCTCCGGCAGTGGCGCGATCACGCAGACCGGTGTGCTTGGCGTGACGGGCACTTCGAGCTTCGCGACGGGGGCGAATGCGATTACGTTGAATTTGGCGGGCAACGACTTTCAGGGGGCGGTAAGTCTGAACAATGCGGGAGCAAATAACGCTGCGGTCACGGACGCCAACGATCTTACCCTGGGCGTTTCCACGATAGGCGGAACGCTGATTGCGGTTGCGGGCGGCACTATTGCGTTGAATGGGGCCGTCAGTGCGGGCGGCGCCGGCGATTCGATCGTACTGGCCGCGGGCGGCAATTTCGTCAATAACGCGGGCGCAGTTGCATTGAATCCGGGCGCTGGCCGTTGGCTGGTCTATTCCACCGATCCCGCTTCCGACACGCGAGGTGGGCTTGTCTACAATTTCAAGCAATACAACGCGACCTATGGCGTGACGAGCGTTTTGGGGACTGGCAATGGCTTCCTCTATAGCATTGCGCCGAGTATTACACCGAGCCTGACCGGCGCCGTGACCAAGGTCTACGACGGCACGACCACGGCCGTGCTCAGCGCGGCGAATTATGCCGTCGGCGGCACGATCGACGGCGACACGGTTACGCTGAACAATCCGGCAGCGGGTAGTTACGACACCAAGGATGTCGGGATCAACAAGAACGTGACCGTGTCCGGCCTGTCGATATCGAGCGCAATGGATGGAGCTGCCAGCGTTTACGGATACCAGTTTGCGAGCACCACCGCGAGCGGCAACATCGGGACTATCACGCCGGCGGCGCTGACGATCCGCGCTGATGACAAATCACGCGCACAAGGTGTGCCGAATCCGCCGTTTACCGCAACTTACACGGGGTTCGTCGCCAGCGAAACCCCGGCGGAGCTGACCGGCGCGCTGACCTTCAGTACGCCCGCGACGATTAGCTCCTCTCCTGGCGCCTATGCCATCGCGCCCTTTGGGCAGGCTGCGGTGAATTACGTGATCACTTACGTCAACGGTGCGCTCACGGTTCTTCCGCAGGCACAGACACCGACTGGTCCCGTCATGGGACCTTCGAGTGGTCTCGTCGTGGGGCCATCGACTGGTTTCGTCGAGGGGCTATTAAGTGCGCAACTCGCCGCCCTGCAGCGGCTTGGGATTGGGAATCTCAGCGATGAAATGGCCGGATTGCTTAGGCAGAGATCGCAACGTTGATGGCACCGCGGCGAGAGGTGTGGCTGCGAGAGCGCAACGCAGATGCGCCACCGACGATCCGAACTGACGGACGATACGCCTCCGCGCAACTCTTGCACATTACGAAACCGGGCGACAGCTACGTAAAGCTCGAACGTAACGCGAAACTTTATTTCGGCAGCGTCCGCGCCACCACCCACCCCTGAACTTCGATTGCACCCGCGCTGCGCAGGTTGCGCGCGATCTCGTTCAGCGTGGCGCCGGTCGTCATGACGTCGTCTACGACCGCCACGCGCAAACCGTTTAGATCGGCGTCGCACACGAAGGCCGCGCGGATATTCCGGGCGCGCTCGGCCCACGGCAGGGCTGCCTGAGGCGTGCTATCACGAACCCGGCGGCAAGCGTGCGCGTCGAGCGGTATGCCCGTGAGCCGGCTCAGGACGCGCGCGATTTCCAGTGCCTGGTTGAAACCGCGCTCGCGCAGCCTTTGCGCGGAGAGCGGCAGCGCAACGATGCGGTCGACGCGCGCGGTGAGCCGACCGGCGAGCGCCTCGGCGAACAGTGTCGCGAGGGCGAGACGCCCGCCGTATTTGTAATGCTGGATCAATTGGGCGAGCGGCCAGGCGTACGCGAATGCCGCGCATACGCCGTCGTAGCTCGGCGTTCCGCTCAGGCATGCGCCGCACGTGCGACCGTCCGGGGTGGGCAGCGCGCAGCGCGGACAGCGGGCTGCCGTGAGCCACGGCAGCTGGGGATAACAGCGGCGGCATACGCTCCTCGAGCCCGCCGGTGCGGTGCACAGGACGCAATGCTGCGCCCACAGACCGCGTACAAATTTTAGACAGGTGTTCAGGTTCCGCCGCCGCGGATTTGACAAGTCGGCGCTTGTCATCGATGATGAAAACTCCTGATCTGTCTGCATTTTTCCGTCTACGAACGACATAACACCATGACCTTACATACTGCAAACGCAGCACCGACGCCCTGCGCTGACAGCGCTCACGAGACGCGCTGGAGCACCGACCGTATCGCGGGCTTGTTCGAGCTTCCCTTCGGCGATTTGCTGCATCGCGCGCATGAAGTCCATCGGGCGCATTTCGATCCCAACGCCGTACAGCTTTCGACGCTGCTCTCGATCAAGACCGGCGGGTGTCCCGAGGACTGCGGCTATTGCCCGCAGGCGGCCCGCTATCACACCTCGGTCGATAACGAGGCGATGCTGGGAGTCGAGACGGTGGTGGCCGCCGCGCGCGAGGCCCAGGCCCGCGGCGCGACGCGTTTCTGCATGGGCGCGGCCTGGCGCGGACCGAAGCAGCGCGACCTCGATCGGGTGATCGAGATGGTCAAGGCGGTGCGCGGCCTCGGCTTGGAAACGTGCGCCACCCTCGGCATGCTGAAGGAAGGTCAGGCGGAGCAGCTGAAGCAGGCGGGGCTCGACTACTACAACCACAACCTCGACACCGCGCCCGAGTTCTATTCCGAGATCGTCACCACGCGCACCCAGGACGACCGCCTGGAGACGCTCGATCGCGTTCGCGCGGCAGGCATGCACGTCTGCTGCGGCGGAATCGTCGGCATGGGCGAAACGCGCCACACCCGCGCTGGATTGATCGCGCAGCTTGCCAATCTCGACCCTTACCCGGAAAGCGTGCCGATCAACAATCTGGTGCAGGTGGAGGGCACGCCGCTCAACGGTACGCCGGAACTCGATCCGTTTGAGTTCGTGCGCACCATTGCCTGTGCGCGCATTACGATGCCGCGGGCGATGGTACGGCTTTCCGCTGGCCGTGACGCCATGCCCGAGGCCATCCAGGCGCTGTGCTTCTACGCGGGAGCGAACTCGATCTTCTATGGCGAGAAGCTGCTGACGACGGGAAATCCGCAAGCGCAACACGATCGCGCGCTGCTCGACCGGCTCGGCATGTATCCGATGGAGGTGGGGCGTGAGGCGTGAGGAGTGAGGAGTGAGGAGTGAGGCGGTATGAGTCACTCATCAATCGATTGTTGAGAAAATCTGGCGCAGCCTCTCAACGCAAAGTCGCAGGGCAATGCAAAAGAAAGAATGACGGAGAGGATGCTTTGTAACGTTTCTTCTTTGCGTCTTTTGCGCTGGATGTTCGCCTGGCTTCGGCTATACAGGCTTCGGCGCTGGGCATGAGGCTCGGGGCGTTTGCTCCTCACTCCTCACTCCTCACGCTCTTAGGGCGCTTCATGTCGCTCCCCGATCTCGCTGCCGAGCTTGCTGCGCTCGAAGCGCGCGGCCTCACCCGTCGCCGACGCACTCTCGAAAGTCCGCAGGGTGCCCGGGTGCGCGTCGACGGCCGCGAGGTCGTCGCGTTCTGCAGTAACGACTACCTCGGTCTCGCCAGCGATCCACGGCTGATCGCAGCCGCCCAGCGCGGCGCCGCCCGCTATGGAGTCGGCGCGGGGGCTTCGCACCTCATACTCGGCCACAGCGATGTGCACGCCGCGCTCGAAGCGGCGCTGGCCCGCTTCGTCGGGCTGCCGCGCGCGCTGCTGTTCTCCACGGGCTATATGGCCAACGTCGGCATCGTCACCGCGCTCGCCGGCCGCGGCGATATCGTCTACGCCGACAAGCTCAACCACGCGTCGCTGAACGATGCGGCGCTGCTGTCGCGGGCAGAGCTCAAACGTTACCCCCATGGCGATATGGGCGCGCTCGACAAGCTGCTCGCATCGACCCGCGCGCGCCGCAAACTGGTGGTCACCGACACGGTGTTCAGCATGGATGGCGATCTCGCCCCGGTGTGCGCGCTGCTGCGCCTGTGCGAGGAACACGACGCGTGGCTGGTCCTCGACGACGCGCACGGCTTCGGCGTGCTCGGCGACGCAGGGCGCGGCGCGCTCGCGCATTTCGACGTCGCCTCGCCGCGCATCGTCTATATGGCGACGCTGGGCAAGGCGGCCGGGGTATACGGCGCCTTTGTGGCCGGCGCCGCCGAGCTGATCGAAACCCTGATGCAGCGCGCGCGCACCTATATCTACACGACCGCAGCGCCGCCGCTGCTGGCGCAAACGTTGCTCGTCAGCCTCGACATCGTCGCAGCCGAGGACTGGCGGCGGCGCCGGCTCGCGGAACTGATCGCCCAGTTGCGGGCCGGGCTTGCGGGTTTGCGCTGGCGCATGATGCCGTCGCAGACACCGATACAGCCACTGCTCGTCGGCGCCAACGACGCCGCGCTGCGGCTTTCGTCAGCGCTGCTCGAGCACGGCGTCCTCGTGCCCGCGATACGTCCGCCCACCGTGCCGCGCGGAACGGCGCGCCTGCGCATCTCGCTCACCGCTGCGCACGACGCGCAGCACGTCGCGCAGCTCATCGCCGCGGTGCGTGCCGCGCACGACGCAGGCTGAAGCGTGCCGGCGCAATGCGATAGCAATGGCCGCGCCCGTCTTGCGACGTATCCGTGCGCCGGGGTATGCGCAATGAGCTTGCACATTGCGATGACAGGCAGCGGACCGGATCTGGTGCTCATCCACGGCTGGGGCATGAACGGGTCAGTTTGGGACGGTCTGGCAAGGGAGCTGGCGCCACGGTATCGCGTGCACTGTTTCGACCTGCCCGG
>JBKJZR010000041.1:0-12901 GCA_046715035.1 Burkholderiales bacterium | reverse complement strand
TTCTGGTACATGTCCACCAGGTCGGAATATCCTGACGCACGATAGCCGTAGCGCACGCCGTCGAAGCGCGACAGGTTGCTCGAAGCTTCAGCGGGCGCGAGCACATAGTAGACCGGCACCGACAATTTCATGTTCGGCAGTGCCACCTCGACCGTCTCACAACCGAGCTTCTTCAGTTCACCGATCGCCTGCTCGATCGCGTTGGCGACGTCCGGCGCGACACCGTCCGCGAAGAATTCGCTCGGCATGCCTATGCGCATGCCCCCGATCGGCCGCTCGAGATCGCGCGTGTAATCCTCGGGGTCGCGCTCCAGGCTCGTCGAATCACGCGTATCGTGGCCGGCCATGGCGTTGAGCAGCAGCGCCAGGTCCTCAGCGGTCCTCGCCAGGGGACCGGCCTGATCCAGGCTCGACGCGAATGCGACCATGCCGTAGCGCGACACCAGCCCGTAGGTGGGCTTGAGCCCGCAGATGCCGGTCAGCGCCGCGGGCTGGCGGATCGAGCCGCCGGTGTCGGTGCCCGTTGCCGCCGGCACGACCCGCGCCGCAACCGCGGCCGCCGACCCGCCTGAGCTGCCGCCGGGAACGGCCTGCCGGTCCCACGGGTTCCTGACCGGCCCGAAAAACGACGTTTCATTCGACGAGCCCATCGCGAATTCATCCATGTTCGTCTTGCCGGCGATCACCGCCCCGGCGGCGTTCAAACGCTCGATCACGTGAGCGTCGTAGGGGGCGACGAAGTTGGCGAGGATTTTCGAGCCGCACGTCGTGCGCCATCCGTTCGCGCAGAAGATGTCCTTGTGCGCGAGGGGAATTCCGGTGAGCGGCCCGCCCTCGCCCGCCGCGAGACGCGCATCGGCCGCACGCGCGCCGGCCAGACTGAGCTCTTCGTCGACACTGATGAAAGCGTTGAGCTCTTTTCCCAGCGTGCCGATACGGCGCATGAAATAGGCGGTCACCTCCACACTGGAGACGCGCCGCGCAGCGAGGTCGGCGGCGAGTTGCTTGACCGTTAAATTCAGCATGGAATCCTGGGTTCGGAATGCGCCCCGCATCGAGCGTATCCCGGAAAGCGCAAAGGTCCCTCTACTCGATGACTTTGGGAACCAGATACAGCCCCGCTGCCGGCTGGGGCGCGAGCGGCAGGTAGCGCGCGCGTTGGTCACACTCGGTCACGGCATCCTCGCGCAGGCGCAAGGTGAGATCCTGAGCGTGGGACATGGGCTCGACTCCGTCGGTATCGACGGCCTGCATTTGCTCGATCAAGCGGAAAATATCGGCCAGCTGGGCCTGAACCTGGGCGGCCTCACCCGGCTCGATCGCGATGCGGGCGAGGTGCGCGGTGCGGTATACATCGTCGAGACTGATTGCCATCGGGACCCAGTCGAGCTTAAAAAAACGAGCGCAATAGGGTATCATAGAAGGCTTATTTGGAGCATTTTTCCCTTACGTCGGAATCAGTTATGTTCGGTTTTCTCAGCGGGTACTTCAACAATGACCTCGCGATCGACCTCGGCACGGCCAATACGCTTATCTACGTCCGCGGCAAGGGCATCGTGCTCGACGAGCCTTCGGTGGTGGCGATCCGCCAGAACGGCGGGCCCAACGGCAAGAAGGTGATCCAGGAAGTCGGGCTGGCCGCGAAAGCGATGCTGGGCAGAACGCCGGGCAATATCACCGCGATCCGCCCGATGAAGGACGGCGTGATCGCCGATTTCACGGTCACTGAGCAGATGCTCAAGCACTTCATCAAGAAAGTGCACGAGTCGCGTTTGTTCTCGCCGAGCCCCCGCATCATCATCTGCGTGCCGTGCGGTTCGACGCAGGTCGAGCGGCGGGCAATCCGCGAATCGGCGATCGGCGCCGGCGCCTCGCGCGTTTATCTGATCGAAGAGCCCATGGCGGCAGCGATCGGTGCTGACATGCCGGTAAGCGAAGCGACTGGCTCAATGGTCGTCGACATTGGCGGCGGCACGACTGAGGTCGGCGTGATTGCGCTGGGCGGGCTGGTATATAAAGGCTCGGTGCGCGTGGGCGGCGACAAGTTCGACGAAGCGATCATCAATTACATCCGCCGCAATTACGGCATGCTGATCGGCGAGACCACCGCCGAACAGATCAAGAAGGAAATCGGCTCTGCATTCCCCGGCTCGGAAGTGCGCGAGAAGGAAGTCAAAGGACGAAACCTGGCGGAAGGCATACCGCGCAGCTTCACGATATCGTCGAACGAGATTCTCGAGGCGCTCACAGAGCCGCTGAACAGCATAGTGAGCGCTGTGAAGTCGGCGCTCGAGCAGACTCCGCCCGAACTGGCGGCCGACATTGCCGAAAAAGGCATGGTGCTGACCGGCTGCGGCGCACTGTTGCGCGATATCGACCGGCTGTTGATGGAGGAAACCGGCCTGCCGGTGATCGTAGCGGAAAGCCCGCTGACCTGCGTGGTGCGCGGTTCGGGCATGGCGCTCGAAAAAATGGACCAGCTCGGCGCGATATTCACGGACGATTGAAGCTGCCCGCATTCAGCTATCAGCCGGAGCCGGCGCGGTCGCGCCACGAAGCCATAGCTGACTGCTGAAAGCCGACCGCTGGGTTATGGAACACACGCCGCCGCCTTTTTTCAAACGCGGTCCCGCTCCCCTCGTTCGTCTGACGCTGTGTTTCCTGCTGTCCTCAGCCCTGCTCGTTGCCGACGCGCGCTATCGCTATCTCGATGACATCCGTCAGGTCGTCGCCGTGGTCCTCTACCCATTGCAGCGGCTGGCCGCGGCGCCGGCGGCGGGACTCAGCCGTGTCGGCGAGTTTTTCGTCACCCAGTCTGCGCTGCGCGCCGAGAACGTCCGCCGTGCGGAACAAAGCCTGCAGGATGCGGCAGCCTTGCAAAAATATCAGGCGCTCGCCGCTGAAAACGCCCATTTACTCAGCCTGCTGGGCGCTCGACAGCGCTATGCAGAAGGCACGCAGGCTGCCGAAATCCTCTACGCGGGTCGCGATCCTTTCTCGCGCAAGATCGTGATCGACAAAGGACTGCAGCATGACATCAAGCCCGGCCAGCCGGTGATCGACCACAGGGGTCTCATCGGCCAGGTCACGCGCGCCTATCCGTGGCTCGCCGAAATCACCCTGATCACCGACAAAGAGCACGCGGTCCCGGTGCAGAACCTGCGCAACGGACTGCGCGCGATGATCGGCGGCACCGGCCGCGATGGCCACCTGGAGCTCAAATTCATTCCGCTCAACGCCGATTTTCAGAATGGCGATGACATGGTGACCTCGGGAATCGACGGCGTTTATCCACCGGGTCTGCCGGTCGCCCGGGTCGTCAACGTCGAGCGCAACGCCGCCTATCCTTTTGCGCGCATCGTCTGCACACCGGTTGCCGGCGTCGACCGTCAGCGCCATGTGCTCGTGCTGAAATGGGAGAACAAGGCCCCGCCGCGGCCCGCCGCAGAGGAGCGGCCGGCCCCCCGCGCCAAGAAACCGAGAAGGGGCGGCTGATGCAATCGCGCGATATCTCGCCACACGAAATACTGCTGCCCGTCAGGCCGCTGTTTATCGTGTTCACCCTGGGCGCGGCGCTGATGCTCAATCTGCTGCCGTGGTCGGGCGCCGTCTTGGCGCTCAGACCCGATTTCGTGGCGCTGGTCGTTCTCTACTGGTGCATCCAGCAACCGCGCAAGGTCGGTTTCGCAGCCGCGTGGCTGCTCGGACTGATGATGGACGTTGCGGACGGCAGCCTGTTCGGCCAGCACGCGCTCGCCTATTCCGTGCTCGCGTTCGCAGGCATCGTACTGCATCGTCGCGTCCTGATGTTCACGATGAAGGACCAGATCCTGCACGTGATACCGCTGCTGATCCTGAACGATATAATCGTCCTCACGATCCGCATGCTTGGCGGCGCGGACTTCCCCGGTTTCAGCTACTTCGTCGGCAGCTTTATCGGCGGCGCGCTCTGGCCGGTGCTGTGCTTCGCACTCAAGCTGCCGCAAAAACCAAAGTCAGATCCCGGTCATGTCTGAGCTGATGATCAATCCCGGCGTCGAGATCCGCAATTCGCGCCTCGAGCTTCATCATTTCCGGCTGCGGCTGGCGATGGCGGCAGGCTTGGTGCTGTTCCTGTTTCTGGTGCTGTTCCTGCGTTTCTTTTACCTGCAGGTCATCCGTTACGAGCATTATCAGACGCTGGCGGAAGCGAACCGCATCTCGATCGTGCCCGTGGTACCCAACCGGGGCATCATTGTCGATCGCAACGGCGTGCTGCTCGCCCACAACTACTCGGCGTATACGCTCGAGATCACGCCGTCCAAGGTAGACGACCTCGAGGCGTTGATCGACGAGCTGGCAACCGTCGTCGAGATCGGCCCGCGCGACCGACGCCGCTTCAGGAAGCTCCTCGAGGAGAGCAAGAGTTTCGAGAGCCTGCCGATCCGCACGCGGCTTACCGACGAGGAAGTCGCCCGCTTCGCGGCGAACCGCTATCGCTTCCGCGGCGCGGACGTGAACGCGCGGCTTTTTCGTCACTATCCGCAGGGTGAGATGTTCTCGCATGTCGTCGGCCATATCGGGCGCATCAATCAGCGCGAGCTCGACGAGCTCGAGCGCGAATCCGACGAGCGGTTCGCCAATTACAAGGGCACCGATTACATCGGCAAGACCGGACTCGAGGACAGATACGAGAAGCATCTGCACGGCACGACCGGCGTCGAGGAAGTCGAAGTCGATTCCGGCGGGCGCGCGGTGCGCACGCTATCGCGCAAGCCCCCGGTCTCGGGAAACAATCTGGTGCTCAAGCTCGATGCCCGGCTGCAGGAGGTCGTCTTCCGGGCCTTCGGCGACAACCGCGGCGCGCTGGTCGCCATCGAGCCGTCATCGGGTGGCGTGCTCGCCTTCGTCTCGAAACCCGGGTTCGATCCGAACCTGTTCGTCGACGGCATCGATCCGCAGAACTGGAAGGAGCTCAACGAATCCCCCGACCGGCCGATGGTGAACCGCGCGCTCGCCGGAACCTATCCTCCCGGTTCGACCTTCAAGCCGTTCATGGCGCTCGCCGCGCTCACGCTCGGCAAACGCCGCCCCGAGCAGACGATTTCCGATCCCGGCTACTACATGTTCGGCGGACATCAGTTTCGCGACGACAAGGTCGGCGGCCATGGGACAGTCGACATGTACAAGTCGATCGTCGTGTCGTGCGACACGTATTACTACGTGCTTGCCAACGATCTCGGCATCGACAACATCGCCGGCTTCATGCGCCAGTTGGGCCTCGGCAGCCGCAGCGGAATCGACATCAACGGCGAGTCGTCGGGCACCCTGCCGTCGACTGAATGGAAGATGAAGCGCTTCCGGCAGAAGTGGTACGCGGGCGAGACCATCAGCGTCGGCATCGGCCAGGGCTACAACGCGTACACGCCGCTGCAGCTCGCGCAGGCCGTGGCGACGATCGCCAACGATGGCGTCATGTTCCGGCCGCACATCGTCGATTACGTCGAGGATATCGTCACCCGCGCGCGCACGGCGATCGAACCGCAGGCGCTACGCACGCTCGCGGTCAGGCCCGAGCACATCGACGTCGTCAAGCGCGCGATGGTCGGCGTCAACAAGGAGGGTACCGGTGCGCGCGCCTTCGCCGGCACCGAGTATGTGAGCGCGGGCAAGACCGGCACGGCACAGGTGATCGGGCTCAAACCGGGCGAGAAGTATGTCGCCAGCCGCATCGCCGAGCGGCATCGCGACCACGCGCTCTTCATCGCATACGCGCCGGCCGTGAATCCCCAGATCGCGCTGGCCGTCATCGTCGAGAACGCGGGTTTCGGCGCGCGCGCCGCCGCGCCGATCGCGCGTCAGGTGTTCGACTATTATCTGCTCGGCAAGCTGCCGATCCCCCCCAAGCCCACCAAGGAACGCAGCCTTGACGCCAACGGTTAGACGTTACGCGCGCGTCATGACGATGCACGTCGACGGTCCCCTGCTCGCCGCCGTGTTGCTGGTGATGGCGGTCGGACTAGTGGTGATTTACAGCGGCTCCAACCAGAGCATGCCCCGGGTAACGGCGCAGTCGGTCAACCTTCTGGTTGCGCTGGGCGTCATGTACGGGTTTGCCAATATCCCCCCGCACTTCCTGATGCGCATCGCCTTGCCGATCTACGTGCTGGGAGTCTTGCTGCTCGTCGGCGTCGCGCTATTCGGCGACATCGTCAACGGCGCGCGGCGCTGGCTGCACGTCGGGGTCACCCGCATCCAGCCGTCGGAATTGATGAAGATCGCAGCGCCGCTCATGCTGGCGTGGTACTTCGACCGCTACGAAGCAACGCTCAAAGTCCGGAACTATGTCATCGCGGCGATATTGCTGATCGTGCCCGTCGCCTTGATCGCGCGCCAGCCGGATCTGGGAACGGCGCTGCTGATCTTTGCTGCCGGCTGTTTCGTGTTATTCCTCGCCGGGTTGTCGTGGCGCATCATCGCCGGGCTGGCATTAGCGGCCGCCGCCAGCCTGCCGCTGTTGTGGTCCGCGATGCACGATTACCAGCGCCAGCGCATTCTGACGCTGCTCGATCCTTCTCAGGACCCGCTCGGCGCGGGCTACCACACCATACAGTCCACGATCGCGGTAGGTTCCGGCGGTCTGGTCGGCAAAGGCTGGCTCAATGGCACGCAAACGCATCTCGACTTCATTCCGGAACGCACGACAGACTTCATCTTCGCCGTGTTCTCGGAAGAGTTCGGCCTGATCGGCAACGCTGTGTTACTGCTGCTTTTCCTGGCGGTGATCGCGCGGGGAATGGTGATCACCGCGAATGCTCCGACGCTGTTTACCCGGTTGCTGGGTGGGGCGATTACGCTGACCTTCTTTACCTATGCCTTCGTCAACATGGGCATGGTGAGCGGCATCCTGCCGGTGGTGGGCGTGCCCCTTCCGCTCGTCAGCTATGGCGGAACGTCGCTGGTGACGCTCTGCCTGGGCATGGGCATATTGATGGGGATCCAGACGCACAAGAAGCTGGTTCAATCCTGACTTTTCGAGCGGCCTCCCGCGTCATCTCTTTTCACGTAACGGTCATCCTGGCTCGGGCGCAGGCGTTAACTGGAAGCCACGTGTCGGTGGCCGGCGTGCGCGTCGCAGCTTTGTCGGGGCGCGACGACATCAGGAATTCCCCTATTGTGCGCGTGGGCAGCGAGCGGAAAATTCATTGATCCCGCAGGCGGAAATGACCGCGCAGTGTCGGGATTCTTTACATTGGTCGACGCCTAAACCGTGACAAATTCCACAGCCTGCTGATTCTAGAAATGTTGCTGCGTCGGGCCCGCTTCTTGCGTTGGGTCGAGTTGTCGGCCGTAGTGCTTCACGGAGGGGCCACATGTTGGTGCAGTACCGAACAAGCGATTGTTGCGAAACGGTAAATGTAACATTTACCGACGGCGCGACCATGCCTTCGGCCGGTTTGCAACCGTCTATTCCCGCACAAGATTTCTGCCCACCCCCCGCTCAGGATTACGGTTTTCTTTTCGAGCGGCTGCAGCTAGCCGTGCGCCAACGTCCGGATCACGCCGCCGCGTCCTTTGCCTGGGAACGCTGCACTGCAGCACTGCACCGCTGGAGGGCGCGGGAAGCCCCAGTTCTCTCCACGCAGTCTGCGCTGGATTTTGCCGCTGTTCTCAACAAGCGTCTTTCCCGAGCTCCAAAGTTCACCGTCCATCCGCAGTCCAGTGTCCATGTCGGCCAGCTCGTCTCCTGCTGTCCCCGCCACCGCAAAGCGCTGAGCGCCGGTCTGCTGGCATTCGTCCTGTCGACGCCGGTGCTTACCGGCGATGGCAACGTGCGCAGTGCGGTGTTGCTGCGCGCGAACGCTGAGTCCAGCGCGCCCTATGCGCGTCCTGCCCTCACTCCGGTTCAGGAGGTGCGCATCATCCTCGCGCTGAAGGACGGATTGCGCGGCGCCACCGGCTTGTTTGGCCGCTTCTCGGCGAAAGCACAGTCGCGCAATGTGGCGACCATGACGGCCGGTATCCGTAACTAGCACGCTCGCCCGCTCCCCTGTTCGGGGGCAGCACCACTCAGAAATGCTGCATAGCCGCGCGATTGTCGCGACCGGCCTGTCTCCCCCTCGTAACCTTGACGTTGCCTGGCGCGCGGGTAATCTCATCCGGCGTATGCGAAAAATCACGCAGCGCATGTTTCGAAGCGCTACGGTGTTGATGCGGTGGCCATGAGAAATTCCACGCGCGGGCGTGATGAAAATTGGTGCCGCGCCCTTCGCGTGAGAAAATTCACGCACTGCATGTCTGCTAATCTACTGCTCGGTGAGAAGCTTTATTCGCGACCAGCGACCGCGCGTGGTTTAACTCGCATTGAATGTGAAAAACTGCACGCCCGAAATGGCTGACGAAACGAATCGATCATCGAACGCAGGTTTTCCGGTGCTGGACGCCCGGCGTTGCGGCCGACGAAATCACGCCGCCATCGGCGGCACTCCGTCAATTGCTGCCGTTCAGTGCTCGGCGGCGGTATGCATCGCATTCCTGCTGGCTGCTTGCGGCGCCGTCCCCACGCGCGACGCGACCGCTCCGCCTGTTGCGCGCGCGCCCGAGCCCAGCGGCGCCATGGCGAGACCCTCGGCTCCGCGCGGCGGCGGTTACTATCTCGACGATGGTCCGGGGGATAACCCGCCACCTAATCTCGAGTCGGTACCCGACGCGGTGCCCAAGGCCGAGCCGTTGCATCGCGGCGCGATGCGGCCATATAACGTCATGGGACAAAACTATTCGCCGATGGTGTCATTGCAGCCGTATAAAGCGCGGGGCGTGGCGAGCTGGTACGGTCGGCGCTATCACGGTCGCCCAACGTCGTCGGGCGAAATCTACGACATGTACGGGATGACCGCCGCGCACCCCGTGCTGCCGATTCCCAGTTATGCGCGCGTCACCAATCCGGCGAACAGCAAATCCATCGTCGTGCGCATCAACGATCGTGGCCCGTTCCATTCCGACCGTCTGATCGACCTGTCGTATACCGCTGCCTACAAGCTCGGCGTGCTGGGCGGAGGCAGGGCACTGGTCGATGTGGAAACCATCATTCCGGATGCCGGCATTGCGACGGCACCCCGCATCGCCGCGGTTACGCGGCCTGCTCCGACCGTTGCCGCCGCCATTGCCGGGGTGCCTGTCCCGGCACCGCCGCCTGCGCCACCGATTGCTATCCCGCTGCCCGCGGAATCGGCGGCGCCATCGGAGGCGGCGACCGCCCTTAGATCGGAGTCCGCAACCTTTCCCAACGCTGCTGCCGGCCCCCAGGGGGTATTCCTACAGTTGGGGGCGTTCGGCTCGCAGGACAACGCAGACAGTTATCTGGCGCGCCTGCGGGTACAGTTCGATTGGCTGGCCCCGGCACTGCACATTCATCCCCGCGAGGGTCTGTTCCGCGTGCACGCAGGCCCGTATGCGAGCCAGGCCGATGCACGCGCCGCTGCCGATCGCATCAGCCAGGCGCTGGGCGTAAAACCGCTGGTCTTGACCCGCTAGCTTGCCAACGCTACAGCACGTAGCGTGCGAGGTCCTCGCTTTGCGCGAGTCCCTTTAGCTTGCCGTCCACGTACGCGTCGTCGACGACGACGGTCTCGCCCGATTGGCGCGCGGCATTGAAGGAAACTTCTTCAAGCAGCTTCTCCATCACGGTGTGCAAACGCCGCGCGCCGATGTTCTCGGTTCTCTCGTTCACCTGCCACGCAATCTCCGCCAGCCGTTTGATAGCCGACGGCTGAAAATCGATCTTGACGCCCTCGGTCTCGAGCAGGGCCTGATACTGCCGCGTCAGGCACGCGTCCGTATTGATAAGGATCTGCTCGAAATCGGCAACGTTGAGGCTCGCCAGCTCGACGCGGATCGGAAAGCGTCCCTGGAGCTCGGGGATCAGATCAGAGGGCCTCGCGAGGTGAAACGCGCCGCTGGCGATGAACAGAATGTGGTCCGTCTTGATCATGCCGTATTTGGTCGACACGGTCGTGCCTTCGACCAGCGGCAGCAGGTCGCGCTGCACGCCCTGACGCGACACGTCGGCGCCCGAGAGTTCCGAGCGGCTGGTGATCTTGTCGATCTCGTCGAGAAACACGATGCCGTTCTGCTCGACATTGGCCAGCGCCCTCGACTTGAGGTCTTCATCGTTGACGAGCTTCGCTGCTTCCTCGTCGGTCAGCAGCTTCATCGCGTCGCTGATCTTGAGCTTGCGTGCTTTGCGCCGTGTGCCGCCCAGGTTCTGGAACATGCCCTGTATCTGCGAGGTCAGGTCTTCCATGCCCGGGGGAGCGAAGATTTCCATGTGCGCCTGGGGCATCGCGACTTCGATTTCGATTTCCTTGTCGGCGAGTTCGCTCTCGCGCAGCCGCTTGCGAAATTTCTGCCGCGTTGCATTGTCGCTGTCGCTCGCCAGGACCCCGTCGCGCGCGGGCGGCAGCAGAACATCGAGGATGCGTTCTTCGGCGAGGTCCTGGGCCTGATGGCGCACCTTGCGAGTTTCGACCTCGCGCGTCTGCTTGATCGCCGTTTCGACGAGATCCCGGATGATCGTATCGACATCGCGGCCCACATAGCCCACCTCGGTGAACTTGGTCGCTTCGACCTTGATGAATGGCGCGTCGGCAAGCCGCGCGAGCCGGCGCGCAATCTCGGTCTTGCCGACCCCGGTCGGCCCTATCATCAGAATGTTCTTGGGGGTGATCTCGTGACGCAAAGGCTCCGGCACCTGCTGCCTGCGCCAACGGTTGCGCAGCGCGATGGCGACCGCGCGCTTGGCGGCATTCTGGCCGATGATGTGCTTGTCGAGTTCGTGGACGATTTCCTGCGGGTTCATGGAGGACATTAAACAGCTTTCAGCGTTCAGCCATCAGCATGCAGTCACAGCGGTTCAAGCTGACCGCCGCAAGCTGAGCGCCGACCGCTATTCGAGCACTTCGATCGCGTGGTGCTGATTGGTGTAGATACACAGGTCGCCAGCGATAGTAAGCGCCTGCTTGACGATTTCTTCAGGAGTCATTTGCGTGTGCTCGAGCAGCGCCCGCGCTGCTGCCTGCGCATAGGGTCCGCCACTGCCGATGGCGACCAGGCCGTGCTCGGGCTCGACGACGTCACCATTGCCCGAAATGATGAGCGAGCTCTGCTGATCGCACACCACCAGCATCGCCTCGAGCCGCCGCAGCATGCGGTCGGTGCGCCAGTCCTTGGCCAGTTCCACCGCAGAGCGCAGCAGATTGCCCTGATGCTTCTCGAGCTTCGCCTCGAAGCGCTCGAACAACGTGAACGCATCGGCTGTCCCACCCGCGAACCCGGCGACGATCCGGTCTTCAAACAACCGGCGCACCTTGCGCGCGCTCGCTTTGAGAACGATATTGCCATGTGTTACCTGCCCATCGCCGCCGAGAGCGACGCGCCTGCCGCGCCGCGCGGAAACGATGGTCGTACCGTGAAATTGCTCCATGAGGTGCCCGGTTGTTGGGTAGCTTCGCGTTTCGTTCGGGTCCGCTTCACCAAAAAAAGCAGATGAACGCGGGAGACGATGCCCGCACGAAACGCGCCATTATACGCGAGCGCGGCGGACCGCCGATCCGCCGAGAGATACCAGGAGAGCCGCTCCGCCCGTCACACGACGTGGTCCGGCGCCAGCGCGCACGCGGCAGCGGCCGCACCAGTCTCGATCTGTATGGTGGGATGGCCAATCTGGAATTTACTGTTCAGATGACTGACGATCCTGGCGAGACACTAATCAACGCCGGCTTTGGACGCGGAGCGTCCTGTTACGCGTATTGTTGCCGCGCTCCCGCACCGAACAGCGCGAACACGACGACGGCAAGTGCGGTCATGACCCACACGATTGCCGGCCCCGAAGGCCAATCGGACAGTGTAGAAACAACCAGACCGAGCGCATAGCCCGCCGTCCCCAGCGCATAACCCACGAGGAGTCGCCAGCGACTGAGGCGGCGCGTTGCGAGCGCGGGCACGATCAGCGTAGTGAATACCAGATACAAGCCGACCAGCTGCACCGACACGGTGACTGCGCACGCAAACAGCAGGTAAAACCCGCCGCGGCCGATACGCTCGCGCCACATGAACCAACCCAGCAGAATCGCAGCGTACGCCGCCGCGACCAGCGGCAGCCGTCCCGGGCTTACCCACAGTATCTGCCCGACCAGCAGTTCCTTGAGGTGTTCCGCGCCGCGCGGATTGCTGGCAAGCAGAATCAGCGCTCCGCTCGCGGCGAGGATGAACGTGACGCCGATCACCGCCTCCTGCACATCGGACCAGTGCTTTTCGGTCCAGGTCAGTAGCAGCGCCCCGGCCAAGGCCGCGGTCAGGGCCGCCATCTGCACGCCCCAGCCCTGCGGCTCGAAACCGACTGTGTCGGCGACAATCACGCCGAGCCCGGCGATTTGCGCGATCGCCAGATCGATAAAGACGATGCCGCGGTTCAGCACCTGGATGCCCAGGGGGACATGCGTCGCGGTGACGAGCAAGCCAGCGAGGAAAGCCGGCCACAGGATCGCGAGATCGGCGCTCGTCATCTCATCTCGCAACCGCCAATAACCGCGCCACAGTGTCGTCGAACAGTCCGAACAGGTCCTTCGCGTGGTCGTTGCCGCCGACGGTGTAGGCCAGGGTGACTGCCGGTATCTTGGCCTGCGCAGATAACCATTGCGCCGCGCGCGGATCGTTATATGCGGCGCGCACCACCGCCCGGGGTGGGTCCCTGGCGAGCCGCGCGAGCAGGTCGCTCATATGCGCGATGGTCGGCGGCAATCCCGGCTTGGGCTCGAGATTGCCGACTTCGCGTATGCCCAGCCAATGGTTCAGGTAGGACATGTTCTTGTGGTAACCGACGGTCACCATCCCTTTGAGCGGCGCGGCATCCTTCTCCCAGCGC
>JBKJZR010000040.1:0-6536 GCA_046715035.1 Burkholderiales bacterium | reverse complement strand
GCCGACACGATGACGGGCGGCGCGGGAAACGATGTCTATACGGTCGACAATGCGCTCGACGCCGTAATCGAGAACGCCGGCGAAGGCGCGGACACCGTTTATTCGTCGCTCACCTACACGCTCGGCGCCGACATCGAGGCGCTGACGCTGACCGGCGTGGCACCCATCAACGGAACCGGCAATGCGCTGAACAACACGCTCATCGGCAATTCCGCAGCGAACCAGCTGTCCGGGCTCGACGGCGACGACGCGCTGAATGGCGCCGGCGGCGCCGATGCCATGACGGGCGGCACCGGCAACGATTCCTATACGGTCGACAATATCTTCGACGCCGTGATCGAGAACGCCGGCGAAGGCATCGATGCGATCAGTGCCTCGGTCACCTACTCGCTGGCGGCCAATACGGAAACGCTGATGCTGACCGGCGCAGCGGCGATCAATGCCACGGGCAACGCTCTCGACAACACGCTGACCGGCAACGCGGCTGCGAATCAGCTGAGCGGGCTGGACGGCGACGACATTCTGAACGGGGGCGCGGGTGCCGACTCGATGACCGGCGGCATCGGCAATGACGTGTACACGGTAGACAACGCGCTGGATGTCGTGATCGAGTATGCGCTCGAAGGATTCGACACGATCAACAGCTCGGTCACGCGCACGCTGTCGGCGAACGTCGAGCAGCTCGTGTTGACCGGAGTTTCCGCGCTCAATGGCACCGGCACCACTGCGGACGACTACATCGTCGGCAACACCGCCGGCAACACGCTGACGGGCAGCGCCGGCAACGACCTTCTCAACGGTGGCGCCAGCACCGGTGCGGATACTCTGCTCGGCGACGCTGGCAACGACGGGCTTGAGGGCATGGACGGCAACGATGTCCTCTCCGACAACGGCGGCAACAACTTTTTTCACGGCGCGGCCGGCACCGACACGCTGACCGGCAACGGCGGCAACGAGATCTTTATCGGCGGCGTGGGCAACGACGTCATCAATGCGGGCGCGGGCGCCGACATCGTGGTGTTCAACCGTGGCAACGGGCAGGATACGGTCAACGCCACCAGCGGGGCGGACAACACGCTGTCGCTGGGTGGCGGCATCCGCTATGCGGACCTGAGCTTCACCCGGAGCGGCAACAACCTCGTGTTCGCCGTCGGCGGCGCGGGCGACAGCGTGACATTTGCCAATTGGTACGCCGCTGCTGCCAATCGCAGCGTATCGACCTTGCAGATGATGGTCGAGGCGATGAGCGACTACAACGCGCAGTCGGGCGATCCATTGCTCAATACGCGCGTCGCGACTTTCGATTTCCAGGGGATCGCGGACCGCTACGATCAGGCGGGCGCGCCCGCGGGCTGGGCGCTGGCGAGCGCGCTCGCCGGCGAGCAGCTGGGCGGCAGCGACACCGCGGCCCTCGGCGGCGATCTCGCCTATCAGTACGGCGTGACGGGAGCGCTCGCGGGCATCGGCTGGACACCGGCGCAGACCGTGCTCGCGAGCCCGCAATTCGGCACGTCCGCGCAGACGCTGCAGCCGCTCGTCGCACTCCAGGACGGTCTGATCAGACTGGCCTGACCCCGCAGCCCCGTCATTGCCAAGTCTCGCCGTTGCCAGCGCGTAGAATGCGGCGCTACGATGAATAACGACGAAGCCGTCGGCATCGCGCGCGCGACGCTCGACTACTACGACGCGCGCGCCGAGGAATTCTGGGCCGGCACGCGCGCTCACGACGTCAGCCAGAACATCGCGGCTTTGCTGACCCACATCGAGGGCACGCCGCCTTTCACGATCCTCGATCTGGGCTGCGGGCCGGGGCGCGATCTTGCCGCGTTCACCCGCCTCGGCCACATCGCTATCGGGCTCGAGGGATCCGCGCGTTTTGCGGCAATGGCGCGCGCGCACAGCGGCTGCACGGTCTGGCAGCGGGATTTTCTCGCGCTCGAGTTGCCTGCCGCGCATTTCGACGGCATTTTCGCCAACGCCGCGCTGTTTCACGTGCCCAGCCGCGAACTGCCGCGCGTGCTGGGCGACCTGCGCGCAGCGCTCAAACCGCGCGGGGTGCTGTTCAGCTCGAATCCCCACGGCCACAACGAAGAGGGATGGAACCGCGGCCGCTACGGGGCTTACCACGATCTCGAGTCCTGGCGCCGGTATGCGACCCAGGCGGGATTTACCGAGCTCATCCACTATTACCGGCCTGAAGGATTGCCGCGCGAGCAGCAGCCGTGGCTCGCCAGCGTTTGGCGCAACGCCGCCTGAGCCGCGGCCGCTCACCTGCGCTGTATTAGCTAGAGCTTACCGAGCAACGTTTTCAGCAGCTCGAAGTTCGCCGCATCCATGGCGATCTCGGCGTCGTTGATGCGCCGGTCGATCTCGACAACCGCATCGTTGCAGGGCGTCGCGATGCCGAGCTCTTTGCCCTTGCGTGCGACCACGCCGCTGATGAACTCGATCTCGCTGCGGCGGCCTTTCAGATGGTCGTGGATGGGCGCGGTGCGCCCGCGCCCGACGTGGCTCAGCAAAGTCGTCATCGTCGTCACGAGGTTCTCGTCGCTCGATCCCGCGAACTCGTCGGCGCGCAGGCCGAAGATAGGCTCCATGCGGTACCCCAGCGCCGCGCCCACCGCGTGCGATTCGCGCCCGAGCTGCACCGAGATCTCGTGCATCCCCGGCAGCGCGGCGGCCTCGAAGTTGCGCAGACCGAGCAGGCCGAACGGGCCCATCGTCATCGTGTTGGCGATGAGTTTGGTCCACTTGGCCCCGTAGATGTTGCCGGTGATTTCGACGCGCCCGGCTGCGCCGAGGATGGTTTCGAGCTCGCGCACGCGCGGCGTGAGATAGCCATCGAGCTCGCCCACGGAAAACCACGTGCGCTCGCGCGGCGTGTTGCGCACGACAAGTCCGGGCGTGAAATTCTCCGCCTGCAGCTCGACCACGCAGCCGATCGTGCGTTGGCGCCCGATGATCGTCGCGATCGAGTCATCGTTCATGCCGTTCTGAGTGCCGACGAGCACGCCGTCGCTCGCCAGGTACGGACGGATGAACTCCGCAAGCCAGCGGTGATCGTTCGACTTTGCGGCCAGGAAAACGAGGTCGAATGCGACATGGGCCGAGGCCAGGTCGCAAAGATGGTGGGCGCGCACCGCGACCTGCTGCTCGACACCGGCCGTCTGCACGCGCAGGCCGGCCGTGCGCATCGCCTCGACGTGCGCCGGCCACTGGTCGACGAGTGTGACGTCGTGGCCGGCACGCGTCAGGTCCGCGCCGATGCTGCTGCCGATCGCTCCCACGCCCAGGACGGCGATTTTCCTGCTCATGCGTCCTTGGTCATTCCACTTTGATGTGAGCGTCCTGCGCGACTTTCTGCCAGCGGGGAATTTCCCGCCGGATCAGCTCGCCGAATTCCTCCGGTGTCGTGCCGGAGGGCTCGAGGCCGATGCTGGTGAAGCGTTCGCTGACTGCGGGTACCTTCAGCAGCCGGTTGATCTCACCGCTCGTCTTCAGCACGATAGGGCGCGGCGTTCCGCCGGGATAAACCATTCCGTACCAGACGTCGAAAACAAATCCCGGTACCCCGGATTCGGCGACGGTCGGAATGTCCGGTGCGATTTTCGCACGCCGCGATCCCGTGACCGCCAGTACCCTGACTCTGCCGCTGTTCATCTGCGGCAGCAGCGTCGCGAGTCCTGCCACAAGCAGTTGAACTTCGCCGCCGATCAGTGCCGCCAGTCCGGGCCCGCTGCCCTTGTAAGGCACGTGCAGCATCGACACACCGCTGGTGATCTGCAGGAGCTCCGTGCCCAAGTGCGTCGCCGACCCGCTGCCGCCGGTGCCGTAGCTGATCGATTTGGGCCGGCTCCTGGCGAGCGCGATCAGCTCTTTGATCGAAGCGGCGGGCAGGGCGGGATGCACCGCGACGACGAACGGCTGGTTGGCCACCAGCGTGACAGGCGCCAGGTCCTTGAGTGGGTCATAGGCGAGCTTGCGATAGAGTGCGGGGGCGAACGACAGATGCCCGTTGCTTCCCAGGAGCATGGTGTAGCCGTCAGGTGCGGAGCCCTTGGCGACGACCGTCACCCCGGGTATGCCGCCCGCGCCGCCCCGGTTGTCGACGACCACGGATTGGCCCCAGCTTTCATTCAGCCCCTGCGCGATCAGACGGGCAACGATATCGGTACCGCCCCCCGGCGCGCTGGGCACTAGCAGACGTAGCGGACGATTCGGGAAATCGCCCGCCTGGGACGACGCGGGCTGCGCGGTCGCAGCACCGGCAGCCAGTAGATGCACGGCGCACACGACAATGCAACCGGTGCCGATCGCTCGATTCATGTCAGCTCCTTCGGACTCGAGGCCACGCACCGTCGCGCGCGGCAACCACGCGACCCGACGTGTGCTCAAACCAGCGTTGGTCTCTTCTTCTTGCCTTTCTTGATCTTCGCCTGTTCCTTGAGCACGGCGGTGTACTGACGCACCGCATTGGAGATAGTGGGCCATCCCGCATAGTGTCCCACCTGCAGGATGACTTCGCAGATCTCGCGTTTGGTGATGCCGATGTGCTCGGCGCTGCGATAGTGCGAGTAATTGCCGGTCGGGCGTGCGAGCGCGATATTGGCTGCGAGCGTGACGAGTTGACGCTCGCGCAGGCTCAGACCCGGGCGTGCCCACACGTCGCCAAACAGATGCCCGACCGAAATCTCGTACATGTCGGGCAGCAGTGCCTTCTGCTCGAGCATGAGATCTTCGCGGCCCATTTTTTTCAGCAGTTTCATGCCGCGCTTGTAGCGCGCTTGGTAGTCGCTCATCGGAGCTCCCTGTCGGTGGTTGACCGCTTGCGGCCGCGCAGGCGAGGAGCAGCGCTGGTTCGATTACGGGAGGTAAGCCATGAGCCGCCGCGCGCGCCGGGGGATCATTTCATCGACGCGCCTACGCTGTCAAGCGCGCAGGCACCGATGCGCGCGCAAGAGCGTGCGCATCGGGAATGTCTGAACGAGGGGGCGATGCCCCGCGCTAATAGTGTCCGCGCCCGTGCCCGTGCCCGTGGCGTCCGCCGCGCCAACCGCGATGGATGCCGATCCCGATCGAAGGCCCGTAGTACGCGGGGGGCGCGTAATAGACCGGCGGTGGCGCGTAATACGTCGTGGCTTCGGGGTAATATCCCCCTCCCACCGGGACTGCTACGCAGCCTCCCAAGACGGCCAGCGCGGATGCAATGACAGCGGATCTGATTAATTTCATGAGTCGTTCCTCCTGTGTCGAGTTAGAGCGCAGGCCTGTCGCTTCTATCCCGTCGAAAGCGTAACAATTTGTAACTCGCGTGCGCTGCACCCGGCACACGTGCGGCGTTGGCTCAGCGCGAACGGAGAAGTTCAGCGAACTGCGTGCTCGGTTTTCCTCGCGCGTCCCCCGGCGCGCGCGGGCTGCGGCGCTACAATGACGATTCGGCGCGGCGCGCCAAGGTATTGCAGTCCGTGCAGATTTCAGGAGCGTCCATGGATATTCCCCGATTGAACGGCGTGATCAAGGTGCTCGAGCAGGGACAAAACGTTTTTGTCACGTTTTCGCCGGCGGATGTCGGCAGTGCCCAGGCGGTTGCCGGCGAGCGCTACGACGGCGTGGTGTTCGAAATGGAGCACGGACCCTATGACGCGAAGACACTGCGCGACTGCCTGCAATACATGCTCAACCGGCGGCAGATCGCTGCGTCGGCGAGCGTCGCCCCCGTCGTGACCCCGCTCGTGCGTATTCCGCCGAACGGCAGCGAGCGCAACCAATGGGTGGCCAAGCAGGCGCTCGACATGGGGGTGTACGGGATCATCTGGCCGCACGTGAGCACGGTCGACGAGGCGCACAGTGCCGTTGCCGCGTGCCGCTACGCACGGCCATCCACCGCGCCGCGCTTCGAGCCCAGGGGACAACGCGGCGATGGCCCGACGAACGCCGCGCGCTACTGGGGACTCGCGCAGCAGGAATACTACGACCGCGCCGACGTTTGGCCGCTCGATCCAAAAGGCGAAATTCTCGTCGGCATCATGTGCGAGGACGTCGAAGGCATCAAGAACCTGCCGCGCATACTCGAGGACGTGCCCGGCATCGCGGTGGTGATCATCGGTGAAGGCGACCTTTCACAGAGCCTTGGCCTGCCGCGCCAGTATGCGCATCCCACGGTGGCAGCCGCAATTGCGGAAATCGTCGATATCTGCAAGTCGCACGACGTTGCATGCGGTCATCCCCACGTCGAAACGGACAATGTCGAAGCCGTGATCAGGCAGGGCTTTCGCTGGCTGATGCCGAAACCCGCGCGCACCAACACCGCGCTCGACCTTGGACGCAAACTCTCTTCGCGCTGAATCGCCCGGCGCCTTCGTTTAAATGCGAAATTCGCGCGGGATGGATCAGCAGCGTGTCGTGTCTGCTACTGCTCGGGCTTGATGCCGGCCGACTTGATGAGACGCGTCCAGCGCCCCACGTCGTTTTCGGTATAGCGCCGCAGCTCCTGCGGCGTCATCGGTGAGGGTTCCAGGCCTTGTGCCGTCAGCCGA
>JBKJZR010000039.1:0-5393 GCA_046715035.1 Burkholderiales bacterium | reverse complement strand
ATCACATTGTTCGCAAACCGGGTGACCTTCCGTGCGTCGTTCTACGGCGGCTTCGGCTTAGGGAATGTCTGAACAAGTGGGCGATGCCCCCTTGTAAATCCCCCAAGTCAGGGGAAGCAGGAATGGTAGAAGAGCTTAATCAGCGCTTCCCAAATACTCTGTCGCTAACGAAGGAGAAAGTCATGTCGGAACGACCCGTCCTAACCACGGAAAGCGGTGCACCCGTGGAGAACAATCAGCAATCGCAAACGGCCGGCGCGGCCGGCCCGGTGCTGATGCAAGACCACCACCTGATGGAAAAGCTCGCCCGCTTCGACCGCGAGCGTATCCCCGAGCGCGTGGTGCACGCCAGAGGCTCGGCGGCATATGGCGTCTTCGAGGTCACCCGCGACGTCTCCCAGTGGACGAAGGCCAAATTTCTCGGCGGCGTCGGCAAGAAGACCGAAGTTTTCCTGCGCTTCTCCACCGTGGCGCTCGAGTTGGGGTCGAGGGACACCGTGCGCGACCCACGCGGCTTCGCGGTCAAGTTCTACACCGAGGATGGCAACTACGATCTGGTGGGCAACAACACGCCCATCTTCTTTCTGCGCGATCCGCTCAAGTTCCCGGACTTCATTCACTCACAGAAGCGCGATCCCTACAGCCACGTGCAGGAGCCCAACAACGCCTGGGACTTCTTCTCGCATTCGCCGGAGGCCACGCACCAGTTCACCTGGCTTTTCGGCGAGCGCGGCATCCCCGCCTCGTTGCGGCACATGGACGGCTTCGGCTCGCATACCTTTCAATGGGTGAATGCGCGCGGCGATGCGTTCTGGGTCAAGTACCACTTCAAGACCGATCAGGGCATCAAATGTTTCACCACCGAGGAGGCGCAGCGAGTCGGCGGCGAAAACCCGAACTACCACCATCTCGATCTACTTCACGCAATCGAACGCGGTGAATATCCCTCGTGGACGCTCAAGATGCAGATCATGCCGGTGGCCGAGGCGGCGAGATATCGCTTCAACCCGTTCGACCTGACCAAGGTCTGGCCGTATGCCGATTACCCGCTGCAAGAGGTTGGCAAGCTCACGTTGAACCGCAACCCTGAGAATTACTTCGCCGAGGTGGAGCAGTCCGCCTTCAACCCGGGGAACTTCGTGCCGGGCATCGGACCGTCACCCGACAAGATGCTGCAGGGCCGGCTATTTTCCTACGGCGACGCGCAGCGTTACCGGCTCGGCATCAATCACACCCGGCTGCCGGTCAACTGCCCGCACGCTGCCACAGCAAAGAACTATGGCCGCGACGGCACCATGCGCTTCGACGACAACGGCGGCAGAAGCCCGAACTACGAGCCCAACAGCTTCGACGGGCCGGCGCAATCGAATGAACCCGCGTATGCCGGAATGGAGATCCACGGGCTGACGGGCAGCCATCCCTGGGTCAAGCACCCGGAGGACGACGACTTCGTGCAGGCCGGCGATCTGTACCGGCTAATCAGCGAGGACGAGAAAAAGCGGCTGGTGGCCAACATCGCGGGAGTTCTTTCGGCCGTGACCCGTGACGACATCATCCAGCGCGCCATCGGGCACTTCCGCAATGCCGACGCGGACTACGGCGAACGCATAGCCCAAGCAGTACAAGCGCTGAGGGCGGGCAGTCGCGGCGAGGAGGTCACCATTCAGGTGGGCAAGCCTGCGCATGAAACCAGCAATGCGTGAAGAGAACAGCAATAACGCCCTCCGGACGTACAACGCTCGGGACGAAGACAAACTCACCCAGGAAGTTGAGATATCGTGACGCGTCAGCGTTTCGCATCCTGATAAACTATCGAGCTATACGTAACTGCGTTACGCCGCCCGACCCTCACCCCCAACCCCTCTCCCCGGAGGGCGAGGGGAGCCCCCTTCGACGGAGCTCAGGACAGGCTTCGACGGGGCTCAGGACAGGCGTCGAGCGAAACCGAACTGTCGCCGGTTTCGTAACGTTTAACGACGACCGACCTTGCCGGCTTCACCGCCGGCAGGTTTTTTTTCTACTATTCCAGAAGTCACGACAATATGCATCCCATCGTCATCGTCGGCAGTGGCCTCGCCGGCTACAACGTCGCGCGCGAGCTGCGCAAGCTCGACAAGGAGGTTGCGCTGACGGTGGTGGCCGCCGACAGCGCGCACTTCTACTCCAAGCCCATGCTGTCGAGCGCGCTCGGCTCGGGCAAGGCGCCCGCAGCCATCGCGATGAATACGGCCGAGCAGATGAGCGCACAGTTGAACGCGACCGTGCGCGCCCACGTCCAGGTCACCGCACTCGATGCGTCGCAGCACACGATACAGATACACCAGGAAACGGTTTCTTACTCCAGGCTCGTACTGGCGCTCGGCGCAGACCAGATCAAGCTCGCAATCGGGGGAAGTGCGGCCGACCGCGTGATGACCATCAACGACCTCGGCGATTACACGCGGTTTCGGGCGGCGATCGCAGGCAAGCGCTCGGTCGCGGTCATCGGCGGCGGACTGATCGGCTGCGAGTTTGCCAACGACCTCACCAGCGGCGGCTTCGAGGTCAGCGTCATCGACATCGCGCCGCAGCCGCTGTCCCGCCTGCTGCCGCCGGAAGGCGCGGCGATGCTCCAGCGCAGACTCGCGGCGCTCGGCGTGACCTGGCATCTCGGGACGAGCGTCACTTCGATCGACCCCAGCGGCGCCGGCGTGCAGCTGACGCTCGCCAACGGCGACCAGCTGGCCGCCGATATCGTGCTGTCGGCGGTGGGATTGCGGCCGCGCATCGCACTCGCGCAGGCGGCGGGACTGAAGACCAACCGCGGCGTCGTCGTGAGCCGCAGCCTGCAGACGAGCGATCCCGACGTCTACGCGCTCGGCGACTGCGCTGAGGTCGAGGGGCTGGTGCTGCCGTTTGTGATGCCCATCATGCACGCGGCGCGCGCGCTAGCGGCAACGCTTGCCGGCAAGCCGACACAGGTTGTTTATCCGGCAATGCCGGTGCTGGTGAAGACGCCCGCGTGTCCGACCATCGTCTCTCCGCCGCCCGCCGGTGCGGCCGGCGACTGGCGCGTGACCGCCGATGAAGAGGGCGTCAAATCGCTGTTTTGCGACGCGGGCGGCAACCTGCTCGGGTTCGCTCTCAACGGCAAAGCCACGGCGGAGCGCGCGGCGCTCGCGCAGAAGCTGCCGCCCGTGCTCGCCTGATCGGGTCCCGGGAAACTTGAATCCAGTTCCCGAATCGCTACTGCCGAGCTGATCCCGGCGGGTCGGCTGCGAGCGCCTAGCGCATCGAGCCGAAGCGCTTGCGATACTGAGCGGGCGTGAGGTTCGTGCTGCCCGAAACAGGGGCTGACAGACGCCGCGTCTTCATAGCCGACTTTTATTCATTGCACGCCCAGCACCGCGCGAGCGTTTCTGCAACCCACGCCGAATCGTGGTCCAGCGTGCTGTAGCGCAGCGATCCGCCTGCGGTAATGGCGTGCTCGCGGATGCGATGCAGCGCCGACGAGCGCACGTTCGCGTCGCTGACCTCGTAGCCCAGACGCTGATAGCGCTCGATCTCGATCGCGATCTCCTCGCGCGGTCCGCTCGCGAACCACATCCAGCGCGCGACGAAATCCCGGGCGAGCTGCTCGAGGTCGCGAAATTCGCGCGGCTCGATCGGCTGCGGCGGGTCGAGCTCGCCGTATGCTGGCTCTGCGCCTGCGGGCACGCTCCAGCCGCGACTCCATTCAGCCGCCCCCTGCGTCGTCCTGAGCTCGATATCGCCCGCAGCATCGCGCGCCATCGTGAACAGCGCATCCTGCCGCCCCGTCAGCACGTAGCCGCGATACGCGTCGCGCCCCGTGCGCAGCGCGCTCAACGCGAGAGTCAGGTATCCGGTCGCATCGACACAAATCGCCAGCGCCTGGCCGGCGTCCGCCGTGGGTGCCTCGTGGGTGATGCGCTGTTCCACCAATGTTCCGCGGACAATGCGTGCGGCGCCGCGGGTCCCGTCGGCGGCATTCACCCACTCGACGGCAATCTCGAGCGCGGGGAACTCGCGCGACGCCAGCGCGAACGGCGGAAACGGCACACCGCCCTCGACCTTGATGTCGTAATGGAGTGCTGCGTCCGTGAGCTGTTCCTCGATGCCATCGCCGCAGTCCCCTTGCGCGAACAGCACCTCGAGCCGGGCAGCGAACGCCGCCAGTTCGCTGCGCGCGCCCCTGACTTCGACCGTCGCGTGGGTGATCATCGGTGGTCAGTCACGGCGTCGGGAACACCGGGCCCGCGAGCGCGGCGCTTGCAACGAATATTTCCGCGTATTGACACCCTGCCGAACCCGCCCGTATCGTTCGCTGTGTATCATAATCCGATTTACCGTATCATAATTTAGAACATACTTCCGCGTCTCTTCGCTATGGGTCTTTCTCTCACATCGACGCACTGGGGCGTGTACGAGCCTGAAACCCGGGATGGGCGGCTCGTCGGCATGAAGCCGTTCGCGCCAGACCCCGACCCTTCTCCCATCGGCGAGTCGATGGTCGAGGCGACGTCGGGCCCGTCGCGGGTGCGGCGCCCTGCAGTGCGCAAAAGCGTCCTCGAGCGCGGCGCGGGCGCACATCCGGAGCGCCGCGGCGCCGAGCCTTTCGTCGAGATTCCCTGGCCCGAAGCCCTCGATCTCGTCGCGCGCGAGCTCGCGCGCGTGCGGACTGAATTTGGCAACGAAGCAATCTACGCGGGCTCGTATGGATGGGCAAGCGCCGGCCGCTTCCACCACGCGCAGAGCCAGGGCCATCGGTTCATGAACGCGATCGGCGGCTATGTCGGCCACTCCGGCTCGTACAGTCTGGCGGCCGCCTACGCGATCCTGCCGCGTGTGGCCGTGTCGATGCCGCAGATGCGGCTCACGCATACGGCGTGGTCGGTCATGGCCCGGCACACGCGTCTTTTCGTCGCATTCGGCGGCGTCCCGGTCAGGAACGCGCAGGTCAATTCCGGCGGCGCGAGCGAGCACGAGGTCGGCGGATACCTGCGCCGGATGAGCGCAGACGGCGTGGCTTTCGTCAACGTAAGCCCGGTCGCGCAGGATATGAGCGGCGTGCGCGACGCGGAGTGGATCGCGGTGCGCCCCAACACCGACGTCGCGGTCATGCTCGGGCTCGCTCACACGCTGGTCGCCGAAGGGTTGCATGCGCGCGACTTCCTGGCGCGTTACTGCGTCGGCTACGAGCGCTTCGAGCGCTATCTGATGGGCGCGGCCGACGGCGTGCCCAAGTCGGCAGCGTGGGCCGCGCAGATCGCCGGCGTGGACCCCGCAACGATCATCGGCCTCGCGCGCCGCATGGCGGCGACCCGCACGATGATCAATGCGAGCTGGTCGCTGCAGCGCACCGATCACGGCGAGCAGCCGTTCTGGATGACGAT
>JBKJZR010000038.1:0-6455 GCA_046715035.1 Burkholderiales bacterium | reverse complement strand
AAAGTCAGAATCCATCCCGGCGACGACAAGCAGCCGCCGTACCCCGTGTTCACGCCGGCGGAGGGCGCGCAATGAGCCACCTCAAACGCGGCAGTGTCGCTGTCGTCGGCGCCGCCGAATCCGATCTCGGGCTGGTCGCGCCCCACACGAGCCCGCTCGATCTCATGGCCCAGGCCACGCGGCGCGCCCTCGACGACTGCGGGCTCACGCTTGCCGACGTCGATGCCGTTTTCGTCGCGGCGACCCAGGTGCGCATGGGTCCCATGGCGCTCGCCGAGTATCTCCGCCTCAAACCAAAATATTTCGACGGCACGCAGATCGGCGGTTCGTCGTTCATGTCACACCTGGCGCACGCGCAGGCCGCGATCGAGGCCGGACTTTGCGAAGTGGCGCTGATTGCCTACGGCAGCACGCAGCGCTCGGTAAGCCGCGCAGCGGCGAGCCCCCGCGAGTACAACCCTTACGAAACGCCGTACAAGCCGATATTGCCGATCAGCGCGTACGCGATGGCCGCCGCGCGTCACATGCACCAGTACGGCACGACGCGCGAGCAGCTCGCCGAAGTCGCCGTGGCCGCCCGCCAATGGGCGCTGCTCAATCCGGTGGCATGGGAAAAGGAGCCGCTGACGGTCGACCAGGTGCTGAAAGCGCGCATGGTCAGCTACCCATTCACGGTGCGCGATTGCTGCCTGGTGGTGGACGGTGGAGGCGCCCTCATCGTGACCTCCGCGGCGCGCGCGAAAACACTCAAGAAAAAACCTGTCTACGTATTGGGGACAGGCGAAGCGCTGAGCCACGCGACGATCTCCAACATGCCGGACCTGACCGTGACCGCTGCGGCGGAATCCGGACCCAAGGCATTCAAGATGGCGGGACTCAAGCCGGCCGACGTCGACATGCTGTCGCTGTACGACGCATTCACGATCACGCCGATCCTGTTTCTCGAGGACCTCGGCTTCTGCCCCAAAGGCGAAGGCGGCAACTTCGTCGCCAACGGCAATATCGCCCCGGGCGGCAAACTGCCGGTGAACACGAGCGGCGGCGGGCTGTCCTATTGCCATCCCGGCATGTACGGCCTGCTGGTGATGATCGAGGCGGTGCGCCAGGTACGCGGCGAATGCGGCAAGCGGCAGGTGAAGGACTGCGAGATCGCGCTGGCGCACGGCAACGGGGGCGTCTTGTCGAGCCAGTGCACCGTGATCTTCGGGTCGCACTCGACTCTGTGAAGCCGTGCGTCGGGCGCTTGCGCGGTCGCATCCCCGCAAGCGGGGCGCGTCGGAGAGCGGAAGAGGGGCCCCTTTGGGGATCTGACCTCGCAGACGCGCAGGGATCGGCGATACGCGCCCATGATCGGCTCCACGGTCGCATCCCCGCAAGCGGGGTCCCTGCTCAGCGTTGCCGCCGATCCCTGCTCAGGGCTCCAGCGCCCACGGCAACGGGGGCGTCTTGTCGAGCCAGTGCACCGTGATCTTCGGGTCGCATTCGACCTTGTGAAGCCGTGCGAAGTGGCCATTTCATGGCATTTGTCGCGGCAAGTCGTAAATCGCGCGACGATGCGGCCGCCGCCGCCCATGTAAAGAATCAGGCGCTGCTCCGACTTATGCACCGTAACGGGCGCGACACGGAATTTGTAGCGCGCTTGTCGGTCTGAACACTCAGGAGGTCAGGTGATGGAACGCCGCTTGTTTCTGAAAAGTATGTCGCTCGGGTCATTGCTGGGCTGGCTGCCGCTGGGCGCCTGTTCGGCAGCCCCCGCCAGCACCAAAGAGATCGAAGAATTGCAGAAGAACTGGAAAAGCCTGCTCGCGGACAAGGCGGAAGTCGCGTCCCCGACGCCGCCGATCCAGCGCACCAAAGCCGAATGGCGCAAGATGCTGTCGCCGGCGGCCTACGACGTGCTGCGCGAGGACGGCACCGAACGCCCGGGGTCCAGCGCGCTCAACGCCGAGAAACGCCTTGGCGTGTTCGTCTGTGCGGGGTGCAGTCTGCCGCTGTTTACTTCGGCGATGAAGTACGAGAGCGGCACGGGCTGGCCGAGTTTCTTCACGTCCATACCCGGCGCCTTCGCCACCAGCCGCGACTTCAAGCTAGTGCTGCCACGCACCGAATATCATTGCGCGAAGTGCGGCGGACATCACGGGCACGTCTTCGATGACGGGCCGCCGCCCACGCGCCAGCGCTGGTGCAACAACGGCGTCGCGCTGCGATTCATTCCCAAGACGGCTTAGCGCGCGATTCGTAACACGGGCGCGCCGAGGCGTCAGCCGTCGCATGACGGCCAGCCCCGGCCGGCAGCCTCCCCTTCATGCTCCTTCCAGTGTGCGCCGACGTGACGGAATCGCCGTTTTGATCAGCGTTTCCGCGGGCGCGTCCGCCGGTGTTTCCAGCGCACAATGCGCGTCCAAGGTTTCAGCCGTTTCGTTTTCATGAAACGCCTGCTATGCTTTAGCGCATGCCTGCCGTCACGGTGAGAGTCGCGAAGGCCCCCGACGCGTATCCGATCGCGCTCATGTCGCGCGTCCTGATCGAAGCCGGCCTCAACGGCTGGTCGTGGGATCCGGATCGCGTGGCGCGCTCTATCCAGGCGCGCGACACGACCGTGCTGGTAGCGACCGTGCGCAATCCGCTCGTCGGTTTTGCGATCATGAATTTCGGCGATACACAGGCCCACCTGTCGCTGCTCGCGGTCAGCATGTCGCACCAGCGCTGCGGCATCGGCACCCAGTTGCTCAAGTGGCTCGAGGAGTCGGCGCTGGTGGCGGGTATCGCCACGATCAACCTCGAGCTGCGCGCCCACAATCATCCGGCACGCGATTTTTACCGCGCCCTCGGCTTCCGCGACACCGCCTACATTCCGGGCTACTATCGCGGCGTTGAAACGGCGCTGCGCATGTCGCGCGACATCCGCCGCAATATCCCGATCACCTCCGCCGACTAGCTGAACGCAGCGCATCTAGAAGCTTCGTCACAGGGTCGGGAGTGTGAGTTCAGCCGCGCTGCGGTCTACAAGGTTGCCCCATCCCCATCCCGGCCTTCCCCTTGAAGGGGAAGGTGAGTTCGGGTCTACTCGGCGCGCGCGCCGGACTGCTTGACGACTTTTTCCCATTTGGCGATTTCTGCCTTGATGAAAGCGGCGAAAGCTTCGGGCGTATTGCCTCCACCCTCTGCCCCCAGGTCGGCGAAGCGCCGCCTCAGATCGGCGGACTCCAGCGACTTGACGACTTCCGCGTGCAGGACCTTGACCTGCTCGCGAGGCAACCGTGCCGGCCCCCAGAGCCCGAACCACAGATCGGCGTCGTAACCCGCGACGCCCGCCTCCGCAATCGTGGGAACGTCGGGGAGCACTGCGACACGCCGGTTGCCCGACACGCCCAGCGCCTTGATGCGGCCCGCCTTGATGTGCGGCAAGGCGACCGGCGGAACATCGAACAGGATCGCGATCTGGCCGGAGAACATGTCGGGGTAGACGAGCGCCGTGCCCTTGTACGGAATATGCACGATATCGATGCCCGCCAGCAGTTTCAGCAACTCTCCCGAAAGATGGAACTGCGTGCCGATGCCGGACGATCCGAAATTGAGCTGGCCCGGTTTCGCTTTGGCAAGCGCAATCAACTCCTTTACCGAATTGGCCGGCACTGCGGCGGCGACCAACAGGACGTTGGGCGACGTCGCCACCAAGGTAATGGGCGTGAAATCCTGAACTGCATCATACGGGCGCTTGGCGTAAAGACTGGGCCCGATCGCGTGCGTGCTCGTCGTTCCCATGATGATCGTGTATCCGTCCGGCTGCGCGTCGGCGGCCAGGCGCGAGCCGATCGTGCCGCCGGCACCCGGCCGGTTGTCGATCACGACCTGCTGCCTGAAGCTGTCTGCCAGCTTCTGGCCGAGCACGCGCGCGAGAATGTCGGTCGCACCCGCGGCAGGAAACGGCACGATCATGCGCACCGGCTTGTTCGGATAGGCCTGCGCGGGGGCGGGACCGCTGTGCGCCAGCGCTCCCAGTACCGCGACGGCCGGGATGACGAATTTCATTCTCGTTCTCCATAAGTTTCGAGGCGGGCACGCGACGATCGCGGGCGTCGGGCAGGAGCCGTCACGACGCGCGAAGGGCTCACGATTCTGGTTTATAACGCGGCGCGTGTCACGCGGGCCACGCGCGCCCTCCTAACGTCGCGCGGCGTTGGCGGCCATCCCGTGGCGCGACAGTGCCCAGCTCACATGCTCGCGCACGAGAGGCGAGGGATGGCCGGCGCGGGCGCGCAACGCGGCGATGATCTCATCCGAAGTCCCGGCGTTGCCCAGCCCGACCGCCAGATTACGCAGCCAGCGCTCGTAGCCTATGCGATGGATGGCGGTACCGAGCAATCGCGTGTGGAAATCCTGCTCGGTCCATGCGAAAAGCGCGACGAGCGTAACGTCATCGAGGCCGTTGCGAACGGCGAAATCGGCTTCATCGGTGGGCCGCGCGTAGCGGTTCCAGGGACACACGAGCTGGCAATCGTCGCAGCCGTAAACACGGTTGCCGATCAGCGGCCGCAGCTCGGCCGGGATGCTGCCGTGGTGCTCGATCGTCAGGTACGAGATGCAGCGCCGCGCATCGAGCTGGTAGGGGCCGACGATCGCCTGCGTCGGACACACGTCGATGCATTTGCGGCAGGTGCCGCAGTGATCGCGCACGGGCGCGTCGAGCGGCAGCGGCAGATCGGTGTAGATTTCCCCGAGGAAGAAGAACGAACCCGCCTGCCGGTCGAGCAGCAGCGTGTGCTTGCCGCGCCACCCGAGGCCGGCTTTCGCGGCAAGCTCGACCTCCATCACCGGCGCGCTGTCGGTGAAGACGCGATAGCGGTGGGCACCGTAGTGCTCCGCGATGCGGTCCGCAAGCCGCTGCAGCCGGCGCCGCAGCACTTTGTGATAATCGCGCCCGAGGGCGTAGCGCGAGACGTAAGCGCGCGAGGAATCACCGAGCACCTGCCAACTGTCGGTCGCATGGCGCGCGAGATAATCCATCCGCGCGGTGATGACTCGCAGCGTACCCGGCACGAGCTCCGCGGGGCGTGAGCGTTTGGTCCCGTGCTTTGCCATATAATCCATGTCGCCATGGAAACCCGCGCGCAGCCACTCGCCCAGGCGCGGTTCGGCGTCCCGCAGATCGACGTCCGCGATGCCGATCTTCTGAAATCCGAGCTCCGCCCCCCACTGCCTGATCTGTGCAATTGCTGCGGTCGCGTCGGCAGGCGCCGGTGCGCTGGCTGTCGTCGTCATGGCTGAGCATCATAAACCGCAACTCAGGCGTTTCCTTGCCGCCGAGACCGATACGCTCGCGCTCGGCGCGGCGCTGGCGCCGTATTTGCGTCCGGGCATGGTGATTTATCTGTCTGGCGAAGTCGGTGCCGGCAAGACCGTCCTGGCGCGGGGAGTGCTGCGCGCCCTGGGCGCGGTCGGGCGCATCAAAAGTCCGACCTTCACGCTGGTTGAACCTTACGTACTTTCTAAGTTATACTTGTATCACTTTGATTTCTATCGCTTCCACGATCCGGGCGAATGGTTGGATGCGGGTCTGCGCGAATACTTCAATGACGAGTCGGTATGTCTGGTCGAATGGCCCGAAAAAATCGGCGAGCAACTGCCGCCGCCCGACGTCCGCATCGGCTTGGCGGTCGCGGGTAGTGGGCGCGAGGTCACGTTGAGCGCAGCGACGCAGCGGGGTAAATCATGTCTAGAGCGGCTAGCGTGATAGGCGCTGCGCCCGAACCCGCACGCCGACTCGCTGTGCGCCTGCGCGGCTTGCGTGTGCCGCGCTATCTGCTGCTGGGCGCTCTGCTCGCGCCGGCGCTGGCGGCGGCGGCCACTACCGTTTCCTCAGCGAGAGTCTGGCCTGCGCAGGACTATACCCGCGTCACACTCGAATCGGCGTCGCCTTTGCAGCATCAGGTGATGCTTCTGAAAAATCCCGAACGGCTGGTCATCGATCTCGATGGCGCCACCATCAGCGCGCCACTCGATGAGCTTGCCGCGCGCATCGGCGGCAGCGATCCTTACGTCAAAGCCGTCCGAGTTGGCCGCTTCAAGCCGGGGACCGTGCGGCTCGTGTTCGATCTCAGGACCGAAGCGCGCCCTGAAGTGTTTACGCTGAAGCCGATCGCCGAATATGGCCATCGCCTGGTGCTGGACATCTATCCGGCGCAGCCGGTCGATCCCCTCGCCGCATTGATCGAGCGGGGGCCGGCGCCCCAGCCGCTCCCCAGGCAGCCGGAGCCTGCGATGCCCGAAGTCGCCCGCGACCTACCCCCCGCGCCCGCGGCCAAGGCCGAGCCCCCCGCCGCCAGGGCCGAGCCGGCTGTGGCCAAATCCACCGCGCGCAGCCGCGGCGCCGACAGCCAGCGCCTGATCATCGTTGCCATCGATGCCGGTCACGGCGGGGAAGACCCGGGTGCCATAGGACGCGGCGGCACCTA
>JBKJZR010000037.1:0-6369 GCA_046715035.1 Burkholderiales bacterium | reverse complement strand
GCATCGGCAAGATCAAATCCGGTCAGCACGAACGACGCTATGCCCGCGAAGGCATCAGCGCCGACGACTACTATGCGAAGGAAGCGAAAGGCATTCCGCTCGGCCGGTTTGGCGAGGCCGACGAAGCTGCCGCCGCGATCGTGTTCCTCGCGTCGGAACCCGCGAGCTACGTCACCGGAACGAGCATCAATCTCGACGGCGGGACATCCGGAGTTCTTTGATTGATGAATGCCGGCGCTTTAGCTTGATCATGCGCGAGCGCCTGATATTCGCTTGCGCCGGCCTGGCGCTCGCCGTCACTGCGGCAGCACAGGACTATCCGTCCAGGCCTATCCGTTTCATCGTCCCGTTCCCGCCAGGCGGCGGCAACGATACGATAGCCCGCACCATCGGACAGAAGCTGACGGAGGCATACGGGCAGCAGGTCGTAGTCGACAACCGCGCGGGTGCAGGCGGGATCATCGGGGCTGAAACCGCTGCGAGATCGGTGCCCGATGGCTATACGTTGTTTCTGGGAGGCGTCGCCAGCCACGGCATCAATCCCAATCTGCATGCAAAGCTCGGCTACGACCCCGTTAAGGATTACGCGCCAGTCAGCCTTATCGCGTCGGCACCGCTGATCCTGGTCGTGCATCCCTCGGTGCGGGCGAACACATTGAAAGACCTGATCCAACTCGCCAAAGCGAAACCAGGCACGCTGAACTTCGCGTCGAACGGCAAAGGCGGCTCCTCGCATCTCGCCGCGGAATTGTTCATGATGATGACGGCGACCGAGATGGTCCACGTGCCGTACAAGGGTCTTGCGCCCGCCCTGACCGACTTGCTGGGCGGCCAGGTGCAGCTGATGTTCTCGAGCACGGTGGCAATCCTTCCGCAAGTGCGCGCCGGCAAGCTGCGCCCCCTCGCGATGACCAGTGCAAAGCGGTCCGCGGCCATGCCCGACATTCCGACGGTAGCCGAGTCGGGCGTGACTGGCTACGAAACGGCCTCGTGGTACGGCGTTCTGGCGCCTGCCGGAACGCCGCGCCCGATCATCGACAAGCTCAGCCGCGAAATCGTGAAAATGGTGAAGTCTGCCGATCTGCGCGAACGGTTAGCCGCGGACGGCGCCGAACCTGTCGGCAGCACGCCGGAGGAGTTCGCGAGCCACATCAAGCGCGAGCTCGCACGCTGGGCCAAAGTAATCAAGCAGGCGCGTCTGCAAGCGGACTAACGTTCGCGGGAAGACGGGAACGCCTGCGCGGTCTACCGATGGACGCATCGGCGCTCCGCGCATAAACTTTACATCGATCAACCGCCCCTGCGAGAACCCCCATGACCGCACCCGATTGGACCGCTTTACGCAACGAATTTCCGACGCTGGCGCGCTGGAACTACCTTGATGTCGCGCGCAAGACCATCTCACCACGCTGTGTCGAATGGGCCATGCAGGAATATTGCCGCGACGTTTACGACAACGCCGGCGGCGACGCATGGTCTGCTGCGAACGTCGAAACGACACGCGCTCTGATGGCCGATCTGCTGGGTGCCAAACCGGGCGAGCTCGCGTTCACGAAAAACACGACCGAGGGCTTGAACATGGCCGCGCATGCGTTCGCGCTCGAGGCCGGCGACAACATCGTGCTCACCGACATGGAGCACGTCAACAACGTATGGATCTGGCGGCACTGGGAGGCCAAAGGCGTGCAGATCCGCTTTGCCGAAAATCGCGACGGACGGCTTACCCTCGATGCGTTTCTGGAGAAAATGGACGCGCGCACGCGCGTCGTCGCCACCGCTTATGTGACGTATGGCAATGGTTATCGCGTAGACCTACCCGCGCTTGCAGCGGTATGCCGTGACCGCGACATCCGCCTCGTGGTCGACGGCGTGCAGGCGGCTGGCATCCTCGCCGCGTCCTTGCGATCGCTGGGCGCGGACATCGTGGCGATCGGCGGCCACAAAGGACTGCTGGGGCTGACGGGGACCGGACTCGTGTACTGCCGCGAAGAATTGATCCGCGCGCTCAGGACACCCTTCATCCGCCCTCTCAGCGTCATGGGCGCTGCAGAAAACAAACAGTTCGACTACGTGCATGACGCCCACCGGCTCGAAGGCGGCAATCCGAATTTCCTGGGCATTCGTGTCATGCGCCGCAGCGCTGAATTCCTGCAGTCGATCGGTATCGCCAATATCGAACAGCGCGTGCGAGAGCTCACGACGCTCTTCCTGGCGCTGGTGCGCAAGGCTGGTCTCAAAACGACCACGCCCGCTGCATGGGCAGAACGCGCGCAAATCGTCAATTTGCTCGTTGCGGACGCCAAAGGCGTGCAGGCGCGATTGCGCGAACAAAATATCATCGTCAACGTCAAGGATGATGCGCTGCGCGTGTCGATGTCGTTCTTCAATAACGAGGACGACCTCGAGCGAGCTGTCTACGCAGTCCAGCGCGAAGTGTCAGGCAAAATCACTGCTGCCGCTTAGAGTAGGCGAGCTGTTTACGCAGTGCAGCGACGGCGAGGCGGGCGCTGGGGATATCCCGCAGACCCCTCGAGACGGTGCCGGCGCTGCGTTTTGGTGTCGAGATATCTTACAGCCCGCTTCGCTCACCTCTGGCTGCGAGCGGATAGCCCCATTTCTTCATGAACTTAGGCGAAAGTGGTCCAGCTCTTGCGTTCTCTCCTGTAACGCGGGTGTCACCAGGCAACGAAAGCGCCGACAACCTTTTCAGTCAGCTCCCCCGACTGCAGAAGCACCGACTGGCGATGCTTTCCTACAGGGATTTAAGCAATGGACGAGTCGCTCGAGTTTCTTTACTGGTTCCTGGCGTTCATCGGCATGCTCGCGATGGCGATCGGTGTCAGCGTGCGCATCGAAAAGAAAGCGCGGCGCGAGCGCTACCGGTCGACGAAGCGCCCCCGCAAACGGAGCGTCGAGAAAACGTTCGCTGTTCCGGACATGGCTAGCGCAGACCACCCGCTCCTCAGGAAGTAATCCCGCAGCACCTCTTCCGTTTGCATTGGCCACCGCCTGATACCGGGTGTCCGGGGTCCGCGACTCAGCTCTGTTCAGTGAGACGAGGACTACCGCTCAAACCACGCGCCCATGCGACGATCGACTGAAGTCTGGGCGGCGCGAGCTTTTGGGCATCTGCAAAACTCACCCACCGGTATTCATGATGCTCGGCGCGGCCGAGCGCAGGATTGACCGGCAGGGCGACCGTTCCAGTCGGCGCGACGGCGAGGTAATAACGCGCCACTTTGCCGCCACTGTAGGGAGCAGTTTCGCAGCTCGCTTCACCCCACGGGAACTCGAGCGCGGCCAGCGAGCTCTCTTCCATAATTTCACGCTGTGCCGCAGCGAAGGCTGTCTCGCGAGGCTCGACTTCGCCCTTGGGGAAATCCCAGTTGCGATACACACGCAGCATCAGGCAGCGCCATTCATCATCGAAGCGGCGTAGCACGACTGCGCCCGCCGACAGGCGTTTCGTCATCGCTACGTTCCAACCGGGCTCAATTGCGGATTGCCGCCGTCGTGTCGTCGCTCTTACGCTTACAGCGGGTGCCCGACGTTGGCTTTTCGTTACTGAGCCAACACGAGCTTGGTGCTGGTGAGAGGACTCGAACCTCCGACCTACTGATTACGAATCAGTTGCTCTACCAGCTGAGCTACACCAGCGCCGGCGAAAACGGATCGTATTGTATCAGGCCGGGGTAGAGCGTATGCGCACGATGATATCGATCCCCTCGGGGACCATGCCGGCGGGCAGCGCGGGCAATCCGGTAACGCGTATGTCGCGCGCATCGATATCGGTGAGCTCGCCCGTGTCGGTGTTGTAAAAATGGTGGTGCGGATCCGGGTTGGGGTCGTAGAAGACCTTGCTGGGATCGACGATCACTTCGTGAATCAGTTTCTTTTCGACAAACAGGTTCAACGTGTTGTAGACCGTGGCTTTCGAAGTCTCGGATGCGCGGTCGTTGACCAGCGCCAGGATCTGGTCGGCCGACGAGTGCTCGCAGCGGGAAAATATCGCGTAGGCGATCTCGATGCGCTGATGGGTCGGGTTGATGCCGTGACCGCGCAGCACTTCAGCGAGATTGTCCCTGGTGTATTTGCGCTGTGACATGCTGTTGATTCTAAACCAGGACCTGCAGTGTGTCGAATGCGCCGGCGACTTTCCGGGACGCGGGCACGCGCGCCTGGAACGACGTTCTCGCGCCGGGAGCGTTCCCTGAGAGCAGGTAAGACGTCGGTTTAAAAACGTGAAATCTGCCACGTTTGCTGCGCCGGATTCAACGCCGTCACGAAAGCCGTTCTGCTGTTCCGGCAGGCTCGAGCGTGGCCGGTGTTAGAATTTTGGCGCTTCAGTTTCAGCCATTCGTTCCCGGGTTTTCCTTCGGTCACCGTCAGCCGTCGCCCCGTTCGTTCCAGCGTAGCGACCGCTCATCGGCTGGTGGTGGATTTGCCAATACGGCGTCATTAAGATGCCCCGCGTAGGAGTCATTACATGCGACGTGCAATCGGTTTTACCCTGATCGAACTGATGATCACCCTCGCCGTGATTGGCATCCTGGCGGCGGTGGCCTATCCGTCGTACCAGGATTTCATCCGGCGAGGCATTCGTTCCCAGGGACAACAGTTCCTGATGGATATCGCTCAGCGCCAGGAGCAGTACTTTCTCGACCAGCGGCAGTACGCTACGGGTCTGGGCGCCGGGGCGGGTCTGCTCAACCTGCAGATTCCCCCGGAAGTTGCGCAAAGATACCAGGCGCCGGTGTTTACCATCGTCGCGCCCGTGCTCGGCACGCCGGCGGCATTCGCCATCTCGCTCGCCCCGATCGCCGGGGGAACGATGGCCAACGACGGCACGCTCATCATCAACAACCTGCAGCAGCGGTGGCGTGAAGTCGACGGTAATAGCACGTTTGGCGCTAACGACTGCCGTTGGGAAGATTCGCGGTGCACGCCTACATGAACGTATGTCGCCCGAAGGGGCATCGCCCTCGCGGCTTTACGCTGATCGAGCTGATGATCGTGCTGCTGATCGCGGCGATTCTCGTCGCTGTCGGCGCACCCGCGCTCGGTGAGTTCGTAGCGGACCAGCGCGTGCGCACGGTGGCTTCAGACATCGCCGCCGAGATCGCCTATGCACGCGCCAAGGCGCTCGAGCACAACCGGCGCGTGTTCTTCGAGCGCACCGGCGCCACGTGGGGCGGCGGTTGGCGCATCTTCGTCGATCTCAACAACGACAATAACTTCGATGCCGGGGAAGAGCTGAAAGTGTTTAACGGTTTTCCCGCCGGGAGCATGTATCTGTGCAGCACTGTCGGAGAATTCGCCAACAACATGATATTCCGCCCCGATGGCCGCGTGGTCCGCACGACGGCGGTCGGCGCCAATGATGGGATATTCGTGGTCGACACGCTGGCCGACGCGAACGTCTGCAACAACAAGATCCGTGGGCTGCTGTTCGGCGTTTCGGGCCGCGCGACCACAATCGCACTGCGGGGTACGCCCCCGGCATGTGCCCAGCTGGTGCCGCCATGCTGAACCGCGGCGGCTTTACCCTGATCGAAGTCCTCGTCACGCTCGTGATCCTGATGTTCGGCTTGCTGGGAATCGCGGGGCTGATGGCCAAGGGCCAAAAAGCGTCGTTCGAGGCGTACCAGCGCCAATCGGCGCTCTCCGTTGCCAATGACATGGTCGAGCGCATCCGGCTGAATCCCGCGCAATCGACGGTCTATGTGGCCGCCGCGGCACCCGGAACGCCGATCGGCACCGACGCGCGATACCAGTCGGGCGGCTATGCGCCGAACTGTGGGGCGGCGACATGCACGGCGGCGGAGCTCGCGGCGTACGATCTCGCTCTGTGGGACGGCTTGCTGCAGGGCTATGGCGAGCGCAATGCCGGCGGCGTGCTGGTCGGCGGCATCCAGAACGCCCGCGGCTGTATCGAAGAGCTCGCCAATACGACCGTGGTATGTCCCGCCCCTCCCGCCGCAGCAGGTAATTTCTTTACCCGCACCAATCGCGTCAGCGTTGCGTGGCAGGGCCAGGAAGATACCGGCGCACCGGTCGCGCCGCCCAGCATCTGCGGCGCCGGCTTGTATGGCGCCACCAACGGCATGCGCCGCCTGATCTCGCTCGACGTGATGGTGCAGATCCAATGTCCATGACCCCCGCAAGTAACACGCGCCGGAAAGTCGCTGCCGCAGGCCATGCGGCTGCCCAGGCCGGCCTGTCTCTGATCGAGCTGATGGTCGGGCTCACCATCGGCCTGGTCCTGACCCTGGGGCTTTTCACGCTGATCAGCAGCCAGTCGCAGGCATTCAAAGTGCAGGACGATTTTGCCCGCATCCAGGAAAATGGTGCGCTCGCGTTGCGCTATAT
>JBKJZR010000036.1:0-11752 GCA_046715035.1 Burkholderiales bacterium | reverse complement strand
CTACCGACGCCTGCGACATCGCGCGCGCGCGCGAGATGGCCCGATTCGCCCGCATGGACTTGGAGCGCAGACGCCCACACCTTTATGGTCCGCGCCAAGAGATTAAGCACACTGGATTGCCGCCGACCCTGAACATCTTGGTGACGCCGCAAGTGCCAGCAATCGAGGGTGAAAAGCCAACGGGCAGTCGTCTGGTCCCCCCAGAGTCTGCCATTGAAACAACCTCCTACTTGCAATGTGTTTACATTAGCTCTGAAAGTTAGTGATTACGGCCGCTGGCGCGGCCGTGTTGCGTCCAAAACTATCGCCCCCCGGCGCTGCGGATCGAAAAGAAATTAATTTGGCCGCTGGCTCAAGAACCGTCCACTTACTGCGTCGAAAATGTCGACCATCACTGCCACGCCTGGCCTACTTGGCTCATACACGGAAACGTGCACATGTTTCGGATTGTCACGCGGCCGGCTTACCAACCAGGCGTCATGGGGCACATTGCGAGACAATGTTGAGCAGCGTCCCGGCGGGGGCTGCTGCCCCGGCGGCCTATCTGCATACCAAATACGGCATTCTCCTGGCGGGGGAAGGTGCCCATTAGGGATACCGTGGTGCGACCGTTCCGATCCGCCACGATGCCCATGCTTCTCCTGCCATTTGTCGTTTTCCTTCCCGCGATGTTCGGAACGATGGTCGTTCTTATCCCACCGGCGTTCATCTTTTCGATCTCGATGCTTCTGATCATCTCGGGATTCGTTGCGTCCGCGCCCTTTCGATTCGTCCTTGTCCGGGTCAGCCACTGCAACACCGAAGCTAGTGGCCAAAAACGCGGCAACAACACATTGACTTAATTGGCGAACAATTGATCTCATTACGGCACTCCTCAAACAATCATTGAATGTGCCTATAAATGGGGTTGGAATAAGCCAGTCCTTCTCCGATTGTGTTGTAGGACCTCCCCGCTCTGCCAAGTCAGATGGAGCCTGTGGTTCAGGTGCGTGTTCATCAGTCGGAAATTCGTCGAAGTCCACGGCAAGGGCTACGGCATCTTGCCCGACACGGTGCGCCTCTCCCTGGTGAACCTACCATACGGCAACGCCGACCTCCGGCGTAGCGGCATACTCGCTGTGGCACACTTCCGGCACAATCGCGGCGCATTTGTGCCAGTAGGTTACAGCACAGCACAGCAACGCGGTGCGCAATTTCCCCTATGAAAACTTATTGTTGAGTGTTGCGGTTTGCTGCCGCGAATTGATGACTTCGGCCTCATAATCCCTTGGTCGTTGGTTCGAGTCCAACAAGGCCCACCAGTTAATCAGACTTAATCACAAACGTGCGGCCGTTACGTTCTGCACGTATCAAAGTCCCGCTCGAGGCCCGAACGCGACTATCTCCGTGCGCTCGAGCGGGTTCCCCGGCTTCATGGTGTGCCCCCGCGTGCGGCGCGGCACAGGCAGGCTCGCCGACGCTTTGAGCGGGCTTTGCGTCATGCTCAATCGCTCGAAATAGCTTTCCAGTCTGTGACGAAAACCTGCCAGTCGTCGCAAGTCGCGCTAAAACGAAGCGATCGACCGTCAGTATCGCTGCGTGCGATTTGTCACATTTCCGCAGTCTTTGAGTCGTTTGTCACATTTTAGGTAGGCTGTTGTCGGCGGTTATCGCCGCCTTCGAGGTTGGCACGGTGCGTGCATACCCAAGGAACGCGACGCCACTATTTTGAGAGCTCATGAACCAGTCAAGAACAGTTTTTGCACTATTGTTGGGAGTTGCGGTTGGCGGATTTTTAATTGCATGGCAATACCAACAATCCCAAGCCGTTGCCACGTTCGCGCCAGGGAACACCAGCCAGATGACGGAACGGTTCGTGGGGTGTTCGGCGGAACCGTTGCGGGCGTTCGGGATCTTCTCGTCGGGGAGTGCCGCTGGGCAGGACCCAGCAACCCAAGGTCGGCCTGGGCAGCCCGGGACGAACTGCTGAGCTACCAAGTGATCAACAGGGCAACGTGGGTCGTTCCGTCGCGGCATTACTGCTGGCGTTAACGTTTTCGTAAACACGGCGTGTTTTCATTTAAGCGACGCGGATGCGCTCGCGTCTACGCCGAATCCTGATGGCCAATACAGACTATGCGCAACTCTAGCGGGCCCGTAAAAATGACCACTGACGATCAGTCCCTAAGACCGCTAAGAGTACTGCAGGTCGAAGACATCGAGAACGATGCCTTGCTGATCGCGCGGCAGTTGCGGAAGCACGGCTATCTCGCCGAGAGCAGATGCGTGTGGACCGAAGAAACCTATATGGAGGCGCTGCGCGCGCGCGTCCCCGACGTCATCCTGTCGGATTTCACGATGCCCAACTTTAACGGCTTACGCGCACTCGAGCTGGCGCGCGAGCATGCACCTGGTGCGGCGTTCATCTTCGTGTCAGGTTCCATCAGGCCGCAGGACGCCGCCGCTGCACTCGAGCGCGGCGCCTCCGCCTACCTCAGTAAGGACAATCTGGAGCTCCTCGGCACCACCGTCGAACGCGCGATTAAGCGCAAGTAGCGAGTCAAAAGCGTGTTACTCCAGAGAACCCGGCAGCTGCTGTCCGTAGAGCCGCTGTGACAATGGCACCGTAAGGTCGGTGTAAGCCTGCATAAGTTTCGCGTAAGGCTAGGCGCACATACTGCATGTTCGCTTAGCCACGAGGCGACGAGCGTGGCGTTATCAGGAGACCACGATGAGTCAAGCTAACCCATTCACCGTTCCCGTCACTTCCGCCATTACCTACACGCTGGGGCACTGGCTGCGTATGATCATCTGTTTTTGCAGCGCCGGTTTTGTCTATCCGAACGCGTTCGTCGAAGGCATGGACCTGTCAGCGATCCAGCGGGCGACTGAAGGCACTCTTTACGACGACGAAAAAAAGTAACCGCTGTCGCATCCTGATCTGCTGAAAGAATCGAGCGCGCGCGCAAGGTCGAACCCCGCCCGGGCGGGGTTCCATGAGTGTGGCAGCGGACCAGCGCTCGCATCGGCGCCCTTTCCAGAGAACTGCCAGCAGGGCAATAGCGCGCGACAGGGTGTGCGACTGTGATCGAGGAGAACGCTGGTTGGTGACGTCGCGTATCGGTCGGGCGGCTGGTCCGGATTACACGGGATCGAGGATTCCGTGAGCTCAACCGACCGAGGGACGGGGCGCGCTGGCGGCGCACGCCGCTGTCTTGGCGAAAAGATCGCCGGGGATACTGCCTACATTGCCAACGGCCTGACTTGGCAATGGGTGGCCGTGTTCGGTGTGCTCGGTTTCACGCTCTTTTTCTGGGGCGTTCCGGCACTCCTGGTGGCAAAGGCCGAGTCGATTCAAAACCCGAACGTCAGAGAAGCGGTTTGGTATCTCGTCGAGCGGCATGCGCGCTGGTCGCAATGGGTGGCAATCACCATCGCGTTCATCACCCTTTTCTGCGCCGTTCGAAATTACTGGACATTGCGCAAGCTCGGGCGCGACGGCGAGCCCACCATCGTCCTCCACAGGACGTCTGATTAGCCCATCCGTCATGCTGACGCAGACTGCCGCCGCCGACACTCGCCCTGCGGTTGGATGATTCGGAGCTGTCGAAGTCCGCGCGGTTCGCGCAGCCTCCGTCAGGGTTTTTCGCGCGTCAGTCGCCAGTTGAACTGCAGCGCTCTGACCCCATGCACGCGCTGCGCGGCTTTCACCGCTGCAACCTTCTCGGAAACGCTCGCTAAACAGCCGTCCAGTCTCGCCACGCCACCCGCGACAGTAACGGAAATGGCGATGGCATTCGTTGCGCGATCCCTGACGAGCGCGTTCATGATCTCCTGCTGAATTTGCAAGTCGGATTTCATGGCTGGCAACCGATCAAGGAACCGGAAGTAAGCATCATGCGCCTTAATCTGCGGTAAGACCCGGATTAGTTTTCTTGCTGAGGCGCTTGTGCGTCGTCGCGCATCGTCGGGCGGCACCCACTGGGAGCTGCGCGCCTGCACGCGCCGGCCCGCGAAATTAATGAATGCAGGAAATGAAATGCCGTCGCGTCTTTAGCGCGGGTGTAGCGGATCTATCAGCGCGAGGGCTTCGCGAATCTCAATCGCACCGACAGGCCGAACCAAGCGGGCGATTTCCCTGCCCCCGCTCAGGAAGATCAATGTGGGCCAGAGCTTTACTCTGAACGAACGTCCCAATGAACGCCCGCTGCCGTCCGCGACCTTGATATGACGCACATGCGGATGATCTGCGAAAGCAGATGCCAGCAGGGGCTGCGCGGCGCGACAGTATCCACACCAGGGGCTGCCAAACTCGATCACGCTCGGCCCCTCGAGGGCGTCGATCACCGTGCGCGAAGGTTCGACCTCCGCATAAACATCGCTCAGCGCCATTTCGTGCGAGTGTTGAAAACCCGAGATGAGCGGCCTGCGGGTGCACGCCCGGCGTGTTTCGGCTTGTCGCGACTGAGCCAACTATACGTACGCGGGGCCGGCGTTAGGTCATCTGAATCGGGCATAAAGAGCACGCTTTGCCTGGGTGCGCCATTTTTTCAGGGCATTGCGTATTCCCGCGGCCACGTCGGCAGGCGCGGTACGCGACTTGGCTGCCGCGGATCCCAATCGGTCGGGAAGCAACAGCCCAATCAGCAAGCCTCCGAGCAATCCAGCGGCGGCGGAAAGCGCCACTCCCCGGTAGGGGTGATCACTGGGCTGCGCGAGCTGGGCGCGGGAGCGCTGAACGGGCCTGGCCCGCGCATAGGCCACTGGCAGTGATTGGCGGCCGTCCGCCGGGTTGGCCTGGCCCTCGCCGGCATGCGCCTGCGTCGCGGCAGGGGCTTCTTGCGGGGAATTGCGGCGCGCGTGGAGGTTGGTGAATTCTGCGCCGAGCAGAAAAACTTGTGTCGAGTAGAAGATCCACAACATGATGACCACAAAGGGTCCGGCGGCGCCGAACGAAGATGCCACATCGCTTTTTCCAATATAGAGCCCGATCAGAAATTTGCCGATTGCAAACAAAAGCGCCGTGATCGCGGCACCCACCCAGACATCGCGCCATGCTATTTTTACGTTCGGGAGGATCTTGTAGATCATCGCGAAGAGCACGGTAATCACGACGAACGACACCACGAAGTTAGCCACCTGCAGCAAGATCTCCATGCCTCCGAAAAGATAGTTGCCCAGGGCCGAAACCGCCCCGCTCAAGACCAGCGAGACGGTCAACAGAAAGCCGATCCCCAGGATCATGCCGATCGACAGCAGCCGTGACCGGATGAGGTTGATGATTCCGCTGCCCACGCGCGGGGGCGCCTTCCAGATTCGATCGAGATCGTCCTGCAGTTCGACGAAGGCGGTCGTTGCGCCGACGATCAGCATGACAACGCCGACCACCGTTGCCAAAACGCCGCTTCCCAGATCGCTCGCGCTGGTCAACATCGCGTCGATTGCTTTGCCGCCATCGGCGCCCAGTAGTCCCCCTACCTGGCCGATAATCGCGGCCTGTGCCGCGTCACGGCCAAAGACCAGTCCGGCGACGCCGATCACGATAATCAGCAACGGGGCGAGCGAGAATGCCGTGTAGTAAGCAAGGGCGGCGCCCATGCTCGGGGCGCGGTCCTTTTTCCACGCGGCCGCCGCCTGTTTCACGAGGCTCCAGATCTCCCCAGGGGAGATCATGTTCGCCAGAGCAATGTTTGTGCGGAAATCATCGGCGCAGAAGGGCGTTATGAGAGAGTCAGTATCGCCCGGCGTGCATCTCGATTCCGTACGTTCGCGCACATTTGTCGCCACGCTCGGGCAGCGCCGCTGAGACACCGCTTGAAGCAACGATCAGGCGATCACCTCATCCTGATTGCGCGACCGGCGACCCCGTCCATGACTCGCGGTAACCGGTAGCGGCGAGCTGGCAGCACGCGAGAATCGCAACTCACTGTGAGCGCGCAAGATGCCAAAGCCACCCGATGCCGAGCGCAAGTACCCCGGCCAAAGGCGCGGCGGCGAGCACATGGAAGATCAAGGTCCATTCCCGGCTCACATAGGCGACCGGGGCTGCGGCGAGCAATCCCAGCAGTGAGCCCGCGATCCAGATGATCGCCAGCGCCGTCACTGTGACCGGCTTGGACTCGCCGCGCTTGACCACGGCATAAACCACCAGCAGGTTGACGGCCAGGACGCCAGCCAGGCCGGCCACGACTAACCAATTCACGATAACTCCCTCAGCGCCCTGGCGGGTCCGTGATACACGCCGATCGCTGCCAGGCACGCTCGGGCTGGCAGTTCTTACGCGGCCCGGCGCGTAAGGGTCCGGCTTTCCTGGGGGCTCGATGCCCATCTGCGTCGCACGCGGATCGGCATGCTCCCATGCGCCGGCTACTGTCAACTCGCGGTGCTGATCGGGGCCGCTCGTTACCGGCGCACGCGCGACACCGCCGGGATCTTAACGGCACCCTCTATTCTACTGGGATTCTATTGGGCGGCTTCGCGATGCGAAACAGCCGTCGAGCGCGCTCAAGCGGCCTGGTTGGTCATGATCCAGTACATGCCGATCTTGGCTACCGCCTGCGCGAACTGACCGAACTCCACGGGCTTTACGACGTAGCTGTTGGCGCCCAGCTGATAGCATTCGCTGATGTCCGGCTGTTCGCGCGACGACGTCATGACAACCACCGGGATGGGCCGCAGCCGCTCGTCGGCCTTGATTTTTTTCAGCACCTCGATGCCGCCAATCTTGGGCATGTTGAGATCGAGCAGGATCAGCGTCGGACTTTCGTGTCCCGCGCGATGCGTATAGGTGCCAGTCGCATAAAGGAAATCCAGCGCCTCCTGGCCGTCTGCCACCCAGTTCACCTTGTTGAGGAAGTGCGCTTTTTTCAAAGCCCGCATCGTGAGTTCGGCGTCGCTCGGACTGTCCTCGACGAGCAGGATCTCAACCGCATCGTTTATTGTCATTTTCGCTTTCGAGGTTCCGCGGTCGCGAATGATATTGCGCGAGACGCTAAGGCTAAGGTGCCTCCGTGCCGGCGGCGCGGGCTGCAGCCGGGGTCGCCAGAAATGCACCGCTCACGACAAAGGCGTGCCGGCGTTCCGGATCAGGCTTGAGCTTAGTGACCACGCCGCACGCCGGGCAGGTGATCGTCCACAAACCGTTCTTGAAGTCGGCGGTGGAAACATCCCCCTTTTCCCTGCACCCGAAATAATGAAAGCCCGGCATGGTAATGTCCGCGTGAACAATGCAACTCGCCTACGCACGCAAACTATCTAACAGACAACCCCGCAGCCATAGGCCGACGACTGTTTCGGCCGTAATCGATTGTCTGACAGCGACCGTGCTTCAGGCGCTCGTCGTCGCTTGGCGACAACGCTCCGACCCCGCTGTAGAATTGAATCCCACGCGGCGGTGCCCCCGCGTTCTGAAAGCCAGGGAGAGTCGATGCGCAAACTCAGGACGGAACGTGATAACCAGCAGTGGATGCTCGACCTGGCTCTCAATATGCGGGGGCGAGTGCAGAACTTCGAGCGCGACGATCTCGAAGTGCCACAAGGCAAGCGGGCGCGCAACTATCGCATGCTGCCCAAGGTTTGGCGGGAGGCAGGCGAGCGGCATGAACGCCTCGCTAAGCGCGCCCAGGCATTGGGCGCGAACGCCGTGGCGACCAACCATTACGATCATGCGATCGAAGCCTACCGCATGGCGCAGCATCCGATTTTTTTCGACAACCATCCGGTCAAGAAACAGCTTTATCGCAAGTTGAGCGAAATGGTCGACCGACGCTGCGAAGTCGCCGACTATCCGATCGAGCGCGTTGAAGTGCCGTTCGACGACGGCAAGACCATTTCATGCCTGTTCCATCTGCTGCCCGACCGGCGTAAGGCGCCGGTAGTTATCTACGTGCCGGGCATGGACCAGACCAAGGAAGTTTTTCCGAAGGCCTATCACAATATTGCCCTCGCCCGCGGCTTCCATGTGCTGGCGATCGACGGCCCCGGTCAGGGGAATTCGAACCTGCAGAAGATCCGCGCCGTGAAGGACAACTACGAGCGCGCGGGCGCGGCCGTGATCAGCTACCTGATGAAGCGGCCCGAGGTGGACCGCAAGAAGATCGCGATCTATGGCATCAGCATGGGCAGCTACTGGTCGTTGCGGCTGTCGAGCTACGACCATCGTGCCGCCGCCGTCATCAGCTCGGTGGCGTGCTTCAATCCGAACAACACGATATTCACGCAGTCTTCGCCGCGCTTCAAACAGATGTTCATGTACATGGCAGGCTACGAGGATGAGAAGAAATTCGACGACGAAGTGGCGCAGGGCATGACGGTGCGGGGCTATCTCGGCAAGGTGACCTGCCCCACGCTGCTCGTCACAGGCGAGTTCGACCCGCTGTGCCCGCTCGAGGACGCGATCGAGGCTTTCGAGGACCTCACCGTGCCCAAGGAAATGTGGGTGATCGAAAATCAGTATCACCCGCTATGGGGGCTACCCAATCTGGGCGGGATGGACTGTCACGACTACGTGCTCGACTGGCTGCAAGCGCTGTTCTCGGGCAAGCGTGTACCGAAGAAGCGCGGTCGGATCGCCTACGTGAAAGAGCACGGCGACGGGCCGTGGGGCGCTTGCGACTGGGTGCCGCCGGTCAGGCGTGGGCAGGCTTACTTCTGACGCCGATGCGCGAGCTCCTTCCGGTTGCAGAGCGCGTCGCCGCGCTGCTGACACAGCACAGGGAAACGGTGGCCATCGCGGAGTCGTCCGCGGGCGGGCTGATTTCCGCCGCGCTGCTGGCCGTCCCCGGGGCATCGGCCTACTTCCGCGGCGGGGCGGTACTCTATACGCGCGCATCGTGGCGGGCGCTGCGCGACTACAGCGATGAATTATTCGCCGGTTCGACCCCAGCTACGACGGCCAACGCCGCGCTGCGCGCGCGCATCATCCGCGAGCGTTTCGAGACGAGCTGGGCCATCGGCGAAACCGGCGCCACCGGCCCTGCGGGCGGCCGCTATGGCAACCCGGCGGGACGGGGGTGTTTCGCCGTGGCGGGTCGCGTCGAGCGCGCCATCACCCTGGAGACCGGCAGCGACGACCGCGTCGCCAACATGTATGCGTTTGCCGGGGCCGCGCTCGAGCTCCTGGCTGGATGCATCGCGGAACGTTAGCTCGAAATCAGCGTCGACAAGGAGGGCTGCATCCATGAACACGTTCAGTTTTGCGGCCATGGTGCTGCTGTGTGCAGCGACGAGCGCTGCGGGTGCGGCAGCTACACCCGCCGTCGGGGATACCTATGTCTACCGCGTGATCAATGGCTACAGCAAAGAAGAGCGCGGACGCGTTGCATACCGCGTGGACAAAGTAGATGGCGATCGCGTTACTGTGTCGGTGACGACCGATATTTCCGCGCTGGGTATCGGTCACACGGAGCTCGTCACCAGGGAGGGCAACTGGCTGCGGCACCCGGTCGTCAACCGTAACGAGCCGGTCGACTACGAGTTCGCCTCGGCATTTCCCGCTTACGTGTTTCCGCTCGAGCCCCGCCGGTCCTGGTCGGTGCGGCTCAACGCCGTCAATCCGTCAACCGGGCGCCGCAACAGCGTGCGCGTGGACGGCAAGGTGATCGGCGCGGAAAAAGTCAGCGTCCCGGCGGGAAGCTTCGATGCGATCAAGGTGACGCGGCGCGTTTACGCGGGCGACTGGGATGGACCGCGCCACGAAACCAACATTATCGAGACGGACTGGTACGTGCCGCAACTGGGCCGTGCGGTGCGCAGCGAGATCACTTCGGGTTACCTGAACGTCGATCAGTGCCAGGAGTTCTACGCCTGCGTGCCGATCCGCGGCGACTGGCACGTGCTCGAGCTCGTCGAGGCGCGCAGCGCGGCTCGCTGATCTCTCCGGCGAGTGACAAACGCCTAATCGACTTTCGCGCCCGAGCGCTTCACGACTTCGGCCCATTTCGCCCGCTCTTTGCTGATCAGCTCGCCGAACTGTTCGGGCGTGCTGCCGATGCAGGTGTTGCCGAAGCTGGTGAATTTCTCCAGGAGTGTCGGCGCAGCGCATGCTTTTACGATCTCTGCGTTGAGTCTGGCGACGATCGTGGCGGGCACTCGCGCCGGCACGGTCACCCCCGTCCAGACCGTGACCTCGTAGCCCGGCACGCCGGCTTCTGCAATGGTCGGCAGCTCGGGAAACGGCCCTGCCCGCTTCGCGCCGGTGACTGCAAGGCCGCGCAGCTTGCCGGCTTTGACATGCGTCGTGATCGAGGTCAGGTTGTCGAAAATCAGATGCACCTGTCCGGCGATCACCTCGGTGAGCGCGACCGTGACCGCCTTGTAGGGCACGTGCAGCATCTGCACGCCGGTCATTTGCTTGAACAACTCGCCGCTCAGGTGGATGGTCGTGCCGTTTCCGGGCGACGCATAGGTCACGCGCTCGGGATTCTTCTTTGCGTAATCGATCAGCTCGCGCACCGATTTGACTGGCAGCGACTGCGTCACCGCCAGCAGGTTCTGCGAGCTGGTGAGCCACGCGACGGGCTGCAGGTCCCGACCGATCTCGTAGCTCCAGTTCGGGTACAGACTGCGGTTGATCGCCAACAGCGGGGTATTGCCGTAACCGATCGTGTAGCCGTCCGGGTTCGCCCGCACCAGCATGTCCATGCCGATCGCGCCGCCCGCGCCCGGACGATTGTCGACGACGATCTGCTGGCCCAGCTGCCGCGTCAGCTCTGCCGCGAGGATACGGGCGAGCGAATCAGCGCCCCCGCCCGCGGCTGACGGCACGATGTAACGTATCGGACGTTCCGGGTATGCATTCGCTGCATGCACCCCCGATGCAGCGAATGCGGCGATTGCGAGCGTGCACGCCGGCACTGTCCGTAGCCTGTTTCCGACGCGGGCTTGTGCAGTCATGTCGACTCCGTCATGTCGCCGCCGGAAGGAGTGGCGCACATCGCCAGGCCGCTGTGAAATTGTTCACGCTCCCTCATCGCGAGGGAACAGCAGACGTGAATATTTCGTTTCCTTCCGTGACGTTTTTAATACCTTCACGTCATCGTTACCGGTATGTTCGCTGCACAGAGTACGTTCACACGGTGGAGGGACCATGCTGGACTTTTTCTTTGTGTTAGGTCAGGTGTTCTGCGTGCTCGGCGTCGTGTACGGCGCATTGCTTTGTCTCGAGGAATTCATCGGCATCGATGATCATCGCGATCCAGTCGAGTCGATCGCGCCAGCGCCGCGCAAAAATCAGCCCTATCTGCTCGACTGACTGCACGCGCCCGGGCGCGATCAGCGGGGCCGCGCGCTGCATGCGGATGGGGTGTCAGCGCAGATACTCGCGTTGCCACTGTTTGTGATCGGCGCCTTTGACGAGCCGGTCCATTTCCTCGGCACTGGCAATCTTCGATTTCAGATCCGCGGGATTGCCGCCGCCGAACAGGTGACGATAGGTTTCCTCGAGCGCCTTGACCGCCGCCGCTACCGGCTGATGTCCCTGCAGCAGTATGCGCGCGCCGCGCGCGGCAAGGTCGTCGCGCTTGAGGCTCGGCGGCGCGGAGCCGACGATGATCGGCAGTTTGACGGCCTGCTGCACTGCCTCGAGTTGTTCCAGCTTTTCCAGGCCTACCAGAAAAATGGCATCGACTCCGGCCGCAGCATAGGCTATGGCGCGTGCAAGCGCGCTGTCGATGCCCGCGATCTTGATCGCTGAAGTGCGCCCGGCAATGACGAGCGCGGGGTCCCGGCGCGCGGCAACGGCTGCCCGCATCTTGCCCACACCTTCTTCGACCGT
>JBKJZR010000035.1:0-13560 GCA_046715035.1 Burkholderiales bacterium | reverse complement strand
GAATCGATGCGGCCCGGTCGCACGCCGTCATCGACAAGCACGTGGCGACGCCCAAACGCATCGGCGTCGTCGATGCCGCCGCGTCGATCATCGCGCTGGCCGATACCAGCATGGCCCACGCGGTGCGCTTCGTTTCCGTCGAGCGCGGCCTCGATCCCGGCGATTTCACGCTCGTCGCATTCGGCGGCGCGGGTCCCGTGCACGCCGCGTCGGTCGCGCGCCACCTGGGCGTAGCCGGCGTGCTGGTACCGCCCGGCCCCGGCGTGCTGTGCGCGATGGGCGTGCTCGTCAACGATCTGCAGACCGATTTCAGCCGCACGCGCATCAGGACGGAGCACGCGTACGACTGCAATGCGGTGGTAGACACCGCCTACCGTGAGCTCGAGGAAAGAGCGCGTGTCGCGTTTGCGCGCCAGCAGCCCGCTGGCACGCAGGTGCGCCTCGACCGCACTGCCGACGTGCGCTACGTCGGGCAGAACCACGAGCTGACGGTCGCGGCGCCGCCCGGAAAGTTCGATACCGCTGCGCTCGCCGCGGTCAAAGAGAATTTCCACCGGGCGCATCACGAGATGTACGGCTACAGCTCTCCCGAAAAACTGCTCGAGCTGGTGACCTACCGCCTCAGGGCGCGTGTGGCGGTGGGCCAGCATGATTTCACCGGCGTGAGCACGTCGCCGCGCGCCGGAGGCGCCGTGCCGATCGCCGAGCGCAGCGTGTACTTCGACGAGGCCGGCGGATTCGTGGGCTGCCCCGTGTTCGAGCGCAATGCGCTGCGTCCGGGCGATGTCCTGCGCGGACCGGCGATCGTCGAGCAAATGGACTGCACGACGGTCATACCGCCGGACTTCACCGCGCGTGTCGATGATTTTGCCAATCTGCTGCTCGCACCGTCAGGCTGATGTGTTGCCCCCTCCCCACCCTCCCCCGCGCTCGCGCGCAAGGGAGGGAGCTCACATCGCGCGCAGCGAGGGGCATTGAATCCTCGCGCGTGCAAAAGGGAGGCGGTTCAGTAGGCCCACTTGGAGGTTCACGATGGCACACGCGCAACTGGAAATAATCGCCAGCGCATTCGAAGCGGCCACGCACGAGATGGCGGCGAGCCTCGTGCGCACCGCCTTTTCGCCGAACATCAAAGAGCGCGGCGACTGCTCGACGGCGATCTGCGACGCGAGCGGGCGCGCGCTGTCGCTGATGACCAATGCCCCCGCGCATCTGGGTTCGACACTGCGTCTGGTGGACGCCATCCTCAAGCGCTTTCCGCTCGCCACGCTCGTGCCCGGGGACGCATTCCTCGCCAACGATCCCTACATCGTCGGCGTCACCCACTTGAACGACTGCACCGTCGCGACACCGGTCTTCCACGAGGGCCGCGTCGTCGCCTTTGCCGCAGCGGTTGCGCATCATTCGGATGTCGGCGGACGCGTGCCCGGCAGCGAGGCCGGCGACAGCGTCAGCATCTTCCAGGAGGGGATCAGGGTGCCCCCCGTGCAGATTTATGCCGCCGGAAAACCGCGCACCGACATGCTCGAGCTTTTTCTGCTCAATTCCCGCATGCCGCACTACGGCGAAGGCGACCTGATGGCGCAGATGGCGTCGTGCGCGCGCGGTACGTCGCGCGTCCAGGAGCTGTTCGGCAAATACGGCTACGCAACGATGCTGCTGCGCATCGACGAAATGCTCGACTCGACCGAGCGGCGCGCGCGCACGCGCATACGCAGCGTGCTCAGGGAAGGCACATACTCCGCCGTCGACTGGCTCGACGAGGACGGCGTCAGCGATGCGCGCGTCAAGCTCGCCGTCGCGCTGACCATCAAGGACGGCCATCTGTCGTTCGACCTGTCCGAGTGCTCGCCGCAGTTGGGCAGCGGCAAGAACGTCCCCCTTACCCACTCGTTCGCCACGGCCTATTTCTGTCTCAAGTCGATGGTCGATCCGTTCGTGCCCACCAACGAAGGACTTTATCGCACCGTGTCGATCACCGCGCCCGAAGGATTGGTCGTGAACCCGGTGGCGCCGGCTGCGGTGAGCTCGCGCAATATGACTTCGATGATCCTCGCGGAGGCCATGACCAATGCACTGGGCCAGGCGGCGCCTGCGCGCAGCGTTGCCGCGGGCGGCCCGGGTCAGGGCTGCATCACCGCCGGCACCGATCCCCAGCGCGGGCGCTACTTCATAAACTATGAGAATCTCGCCGGCGGCCAGGGCGCGCGCTGCACGGCCGACGGCATGGACGTCGTGATGATCAACATGACGAACACGTCGAACCTGCCGGTCGAAGCGATGGAAGTGGAATTCCCGGTGCGCATCGAGCGCTACGAGCTGATCCAGGATTCCGGGGGCGCCGGCAAGTACCGCGGCGGCCTCGGGGTGCTGCGCGACATGCGCGTGCTCGCCGACCAAGGCGGCGTGTCATTGCGCAGCGCACGCCAGAAGTTTCCGGCTCCCGGACTCGCGGGCGGTGAGCCGGGCGGTCTGGGCGCGTTCATTCGCAATCCGGGCACGCCGAGTGAAACGCGGCTCGGCCTCACGACCTCCGGCACGCCGCTCGCGAACGGCGACGTGCTGCGCGTCGTTACTCCTGGGGGTGGCGGTTACGGCGATCCGCGCGAACGCGATCCGGCAGCGGTGCGGCGCGATCTCGCCCAGGGCAAGATTTCGCCACGCGCAGCGCGCGACATCTACGGCGTCACCGGGGACGCGGGCAAATAGCCGGCCGACCGTAGCCTCCGGGTACTGGAATTCGCGTTCCGATCGAATGGCTGCGGGTCAACGAGGAGGCGTCGATGGCTGATGTAACCAGAGGTCTGATGCTCAACATGTCGACGGTGGAGCCCGCCCATGAGAACGAGTTCAACCGGTGGTATCACGCCGAGCATATCCCCGACGTGTTGCGGCTTTTTCCGCAGATCACCAACGTGCGCCGCTACCGCGCGACTGACGGCCAGGAACCGCGCTATCTGGTGGTGTACGAATACGCGGTCGACAGCGAGGAAGCGCTCAACCAGCTCATCAGCCCGGACCATCCGGCGCGGAAGGAGCTCTGGAAACTCTACGACGAAGCCGTAGGAACGTTCGCTAAACGCTCGCGGCGCGCTTTCTGGCAAGTCTACCCGTGAGTCGCTCGCGACCGGTCCGGCTCAGTCTGCCTGAGCCACGACCTGAGTATTAGATTAGTCCCGAGCCCGCCGAAGGAATGCATCCAGCAATGCATTGATTGAAATGAAATGGACTCCAGCGGGTCGCTGGCATGACGGCACTCTTCTATCACGACTTTAATCAGAGTTCCCTCGAGCGCTTCGTCCCCGACTCTGGCGCGAGCTGCGCTACTCGACTCTGATGTTGGCGCTCTTGATCACCTGCGCCCATTTCGACGTTTCGGCGCGCATGAATGCGCCGAACGCTTCAGGCGTGCCGCCGATCGCTTCCATGCCGAGCGCGGCGAAACGCTCCCTTACGTCGGGCGCGTGCAGGCTGCGGGCGATTTCCGCGTTGAGGGTATCGATGATGCCCCGCGGCGTCCCCGCCGGCGCGACCACGCCGTTCCATGCGGTCGCGACGACGGTGGGCCAGCCGGACTCACCCGTCGTCGGCACGCCCGGCAGGAGCGCGCTGCGTTTTTCACTCGCCACCGCGAGCGCGCGCAGTCTGCCGCTCTGGATGAAAGGCAGCACCACCGGCAGCACGCTCCACAGCGCTTCGATCTGACCGCCGACCACGTCCGTGGCAACCTGGGCCCCGCCTTTGTAGGTAATGATCTCCATTTTTACGCCGGCCGCGCGGTTGAGCATTTCAGCGAGCAGGTGCTGGATCGAAGCGATCGTGCTCACGCCCGCGCGCACCGGCCTGGCGTTGGCGAGCGCGATGAGCTCTTTGACCGAACGCGCGGGCACCGATGGGTGTACGGCGAGCACGTTGGGGCTCGCGTTCACGAGCACGACGGGGGCGAGGTCGCGCTCGGGGTCGTAGGCGAGGTTGGCATACAGACTTCTGCCCGCCGTGACCGGTCCCGGCGTCGCCATGCCGAGCGTGTAGCCGTCGGCGGCGGCCCTGGCGATCGCCTCGGTGCCGATGAGACCGTTCGCGCCCGCCCGATTCTCGACGATGACGGGGCGCCCGAGGCTCTCGGTCAGTTTCTGGCCAATCAGCCGTGCGGCGGTATCGGTGCCGCCGCCGGGCGGGTAAGGAACGATGATACGGATCGATCGGGCGGGATACGCCGCTCCTGAGGCTGGCGCAGTAGTCTGCGCGCACGCGAGTCCCGCGCATCCTCCGAACAACAGCGCGGCGGCGAGAGATGGTGGTTTCATTGGAACGCTCCCTGAACGCATTGTGTTGCGACCTGGCAATCGCGCCAGCGGCTACAGTACCCCCGAGCGCCCGCCGTCGACGTTGATGCACGTTCCCGTCACATAGCTCGCCGCGGCGGATGCCAGAAAAACAATCACCGCGGCAGCCTCGTCCGGCTCTCCCAACCTGCCCAGCGGCACGTTCGGGCTCAGCCGCCGGTAATGTTCGTCGACGCTGAGGCCGGCGAGCTCGCCGCGGCGCTCCTGCTGGCGCGATTTGATCCACCCCAGCCCGATGGCGTTGACGAGGATGTGATCGCGGGCGAACTCCTGCGACAGCGCTTTGGTGAAAGCCAGTCCCGCGGCCCGGCTGACGCTGGTGGGAAACGAGGCCGCCGGCGGTTGTTTGGCAGCGGCGAGGTTGACATTGATGATGCGCCCGCCGCCCTGCCGCTGCATGTGCGGAATCGCGGCGCGCGCGGCGCGCACCTGCGCGAGCAACTTCACGCCGAGATCGTACTCCCATACGGCATCGGTGGCGGACGCGAACGGGCCCTGTGCCGTGCTGCCGGCATTGTTGACGAGAATGTCGATGCGTCCGTAGCGCGCGACCGTTGCACTGATGAAGCGCTCCGCGGCGCCGGGCTGCGACATGTCGGCGACGACAGGCAGCACGTCGCCGCCCAGCGCCGCAACCTCCCGCGCGCGTTCGTCGAGCAGCAACGCGCGCCGCGCGCAGAACGCCACTTTCGCGCCTTCCGCGACGAGACGCAGCACCGTGGCCCGGCCGATGCCTTCGGTGCCGCCGGTGACCGCGGCTACCTTGCCGCGCAGTCCGAGTTCCACTGTCGCGCTCCGGTGACGATCACCGACGTACGCACGCCGCCTGGAGGGTCGTGATGGTCCTGGCCGCGTAGCAGCAATTTCGCGCGCTCCGGTCAGACCTTGTAGGCCGCCACGCCGCTGAGTCCTCCTTCCCCTTCAAGGGGAAGGCTGGGATGGGGATGGGGATGGGGTTAATGACACGCAAAGACGACCATCCCGTGCGCCTCTCGATGAACGCTTCGAGGGGAAGGAAATCTCGAATGAGCGACGAATCCCCGCTAGCGCTCGCGCCAGAGGCCGAGCTCCGACGAACCCGGATAGCCGAAATCGCGCGGCGCAAGCCCGGACTGGAACCACGTGACGAACGTATAGACGTTATAGATCGGCACCCGCAGGTGAACGTTGAGCGCCCGCGAGTACGGCGCCATGTTGTGATTCTCGAGCACGAGCGCACCCACCTCCGGGTGGCGCTTCAGCAGGGTCTCCCCCGCCTCGAGGATGTCCTGCTCGGCGAGCCCGTAGTCGAGCTCGATCTCGTCGTTGAGCATGACGCGAGTGAACTCGCGGCCGCCCTCGGTGCCCATCACCGGCGTATCGTGCGGCGCGCCGACCGCGTCCCAGTGCTCGGTGGTGATGCGGTCGCCGTGTACCGACAGCACGCCGACCCTCTTGCCCGGCGGCAGGCAGCGCTGCACGAGCGGAATCTGCATCAGCGACGAGCTCGCAACCGGCACGTTGACGTGCGCCGACAACTGATCCTGAAAGATGGCGAGGAAGCCCCCCGTCGTCGTGATGCCGTCGGCGCCTTCCTTGACGAGCTCGGCGGCCGCATCGAGAAATGCCTGGCCCAGCCCTCTGCCTTTTTCGTGGATGACGACTTTCGCGGTCGCGCCGCTCACCACCTTGTAGAGGACCGGAAAAGGCCACGTCAGCGCGTTGCCCGTGTCGCCCGGCGGCCGCGGCCATTTCGTGTCGAGCATCAGTATGCCGACGCGCGCTCCGTACACGGTCTTGCCGCCGTAGCCTTTGCGTGAGCTCATGGCGTTATGCTCCTGGAATGCCGCGATTGCGAAGTGCGCGATTATACACAGCGAGGCCTGCCTTCCTTCCTTCCTTCGCGACACCGCGCGTCAGCGCCACAACGCTCCGCTCTCCATCGATGGGCACTCGATCATTCGCGTTGACATGCGGAAACCGCACGTCCGCTGCGACGGCATGCAGATCGCGTCAGGTATACTTTTCGGCACAATCCTTCGAGGAGCTCCTGATGTTACGCAGCATCGCCGTCTGGTGGGGTCTCGCTGCCGTGCTGACCGCGCCGCTGGCCGGGGCGCAGTCCTATCCGAGCAAGAGCATCCGCATGGTCGCACCCTTTTCCGCCGGCGGTCCCGTCGACATCACCGCGCGGATACTCGCGCAGAAGCTCGGCGAAGCCTGGGGCCAGCAGATCGTAGTGGACAACCGCGCGGGCGCGAGCGGCATGATCGGCGCGGAGCAGGTCGCCAAGAGCGCCCCCGACGGCTACACGCTGCTCGTCAATTCTTCGATCCATGTCATCGTGCCGAGCCTTTTTCCCAAGATGCCTTACGATCCGATCCGCGATTTTGTGCCGGTGACTGTCGCCTCGTCGTCCCCGCTGCTGTTGGTGATCACGCCGTCGCTGCCGGTCGGGAACGTCAAAGAGTTCATCGCGCTTGCCAAATCCCGGCCCGGCGAACTGAGCTTCGGCTCGTCGGGCAGCGGCTCCTCGACCCACCTCACTGCCGAGCTGCTGAAGTCGGTGACCGGAACCAGGATGACGCACGTTCCCTACAAGGGACAGTCACAGGCGCTGACCGACGTCATCTCCGGGCAGATCCCTTTCATGTTCAACAGCGTCAACGCGGTGCTCGAGCTGATTAAATCGGGGCGGTTGCGCGCGCTCGCGATCACCGCCGACAAACGCTCGCCGCAGCTCCCCGACGTGCCCACGTTCGCTGAGTCCGGTTACCGGGAACTGGTGACCGGTTCGTGGTACGCGGTGTGGGCGCCCGCGAAAACGCCCGACGCGGTCGTCGCGAAGCTCAACGCGGAGCTGGTGCGCATCATCAATCTGCCGGACGTGCGCAGCCGCATCATCGAACTCGGCGGCGAGCCCGTCGCCAACAGCTCCGCCGAGTTCGACGCATTTCAGAAAGTCGAAATGGCGCGATGGGCCGCCGTCGTCAGGGAGTCCGGCGCCAAGGCCGAATGACGGCCCACTGCGTGAAGCGCGAATTCGTTGCCTTCACCAGCCGAAACCCGGCGATGCAAAAGCGCCGCTGTTGGACGGCCGGGTTCAGGCTGCTTCGTTCATTCCATGGAACGCGTTTAGTTCTTGCACAAGCCCTTCGGTGTCCAATCGGACGCCAGGGTCGTGTGAGGCTGAGATGAGTCGTGAAGAATCAGTACCAGCGAGCGCCGCAGCTCGGTCCCCGTCACAGACAGGCGCATCGGCAGACCACCGTGGACAATCACGCCGCCTTTCTCGCCAGCGCTGCCGCCGCCGGCGACTACGGAGCCGCAGCCTGGCCAGGTTCGCAATACGATACGCCGCATACATTACAGACCTGTGCACCGCAGCTGTATGTTTCTGACCCCTTCGACATGCCTCCGCCAGCCCTCCAAAACGCCCCCCCATATTCCCACACTCGATTTCCCTAAGAGGCATAGTAAAATACCCGCATTGTCCACGGAGACCACGATGCCGCAGATTGCCGCCCACGACGACGTAAGAGCCAACCGCATGCAGCGCGAAGTGCCGAATGGTATGGCCTGGCGCACCCCTTTCCTGACTCCTGCCGAAGGCGAAAAGGAAGAGCCGATGGCCTTTCTGGTCGAAGGCACGCCGGCGCGGGTCATCCGCACGCATTTCCACGAAAACGATCAATTCCAGGTCGTCATGAGCGGCGGCGGGGTGCTCGGCAAGCACCAGCTGGCCGTGCACGCGGTGCATTTCTCGCGCGCCCATACGCCCTATGGTCCGATCGTGTTCGGGGAAGAAGGCCTGGGTTTCCTCACGCTGCGCGCGCGCTGGGACCCGGGAGCGAATTACCTGCCGGATGCGCGCGACAAGCTTGTCGGAACCAAGGAGCGCAAGCCGTGGCAAATGACCGAGCTGCCGAATTTCGCAGGCGATGCGCCGGTAAACGTGCACGCCTTCACGCAAATCCGGGACGCAAGGGGGCTGGCCGCTTTTTCCCTGAGCCTCAAGCCGCACGCCGTCGCCACGGCGCCGGACCCCTCGCAGAGCGGCGGTCAGTACATCATCACCACCCGCGGCAGCCTTACGTATCAGGGCAAGGAATACAAGGCGATTTCGATCGCGTTCGTAAAGCCGCACGAAGCGCCCTGGCAGCTTGTCGCCGGGCCGGAAGGCCTCGAAGCGCTGGTGCTGAACTACCCGCGACGCGAAGCCCCCGCGGCGCGCGAGGTGCCGGCAGCGAAATCGCCGCATTTGCGTCTCTGGCAGTGCGCGCTGTGCTCGTTCACCTACGACGAGGCCAAGGGCATGCCGGAGGAAGGCATCGCCGCAGGCACGCGCTGGGAAGACGTGCCCGAGTCCTGGACGTGCCCCGACTGCTCTGCATCCAAGAGCGATTTCCACATGAGCGTGGTGGGCTGACGGCGCACACGTTAGGGCTATGCGCGCCGCTGGTTTGACGCGCCTTAGCTCGAGCGATCGCGACCGAGCGGCACCGTACTTGCTCGACCAGGTTTACCAGCGCCGCACGCGCGAACCGGGAATTCCATGCAAACACCCCTCGAAGATGTGAAGGTGCTCGACTTGAGCCATGCGCTCGCGGGCCCTTTTTGTTCCACCATGCTCGCGGATTTCGGCGCGCAGGTCATCAAGCTGGAGCCGCCGGGCGCGGGTGATCTCGCGCGCGCGTGGGGCGCGCCGATGCCGGGCGAAGACACCGCTTACTTCGTCGGATTGCACCGCAACAAGCGCGGCATCGTCGTCGACCTCAAGCATCCTGAGGGCAAGGAGCTCTTTTTCCGGCTGGTCGAGCGCTGCGATGTGGTGCTCGAGAACTACCGCGTGGGCGCTCTGAAGCGGCTCGGCATCGACTACGCAGCGGCGCAGCAGCGCAATCCGGGCATCGTCTATTGTTCGATTTCGGGATTCGGCCAGGACGGCCCCTATCGTGACCGCGCGGCGCTCGATCTCATAGTGCAGGCCGAGAGCGGCATGATCAGCGTGACGGGCGAAGCGGGCGGCAGCGGTGTGCGCGCGGGTGTCTCGATCGCGGATCTGACCGCTGGCATGAACGCCGCCTACGGCGTGATGCTCGCGCTCAGGATGAAGGAGCGCACCGGGCAGGGTCAGCACGTCGACATCTCCATGCTCGAAGGACAGCTGGCACTGCTCGGCACGGCGATCGGCAACTACTTCGCCAACGGTGAGGTGCCCAAGCCGCTGGGCACGGCGTACTCGGCCGTCGTGCCCTATCAGACCTTCCATACCAAGACGCGCGATCTCGCGCTGGCGATCGCCGGCCAGAAATTGTGGCAGAAGTTCTGCGCGACGATCGGCCGCAGCGAACTCACCGACCACCCGTTATATCGCACGGTGCTCGACCGGGCGCGCAACCGCGACACGCTGATCCCCAAGCTGCAGGAAGTGTTTCTGACGCGCAGCTACGAGGAGTGGGAAGCGCTGCTGCTCGAAAACGACATTCCGGTGGGCGCGATCAATAATGTCCCCCAAGTGCTCGAGCATCCGCAGGTGCAGGCGCGCGGCGCGATCATCGATATCGACCACCCGCAGGCGGGCAAAGTGCGCGTCGTGCGATCGCCCGTGCGCCTGTCGAAGATGAAAGACACCCCGCCCACGCCCGCACCGACCCTGGGGCAGCACACCGCCGAAGTGCTGCGCGAGATGCTCGGCCTGCAGCCCGGCGAGATCGCTGCGCTGCAAACTGCCGGTGTGATCGGCGGGGCGGCGCGCTGAATCAGCTAGCAGCCTGTCGGCCTCTGAGGGTCCGACAGGCTGCTAACAGCAAAACCGCCCCATTTTCTTAGAATAATGTCCAATTCCACAGCCGTTTCGCCTCGGTCAGCACGCCGCAACGACATTGCGATGGCTTTTCTGACGACCCTTGCGCATTTTTTCCGGGGCGGTTTTGCCTAAGGAGCTTGTCGGACTCGAGTCCGATAAGCTCCTGGCGCTTACAGCTGCGTCGCCTTGAAGGTATCGCACGCGTTGGGATCACCCGTCTCGAGGCCCCGGCGCAACCAGCGCACGCGCTGCGCGGAAGTGCCGTGCGTGAACGAATCAGGAACGGCGTGCCCCTGCGTTTGCTTTTGCAGCGTATCGTCGCCGATGGCGCTGGCCGCGTTGACCGCTTCCTCGACATCGCCGGGCTCGAGGATCGGCTTGGTCCGGTTGGCCCGGTTCGCCCATACGCCGGCAAAACAATCCGCCTGCAGTTCGAGACGCACGGAAAGCGCGTTGTAGGCTTCCTTCGAAATACGGCCGCGCCGCGCTTCCATCTGCGCGGTCACGCCGAGCTGCTGCTGGACGTGATGGCCCACTTCGTGCGCAATGACGTAGGCCTCGGCAAAATCGCCCGACGCGCGAAAGCGCTCGCGCATGAGCTTGTAGAAACGCAGGTCGATATAAACCTTGTGGTCGCCGGGGCAATAAAACGGTCCGGCGGCCGCCTGGCCCGTGCCGCAGGCGGTGGGGTAAGTGCCGGTGAAGAGCACGAGCTTGGGCGGCTGATAGCGCTTGCCGGCCTCGGCGAACAGCTGGTTCCAGGCATCTTCGGTCGAAGCGAGCACGCGCGATACGAATACCGCCTGCTCGTCGGTTCCCGGCGGCTTGGGAGCGGGCCCGGCGTCGCGGGACTGCGTCGGGCCGCCTTCGAGCGTGCCGAGGATCGCGCTGGGATCGATGCCGAAGAAATACGATGCGATCAGCGCAATGACCACGCCGCCGATGCCCAGCCCGCCCACACCCACGCCGCGGCCGCCGCCCGAGCCGCGCCGGTCCTCCACGTTTTCGCTTTGGCGTTCGCCACCGATGCGCATGATGTAAATCCCCAGGTTGAATTTGCGGGCAGGATCGCGGCATGACGCAGGCTTAGCCGGTTTCGGTACGACGTGGTTTGTACCGGTTAGTTCAACCCTGTCCTTACGCAGAAATTATCCGCTCTTACGCAGCTGACCGGTTGACTAGCGGCGGCGCGCAATGCCGTCTGTGCGGTTTTGTGGAAAAATTTACAACGCATGTCTACGCTCACCGTCAGGGGCTGCAGGCTCCATTACCTCGAAGCCGGCAGCGGCAAGCCGATCGTCTGCTTTCACTCGACGCCTGCCAGCGCCCAGTTCTATCGGCCGCAGCTCACCCATTTCGGCGGCGCCTACCGCGTCATCGCAGTCGACCTGCGCGGCCACGGCGATTCGGAGAAGCCGCGCGGTCCTTATCACGTGGCGGAGTTTCTCGACGACTACGTGGAAATTTTCAGGATGCTCGAGCTGCGCGACTTCGTGCTCGTCGGTTGTTCGGTGGGCGGGATCGTGGCGCAGCTTTATGCGCTCGAGCACGGCGCCAGTCTGCGCGGACTGGTGCTGATCGGCGCGCCGTGTTCCCGCCGCGGCAGAGACGTCGCCGGGTTTCAGCGGGCGGTGCAAGCCCAGGGCTGGGAGGCAGTCGTGCGCGGCCTCGTAGACAAGCAATTGCATACATCGACACCGCCCGCGCTCAAGGCATGGGCAGTGCAGGAGTATCTCAAAACACCCCTCTACGTCCGCGCAGCGGAGGAAGAGGCACTGCTCGCGGAAGTGCACCACACCGAGCGCGTCCATGCGATCGCCGTGCCGACGCTGCTCGTCGCCGGCGAAGAGGAAGACGGGGAAATCACCGCGCAGATGGAGCTCATGTCGCAGCGCATCGCGGATGCCGAGTGGCACGTGGTGCCGGGCGCGGCGCACATCCCCAACTTCGAGCGTCCGACCGAATTCAACGCCATCATGGAAGGATTCCTGCGCAGGATCGGCTATTGACGCTCGCCGCCGGGTAAAATCGGTGTATGTGAGACGCAGTACCCACGACGTGAGCTCTTGAGGAGCCTGTGAGTGACCCCGCTCGTGCTGCGTCTCGATCAGATCCGTTTCCCCTTGAGCGTGTCGCATCGGCGGCAGTGAGGCAGACACATGAAGTCCACAATCATTTTCGTTTGCGCCTTGGCGCTGGCAGGCGCGGTATCCGGCGCGGCAGCCCAGGGTTTTCCGAACAAGCCGATCCGCATCGTCGTTCCCTATGCGGCGGGCGGTCCGATCGACATGACCACGCGTCCGCTCGCCCAAAAGCTCAATGAAGCCATGAGCAATCCGGTCGTCGTCGACAATCGCGGCGGCGCCAACGGCATCATCGGCACCGACAACGTCGCCAAGTCACCCGCCGATGGCTACTCGCTCGTCGTCGCGTCGGGCGGGGCTTTTGCGATCGGCCCGCACGTTTACGCCAAGCTGCCGTTCGACGTGTTCAGGGATTTCACACCGGTCAGTCTGTTCGTCACCATGCCCGAGCTGCTGGCGGTACATCCGGCGCTGCCGGTGCGGTCGGTCAAAGAGCTGGTCGCGCTCGCCAAGTCGCGTCCCAACCAGCTCAACTTCGGCTCGTCGGGCACGGGCGGCACGCCGCATCTCGCTGCCGAGCTGCTCAAGAGTGCGGCGCAGATCGAGATGGTACACGTGCCCTACAAAGGCATGGGGCCGGCGACGATGGACCTGATCGCCGGCCAGCTGCAACTCGTGTTCGCGGACCTGCCGGTGCTGCTGCAGCAGGTCAAAGCGGACAAGCTGCGGCCGTTGGCCGTCGGCACGCAGCAGCGCTCGGCCAATCTGCCCAACGTGCCGACGATGACCGAGGCGGGGTTTCCGCAGATCGAAGCGTATAACTGGTACGCGATCTTCGCGCCCGCCCATACGCCCCGACCCGTGGTCAACCGGCTCAACGCCGAGATCGTCAAAGTCATGGCCAATGCCGACGTGAAAAGCTTCACCCAGAGCCAGGGCGCCGAAGCGGCCGGCAGCACGCCCGAGGAGCTCGGCGCCCTGCACAAACGCGAGTTCGACAAGTGGGGCAATGTCGTGAAGGCTGCCGGGATCAAGGCCGAATAGCGTGAGTGCGCGCCCGCTTTTCCGAAGACGGTCATGGCTGAGCGAAACTCGATGAAACACACTCTCGTGACGATCGCTATGAGCGGGCTGGCACTCGCTGCGCCGTACGTTGTAGCCCAGGACAAAAGCCGCGGCGACTTCCCGACCAAGCCGATCCGGCTCATCGTCCCTTTCGCGCCGGGTGGGGGCACCGACATGATCGCGCGCGTGCTCGCGCAGGAAGTCTCCCGCGGGCTCGCAACCTCGATCGTCGTCGACAACCGCGGCGGCGCGGGCGGTACGATAGGCGCGGAGCTCG
>JBKJZR010000034.1:0-7911 GCA_046715035.1 Burkholderiales bacterium | reverse complement strand
AGATCGGATTCGGCGGCGCCGACGACAGCGACACTGCCGCGTTTGAGGTGGCTCATTGCGCGCCCTCCGCCGGCGTGAACACGGGGTACGGCGGCTGCTTGTCGTCGCCGGGATGGATTCTGACTTTGACGCGCATGCCGATCTTCACCTGCAGGGGATCGATGTCCTCGACTCGGCTCATCAGGCGAAAGCCTTCGTCGACGTCGATCAGCGCGACGTTATGCGGCGGCTGGTCCTTTGCGGCATACACCGCAGTGGTCGAATACACGGTGCCCATTCCTTTGGAAATGCGCCACTCCAGATGGGTGCTGCCGCTGCCCGGCGCGACCACGCGCGGAAAAAAAACGGGCGTATCGTCGTCGGTGCACACCTGATAGGCGAGCTCGCCTTTGCCGCAATGCTCGAGATAAATCCCGAGCGGAGACTGTTCCTTCACGCTTAGCATCGCGCTTTCCCCTGTCATAAAAACACCAAACGATTCTGCCACAGATCATGCCGGCGGCAGCTTGTTAATCGACCTTCATGTTCGCGGCCCTGACGACGCGCCCCCATTTGGCGATCTCGCTTTTCAGCTTGGCCGCGAGCGCATCGGGCGGCAGGCCGACGGGCTCCGCGCCGCCGTTGGCGAGCCGCGAGCTGATTTCCGGCGTGCGCAGCAGCGCCGCAATCTCGTTGAACATCCGGTCGATGACCAACCGCGGTGTGCGCGCGGGCGCGAACAACCCATGCCAGCCTTCCGATTCATAGCCCGGCAGGCCCGCTTCGCTGAGGGTCGGCAGCTCCGGCAGCAGCGCGGAGCGCTTCGCATTGGTCACGCCTAGCGCCCGCAACCGGCCCGCTTTGATGTGCGGCAGCACCCCCGGAGCACTGATGAACGACACCTGCACCTGGCCGCCGATGAGGTCGACCACGGCGGGCGCCGCGCCCTTGTACGGCACGTGCACGAGGTCCACACCCGCCATGCTCTTGAAGAGCTCCCCGGCGAGGTGCGTTGGCGTGCCGTTCCCGGTCGACGCATAGGTCAGTTGCCTGCCTTTCGCGACGGCGATCAATTCCTTGATCGAATGCGCCGGCACCGAGGGATGGACGACGACGACGCTGGTGATGAGCGCGACCAGCACGATCGGCGCGAAATCTTTCTGCATGTCGTAAGGAAGTTTCGGAATCAGGCTCGCGTTGATCGCGTTGGCCGTCGTGCAAAGCAGCAGGGTATAGCCATCCGGGGCGGACTTGGCGACCAGGTCCGAGCCGAGAATTCCGCCGGCGCCGCCGCGGTTGTCGATGACGATCGGCTGCCCCAGCGATTCGCTGAGCTTCGGCCCGATCGCGCGCGCCGTGATGTCGACCGGACCGCCTGCGGGATAGGGCACGACGATGCGGATCGGGCGAGTCGGATAATCGGCAGCGATCGCGGCCACCGCCGTCGTCGCCAGCGCGGCACTTAGCAACCAGCCGAATCTCATGCAGGCCGACATCATTCAGCCTTCGCGCCCGACAGTCTGACGACCTTGCCCCACTTGGCGATTTCCTGGCGCAGATACGCGGCGAACTGGTCCGCAGTCATGCCGACCGCCTCGACGCCGTCGCCCGCGAGACGCTGCGCGACTTCCGGCAGCTTCATCGCACGATTGATTTCGGCGTTGAGCTTCGCCACGATTTCACGCGGCGTCGCAGCGGGCGCGAGGGCGCCATACCAGCCGCTCGCCTCGTAGCCGGGCACGGTTTCAGCGATGGCCGGCAGGTCGGGGACGGCTGCGGACCGCCGCGCGCTCGTGACCGCGACCGCACGCAGCCGGCCCGCCTTCACGTGCGGCATAGCCGACAGCATGTTGTTGAACATCAGTGAGACATGCCCGCCAACCAGATCCGTGGTGGCGGGGGCGGCTCCTTTGTAGGGTATGTGCACCATGCGCACGCCGGTCATGTTGTTGAAGAGTTCACCGGCGAGATGGGGCATGCCGCCGCTGCTCGCCGAAGCATAGTTGATCTGACCGGGACGGCTGCGCGCGAGCGCAATCAGGTCCTTGACGGTTTTGACGGGCAGGGTCGGGTGCACGACGAGGATGAACGGCGCCGATGCGACCAGCGCAACCGGCGCAAGATCGCGCACCGGGTCGTAGGGCATCTGCGCGAACATGCTGGGCGTCACCGCGTAGGTCACCGGCACCATCAGCAGCGTATGGCCATCGGGCGCCGCCTTCACCACGAGCTCGGCGCCGATCATGCCGCTCGCCCCAGGCCGATTGTCGACGATGACTTGCTGGCTCAGGAATTCCGAAAGTTTTTGTGCGACGGTGCGCGCGAGTATATCGGTGGGGCCGCCCGGCGGGTAACCGACGACCATGCGTACCGGTTTGGCAGGATACGATTGCGCAATCGCTGGACCGATTGCGAACGCAGCGCCGAACACAGCGCACGCGACGAAGCCTGAGCGGCGGATAGCCTTCATGCCGGCACCGTTTGCCGGCCGATGAAATCGAGCGCCGCCTGCGCGCAGCGGTCGGGGTAAGCGCCGGCAGCGTGCCACGCATCGCCTTCGAGCACGAGCAGTTCGGAGCGCTCGATACGCTGCTGCCACGCCTTCACGCTGTCGAGGGTGCGCAGGCCGCTGCCGGTCGTCGTGATGATCAGCGTGGGGCATACGATGTTTGCGACATCCGCGCGGATGTCGAGACTCGGCACCCAGCGCAGATAGCCCTGCATCGTCGACAGCGGTGTCTTGCTTTGCAGATTGTCGACCCACCAGTCGATCTCCGCCTGGGACGCATTGCTGCCGAGCCGTCCCTGCATCGTGTGACGCGCCCAATCGTGGAGTCCATGGCGGTCGATGTGCTCGATCCACGCGGGCACACCCGCGGCCGAGGTGACGGGCGGAGTTACGCCGACGAGCGTCGCGACGAGCCTTGGGTGATCCGCGGCGAGCTTGAGCGCCATCGAGCCGCCGCTCTTGGCGCCGACCAGATGCACGCGGTGGCAGCCGAGGTGGCGGATCAGCGCGCACAGATCGTCGATCAGGATTTGCATCGTCCACGCGAAGTCCGCCGGCATCGGCGTCGATCTGCCGAAACCGCGCAGGTCTACGCGCACGACGCGGTAGCGCCGCGCGAAATGCGGCACCCATGCGCGCCACGCTTCGCCCGACTCCGCAAGGCCATGCACGAAGAGCACGGTCGGCGCTGCTCGCCACGGGTCGGTGTAGTCGTCGACGGTGTAGTAGAGTTTGCAGCCGTCCGGGCGGTCTAGATACGCTTCCATGGATCACCGCACGATGGTCGCATGCAGCCGCAAACCAAGCGCCCTCCGACCTTCATCTTTGCCAGAGCACACTCCTATAAATCGCGCGCCAGTTCGATGCCCGTCTTGATGTCCCGCTTCTTCGTGCGTTTGTCACCGCCGGCGAGCAGGATCACCAAGGTCTGTCTACGCTGCACAAAGTACAGCCGGTATCCGGGCCTGTAGTCGATTCACCGCACCCTCACCACGGCGCGCTGACGAGGGCATGGCGCGAGATCCGGCTCATGCGTCCGCGCCGCTGCGCTCGGCAGGGATGAAGGGGATCAGACCTTTCTCGTAGGCGAGCCGCTGCAACTCTGCCGGGGCCTGGCGGATGTCGATCATCAGGCCATTGACCTGCAGCATCCACACCAGAGGGTTGTCGGCAAGCCGGCTGGGTAATGTCCATTCGGGCGACATTGGCCCCATCCTGAGAGCCTTCCTGATCTCCTTGGACTTGTTCTGCCCGCTGTTCTCCGCAATGCCGAAAAATTCGTAAAGAACTTTCGGCTTGCAGTGCGGAACCTGGGAAGGGTCATCGAGGAAATTGACCCGGCCAACCGCGTGGACGACAGCGGCGGCCCACACGTTTTCCTTGCCTTTGAGCAGGGGCGATGGTCGTTTTCGCGCCAGGCTGCCGACCACCCGGTGGATCAGCACCCGGTATTCGTCGTCGAGTTGCTTTTCGCAGAAGGCGTCCGTGAGCGCGGTGATGGCAGCGAACTTCTCTGCCACGGCGCGGGGGATTCTCTCAGTGGGAGACATGGCAGCGGTCAAAACGGAAGAGCGCCGATTCTCACGGATCGGGCAATCGGCGCCAAGCTTGCTGAGACTGTCAGATTGAGCGGACTACACTTAGTTACTGGTTTTGCAATTGGGAATCGATCAGCGCCTGCGCGCACCTTGTTTTTCTGGTGCAGCAGGTTCGCGACCTCGCGGTAGGCGACCGTTCCAGTCACTTGGCAGTGAGTTTTTTGACCAACGCTGCGCCGGCCACAAGCTCGAATTGCGCCTCAAGTCTAATGATCCGCTCAGTCAAATTTTCAATCTTGGCCTGTTGCGCCTTGATCGCGTCGTTCTGTCGAGTTACCTTGTCCTCAAGCTTGATCATCGCGGTCAAGGCAGCCCACACGCGCTCCGTAACGCCCATCAATTACCCTTGAGGCTGTTTGCTGAGGCCTTGGCTTCCATTGCAGTGATACGTTTATTACTGGCATCAATGAACGCCAAGGTATCGTCAATCGAATCGGACGCCCGATTGGCCGCCGCCTTCGCTGCATCCGCCAACGCGCCGAGTTCTTCGTTGGCTTCTGCCGACTCGTAGGCTGTGGCGCCGCGCCGCATCAATTCCGAGATCGGTAAGCCAAGCTTCTTAGCCTTGGCAGCTATCGCCTTTTTCTCCTGCGGTGTAGCCTGGACGACGATTCGCTCGCTTGCAGCAACCATACTGGATCTCCAAAAAGCTCATTATGTACATGGACAGTATATGTACATCACCGCCCTTGTCAAATCGCCTCAACGTCGCGACTGCTTAGACATCATGCATGTATTGACCTGCCGCACCTCAAGTGACGCGGGTTAGGCTTGGGGTTTGTTCGACCTTCGGCGCAGAGCCGCAATTGAGGGGGCAGGTCATGAAGCAAGAAGAGGGACTTCCGCCGATTACTCAGGCAATCATGAGCGTGATGGCAAGATAGGTCAGACCGTGACGGGGTGAGCCAATCGACGCTTCATCGTCCACGACGAGAATCTCGTGTTTTTGTTCTGTCATTGTTGCGTTCCTTTCTTAGGAAGCCCCGTGGCTGCCGTTCAGCCGGGGCAGCGCCAACCAGAAGCTGCTGCCTTTGCCAACTTCGCTTTCGACACCGATGCGGCCGCCGTGGGCTTCGACGGCCAGTTTGCAGAAGGTTAATCCTAAACCGGTGCCCAGGTGACTTGTGCCGTCTTCGACCCGGGCGAACTTTTCGAAGATACGCTGATGATATTCGGGCGCAATGCCGGGGCCGGTATCGGTGATTGCGACGCGCACCTCGCGCAGGGATGGCGTGACGACAATGCGGACGTCGCCGCCCGCCGGGGTGTACTTGAGGGCGTTGCTGAGCAGGTTCTGGAGCACCCGGCGAATCAAACCGACGTCGGCCGTGACGGTGACGGGCGATTCCGGCGCGTCGAGCGTCACCGCGCGGTTGCCAGGCAAGGGCTGGGTTGCGTCCAACACGGCGCGGATGAGCGCGTCGAGGTCACACGGCTCGCGTTGGAGTTTCATTTCGCCCGCTCCCATTTTGCTCACATCGAGGAGCGAACCGATCATGTCGAGCAGATCCTTGACGCTGCGGCGCGCGACCGTGACGAGTTTCTGGGTCCTGGCGGAGAGTTTCTGCGCTTCGTGCATCTCCAGGATGTCCAGAAAACCGCAGATGACTGCCAGCGGGTTGCGCAGATCGTGAACGATCATGTGGGTGAGGTCGTCGCGAATTTTTTCCAGCGAGCGCAATTGCAGATGGGTTTGGATGCGGGCATAGACTTCTTCAAACTGGAACGGCTTCGTCACGTAGTCCACTCCGCCCACACTGAACGCTTTCACCTTGTCGATCGTTTCATTCAGCGCGCTGATGAAAATCACGGGGATGTCTTTCAGCGCCGCGTCGGCCTTGAGTTGCGCGCAGACTTCGTAGCCGTCCATTTCCGGCATGGTGATGTCGAGCAGAATCAAGTCGGGCGGCTCAGTGCGGGCGGCCTGCAGCGCCAGCTTGCCGCCGAGAACCGGCCGCGGTTGGTAACCTCGCTGCGTGAGCATTCTCTCCAGCAGCAGCAAATTGGCTGGCGTGTCGTCCACGATCAGGATGTTCGGGACCTGCTGCTGTCTGCTGGACGTCACGCCTTGACCTTTTCTGCATGTTCCAGCGCTACGTTCAGCGTATCCATGAATTCTTTGACCTTGATGGGTTTGGTGAGATAGCGGAAGAATCCCGCGTCCAAACCCTTCGCGATGTCGCGGGGCATCGCATTGGCGCTGAGGGCAATGACGGGGATGTGGGCCGTGGCGGGGTCTTCACGCAAAATCTTCAAGGCTTCGATACCGCTGATGCCAGGCAGGTTGATGTCCATCAGGATTGCATTCGGCTGAGCGGCGCGGGCAAGCTCGATGCCAAGAGTTCCGTCCACCGCGGTCAACAGTCGCAGGTCAGGGCGCAGCGCGATGAGTTGCTCGACCAGCTTCATGTTCGCCGGGTTGTCCTCGACATAGAGCACGGTGCGCGGCTGCCCGCCGGTCGGCACTGGCGGTACGTCGAATGTTGCGGCTGCGCCGTTTTCGACTACAAGTTGTGGTGCAACGGTCGAGACCAACTCGCACCAGAACACGCTTCCCGCGCCGGCAGTGCTTTCCACGCCGAGGACGCCCTCCATCAGTTCGGCCAATCGTTTGGTCACCACCAGGCCGATGCCCGTGCCGGCCACGCCGCCCGCCTCTTGTCCGAGACGATTGAACGGCTGGAAGAGCTGCGCCAGCTTTTCGGGAGACAATCCCGCGCCCGTGTCCGCGACGCTGATGCGAATGCGTTCCGCGGAGCCCACCGTGCAGTTCTCGATCACCGTGCAGTCCACGACCACCGTTCCTTGCTCCCTGTTGTATTTGATCGCGTTGGAAAGCAGGTTGATGACAATCTGCTTCAAGCGGGTCCGGTCGGCGCAGACGAAGATGGGATTGTCGAACCGGGGAAAGGTCATGCGGATGCCACGCTGTTGTGCCTGCGGATCCATCATGGCCTGGCATTCGGACATGACCTCAGCCAGCGACACCGATTCCGGCGACAGCGACACTTTTCCGGACTCGATCATCGCGAGATCGAGGATTTCGTTGATCAGCTTCAGCAAATGCCATCCCGCCTGAAGAATCTGGGCAATGCTTTCCTTCTGGGAGGCCGTCGGCAATGGGGAGGCTGACTCCATCAGTTGGGCGAAGCCGAGGATCGCATTGAGCGGGCTGCGCAGCTCATGGCTCATACTGGAGAGGAAATCCGATTTGGCGAGGTTCGCTTTTTCCGCCGCGGATTTGGCGCCCTCCAGCTCGACGTTCGTTTCCTGGAGCGCCTGCTCGAAGAGTTTGCGCTCCGTGACGTCGCGCGCTGCGGCGAAGACGCCCTGCAGAGTCCGGTCCCGGTCGTAGAAGGTAGTCGCATTGTAGGACACCACTGTTTTCTGGCCGTCCCTGGCCCGCGCGGTGAGCTCGTAGTCGGTAACCTTCTTTTCGCTCAGCACCAGCTTGATGCCCGCCTCGGCCCGCTCCGGATCGGTGAAGTAATTCTTGAACGGCGCGCCGATCAGCTCGTCACGCGTGCAGCCGGTGAGCGCCTCCATCTGCTTGTTGACGTCGGTGATGATGCCGAACGGATCGGTGGTCATCAGCGCGTCGATGTTGGATTCGATGAGCGAGCGCGTATAGAACTGCTGGTCGCGCAGCCGCTGATCGAGCTTCTTCTGCTCTGCTTCGACCTGTTTGCGCGCGGTATTGTCGGTGCCGATCAGCAGATAGCCGATGATGGCGTCCTGCGCGTCGCGCAGGGCCGTCACCGACACCACCGCCGGGAAGCGGCTGCCATCCTTGCGGATGTAGGTCAGCTCGTAGATGTCCTCGAT
>JBKJZR010000033.1:0-12207 GCA_046715035.1 Burkholderiales bacterium | reverse complement strand
CCTTGGTAGCGTCACTGACGAGATGGCGAATGTCGTTGTCGCGACCGCCTATTCGCCGCTTGTTCGCGATCTATTCGACTTCACCGTTGCCCTCTGCAATCCGCGCGGCGAGATGGTGGTGCAGGGTGTAGGCATGGCGATCCATCTGGGTGCTCTGCCCGCGGCCGTCGACACCATACTGCAGCGCTTCGGCAACGACATGCGCCCAGGCGATTGCGTGATCATGAATGATGCATACGAAGGCGGTATGCATCTTCCAAACGTCATCCTGCTCACGCCCAATTTCGCCGACGGGGAGCTTCTCGGCTATGCCGTGACGATGGCACACCACACTGACATCGGCGGGCACGTGCCGGGAAGCGTGCCGGTCAACAGCCGCGACATTTTCGCGGAAGGCCTGCGCATACCACCGATGTTTTTGGAGCGCGACGGCGTACGCAACGAGACGCTGCTCGCTCTCATCGAGCGCAACGTTCGCGTGCCTCGCGATTTCTTCGGCGACCTCGATTCGCAGGTGAGCGCGTGCCGCGTGGCCGAGAAACGCCTGCAGACGCTCGCGCACCGCTACGGGGCTCGCGTGGTGCTGGGTGCGATGGAAGGGCTGCTCGACCGCAGCGAGAAAATGGCGAGAGCGGAAATCGCCGCCTTGCCCGACGGCGAATATACGTTCGAAGACTTTCTCGATAACGACGGCATGGATGGTCCGCCGCAGCGATTGTTCGTGAAGGTTTGCATCGAAGGCGACGAGCTGACGGCGGATTTCACCGGCACGGCACCGCAGGTTCCCACCGCGATCAACTCCCCGCTTGCTTACTCACGCTCGGCTTTCTACCTGAGCGTGCGCTCGATCATGTCCCCGGAAATCCCCAATACGGCGGGGTTCTTCAGGCCGCTGCATATGATCGCGCCGGAGGGTACGATCATCAATCCGCGTTTTCCGGGTGCGGTGGGCGCCATGGGGATCAGCGGCTACCGTCTTGCGGATTGCATTTTCGGCGCGCTGGCGAAAGCGGCGCCGCACGCGGTGCGCGCGGCAGGCGAAGGCGGGACTACGCGTTACACGTTCGGCACCACCGTCAACGGCCAGCCGAGCATATTGAGCGAAGCACTGGTAGGCGCCTGGGGCGGACATGCGGTTTTCGACGGCATCGACGGCGTGGCCAACATCGCGGCAAATATGGCGAATTCGCCGGTCGAGATGGTCGAGAGCACTTATCCGGTGATGGTCGAAGAGTACGGCTACGAGCCCGATTCGGAAGGACCCGGCGCGCGCCGCGGCGGCCTCGGCGTGCGACGCCGGGTGCGCATCCTCGCGCCGGAAGGCGGCATCCTGCAGATCCGCTCCGGGCGGGCCAAACAGGCACCGTGGGGAACGGCCGGCGGCTGGCCTGGTACGACGTGCCAGAACGTTCTCGATCCGGGCACGCCGAACGAGCGCCGCTTGCGCGGGGTCGAGACGATGCACGTGCCGGGCGACACCGTCTATCTGCACGTCACACCCGGTGCCGGAGGCCATGGCGCGCCGGAGCAGCGCGATCCCGCTCTCGTCGCGCGCGATGTCCGGGACGGCAAGATTTCCGTGGCGCGGGCGCGTGCCGTCTACTGCGCCGCCGTGTCCGCTGATGGCGTCCTCGATGCAGCAGAAACGGCGCGGTTACGGACCGACCGCTAACACTAAAATTTGATGTTTCTCACGGGAGGACAACCGTTATGGCACGTATGACGACCCGACTGCGCGCAATGGTCAAGCGCGGGCAGTTTCTCGAGTTGCCCGCAACCTACGATCCGATTACGGCGCGCATTGCGGAAAGCGCAGGATTCAAGACGATTTACAACGGCGGCTTCGTAACCGGAGGCAAAACATGTATCAGTGAGCCGCTGCTTACGATGAGCGATCAGATCGCCACCGCGGGTGAGATCGCGAAATCGGTAGACGTGCCGCTCGTCATGGACGCAGGTGCGGGCTGGGGCGAGCCGCTGCACACGACGCGTACCGTGCGCGAATGCATCTGGTCCGGCATTGCCGGCATACACATCGAGGACCAGCTTTTTCCGAAGCGCGCGCATTATCACACATACGTCGTCCACAATATTCCACGCCAGGAATTCGTGGACAAGATCAGGCTCGCTTGCGTGCAGCGCGATAAGCTCGACAAGGACTTCATCATTATCGCGCGCTCGGACGCCGCGCGCGTCGAGGGGCTGAAAGAGGCGATCGATCGAGTGAATGCAGCCGCAAAAGTGGGTGCGGACATGGGCCTCGTCTTTCCGCGCACTCAAGCGGAGGCGGTCGAGACGCCGAAGCGTGCCAGGCTCCCGATGGTCTACGTGCAAAGCCGGGGCACGCGCGACGGGCGCCCGCTTTACAGCTACCGGCAGCTCATCGACATGGGCTACGCCGGATGCATAGACGCGACGCTACCGATTTGCCTCGTGTATCACCACATGCGAGAAGCAATGACCGAACTCAAAAGGACCGGCGACTACACGGGGCTCAACGAGCCGCAGTTCGTCGCCGCCCGCAAAGGCGTCGAAGACATCATCGGTCTCGAAGAGTATTACCGCATCGAGGCGGAAACGGTCGAGCGGTCCAAGCCGGCTCGCAGCGCGAAGCGCGCGCGCAGGTCCTGATCGGTATCCCATTCGCATCCGGGTAAAATACCAGGTTCCCTCGGTGCCCCGCCGCGCCGCCCAGTCCGCCAATTGAAAAGAGGTGCTTTATGTCTCAAACACTGCAGGATTACCTCGGAATACAGTGGCCCAGCCGCTCGCTGAAGCCGCGCAAGGAAGGCCTCACGATGGTCATGGATACGGGCTGGCCGACGTCTTTCGTCGACAGCCTCATGGACCAGTACGGCGAATACCTCGATGTCGTGAAAATCTGGGATCCGCATCTGCGCGCGCCGGAGGCGGAAGTCCGGCGCAAGATCGAGGTTTACAAGGCGCACAACGTACGGGTGCAGCCGGGCGGCATCTTCATGGAGATCGCGCGCATCCAGGGCGCCGAGGGCAAAGTCATGCAGAAGCTGGCTGACATCGGCTTCGATGTCATCGAAGTGTCCGGCACGGCGACTAACGCGGAAAGAGACATGCGCAAGGAAGCCGATTTCGTAAAGCGTGCGAGGGACCTCGGCTTTGCCGTTTTCGGTGAGGTCGGCAAGAAATTCGCCGATCATGACCAGACGCGGCGCAGCGACGAGGTCGTCGACGAAGAAGTCACCGTGAAAGAGATGCTGAGCCTGCTCGATGCGGGCGCCGAGCGCGTGTACTGGGAAGGGCATCTGCTGAGACGCGTGATGGGCGAATCTGCCGAAGACCTGCTCGCCAAGAGAGAGACGGGCACGCAGCAAGCGAAGCGCGTGGCAAAGGAAGTGGGGCAGGACAGAATCATTTTCGAGGTGTCGCCGCTGCGCGAGCTCAATCAGCGCCGCACGCTGCAATTCTGGCTGATCTCCGTATTCGGCACCGAGGTGAATCTCGGCAACGTGCGGCTGGAAGAGCTGGGCTTTCTCGAGGCCCTGCGCTCGGGCAGCCACCCGGTGCATGGCTTCGGCCAGGCCGGTGACTATCCCTGGATACGCGCCGTTGAATCGAAGCAGGGCGCGGATTACCAGTGGTGGGCAGAAGCGCTTACGGTTTAGACGACGACGAGGGACAGGGAACAAGAGTCAGATGAACACGATCGCTGGATCGACTTTGCTCGCGGTATCGTTGGCGCTGCCCGCCCTGCGGCCGGCGCTTGCTGCCGAGGAGTATCCGACGCGGCCCATACGGCTCGTCGTCCCTTTCCCGCCGGGCGGTGGAACCGACATCATGGGCCGGCTCGTCGCGTCGCATCTCACTGAAAAGCTCGGTGTGCAGACGGTGGTCGACAATCGCGGCGGCGCGGGCGGCATTATGGGCACGGAGCTCGCGGCAAAAGCGAGTCCCGATGGGCACACGCTGCTCATCGGCTCGGTCAGCACGATCAGCATCAATCCGAGTCTCTACCCGAAGCTGCCGTTCGATACGGTGAAGGACCTCGCGCCGGTGTCGCTGATCGCGTCCACGCCCAGTGTGGTCGTCGTCACCGCAAACCTCCCTGCGCGCTCGGTGCAGGAGCTGATCGCGCTTGCGAAAGCGAAACCGGGACAGCTCAATTTCGCATCGGCCGGCAGCGGCACGTCCCACCATCTCGGCGGCGAGCTCTTCAAGCTGACGGCGGGCATCGACATCGTGCACGTGCCTTACAAGGGAACTGCACCGGCCGTGACCGATCTCGTGAGCGGCCAGGTGTCGATGATGATCGCGAACACGCCGGCGGTGCTGCCCATGGTCAAAGCAGGACGGTTGAAGCCGCTCGCCGTGACCAGCCTGAGCCGCTCCTCGCTCATGCCCGAGCTTCCGACGGTTGCCGAATCGGGCCTTCCGGGTTTCGAAGTGATCGTCTGGTATGGCGTGCTCGCCCCGGCGGTGACGCCGAAGCCGATCATCGCGAAGCTCAATGGGTATCTTAAGCAGATGGCCAGCGTGCCGGAAGTCAAGGAGCGGCTGGCCGGTCAGGGCGCGGAGGCGATCAGCAGCACGCCCGAAGAGTTCGCCCGCAAGATACGTGAAGACATGAAGAAATGGGCCAAGGTAGTGCAGGTGTCCGGTGCGCGGCCGGATTGATCCACGATGAAACCCGAAGCTCCGGCCGCGCCTGACGCGTTGCTGCTGGACATCGCGGCTTATGTCAACGGCCCGGACGTAGGCGGGCCCGCCGCATATCAGAGCGCCCGCTATTGCCTGATGGACGCGCTCGGCTGCGCATTTCACGCGCTTGACGCGCCCGATTGCACCAAACTCATCGGCCCCGATGTAGACGGCATCACCATCGCGAACGGGGCGCGCGTTCCTGGAACCGGGTACGAGCTGGATCCGGTGGCGGCCGCGTTCAGTATCAGTACTCTCATACGCTGGCTCGACTTCAACGATACGTGGTGGACCGGCGGGCATCCGTCCGACAATCTCGGCGCCCTGCTCGCGACGGCCGATTTTCTGAGCCGCCGTCGCAAAGCGGCCGGAAAAACGCCCCTGAGCATGCGCGAAGTGATGAGCGCAATGGTGAAGACCTACGAGATCCAGGGCGTGCTGTCCGAAGGCAACAAGATCGACCGGCCCGAGATCGCGCTCGATTCCACCATGCTCGTGAAAATTGCATCGACAGCGATCGCAGCGCACATGCTGGGCGGCTCGACGCAGCAGGTTGCCGATGCCCTGTCACAAGCCGTGGTCGACGGCCACAGCTTGAATCTTTACCGCATCCTCCCCTATGCGGGCCCGCGCAAGTCGTGGGCCGCAGGGGACGCCACCAGCCGCGGCTTGCGGCTCGCGTTTCTCACGTTGCGAGGCGAGCCGGGCTATCCGCGCGCCCTCAGCGCGAAGACATGGGGTTTCCACGACGCCCTTTTCGGCGGCGAGCCGCTCACAATGCGCAGACCGTTCGGCAGCCACGTCATCGAGAACATCCAGTTCAAGCTGTCGCATCCCGCACAGCGGCATGCGCAGACCGCTGCCGAATGTGCAGTGAAGCTTCATCCGCTGGTGAAAGGCCGTACTGAACAGATCGACAGGATCGTCCTGACAACGCATCAGCTGGCGAATCGAACCATCAACGTCACCGGACCGCTGCCCAATTTCGCGGCGCGGGACCACTGTCTTCAGTACATCGCCGCCGTCGGTCTGTTGTATGGCGACATCACGACGGAAAGCTACGCAGACGCGTTCGCGAAGAATCCTGCAATCGATGCGCTGCGTACGAAGATGGTGGTCGAGGAGAACGAGCAGTACACCAAGGCATACGCGGACCCGAAAGTCCGCGCGAACCCGCACGCCGTTCAGGCGTTCTTCAAAGATGGCACGAGCACGCCGCGGCTCGAGATCGACTATCCGATCGGCGATCCGGTTCGACGCAAGGACGGTCTGCCGGTGCTGGAGGAGAAGTTCCGCCGGAATGTCGCGCGTCGTTTCTCCGGGGTGCGGCAGGACGCGATATTCGATGCGTTCGCGGATCAGGATAGGCTCGAGCGCCTGACTGTCGACGAACTCATCGACCGGCTCGTCGTTTCCTGACTCGAGCACCGGCCGCGATGAGAAAAAAGGCGGGAGGGGTGAGACGATGGGGGGCAGCCCTTGCGGCGGCGTTCTTGCTCGGCTACGGGCCCGCATCGGCTCAGCCGTATCCGTCCAAGCCCATCCGTTTGATCGTTCCGTTCGCGCCCGGCGGCGGCAACGACCTCATCGCCCGCATCATCGGCCAGCGCCTCACCGCCCTGTGGGGACAGGCGGTCATCGTGGACAACCGTCCGGGAGCCGGCGGCAACGTTGCTGCTGAAATCACCGCCCGGGCGGCGCCTGACGGCTATACCGCGTTTCAGTTCAACGTGGCGAACACCATCGCGGTGAGCCTCTACAAGGACCTGCGGTACGACCCGATCAAGGACTTCGCGCCGGTGACGCAGATCGCAGCGAGCCCGTTCATCCTCGTCGTGCATCCCGGCGTTCCCGTGAAAACGGTTGCGGAACTCATCGCCGCAGGCAAGCAGGCGCCCGGACAGTGGAGCTACGGCTCGTCCGGCAGCGGGGGATCGACACATCTGGCGATGGAATTGTTCAAGGCGATGACCGGCACGGATTTCGTCCACGTGCCGTACGGCGGCGGCGGACCCGCTTTGAACGATGTCCTGGGGGGTCGCATCCAGCTTCTGATGGCAGCGCCAGCCGCAGCACTCGCTCAGGTCAGGGCCGGTAGAGTACGCGCCGTCGCCGTGTCCGGAGCGCAGCGTGTTGCGCTGGTTCCTGACCTGCCGACGATTGCGGAAGCAGGGGTCGCGGGTTACGAAAGTAGCGCCTGGTACGGCCTCGTTCTTCCCTCTCGCACACCGGCCGCAATCGTGTCTGTCTTGCACAATGCGGTGGTACGGGCGCTCAACGATCCGGACGTCGAACAGAAAATGGCGGCGAACGGCATGCAGATCGTCGCCAGCTCACCAACTCAGTTCGCGGTGTTCATACGCGAGGAAGTGGCAAAGTGGGCGCGCGTCGTGAAGGTGTCCAAGGCGGTCGTGAACTGATCCAAGAGATGACGCAAATACCCACACCCACGCAGCAGATTTGCGAGCGCATTGCGGCAACGACGTTCGCAACGCTCGATCGCGCGACGATCGCGAAAGTCACCGCAGCGATCGCGGACGGCGTCGCCGTCGGGATCGCGGGCTGCCGTCAGCAACCGGTTTCGATACTGGCAGATTACGCGAGCACCGTCGGCAACACGCGCGAGGCCTCGCTGTGGGGGCGGGGCATCAAGGCAAGTGCGGCGAGCGCGGCGCTCGTCAATGCCGCCGCGACGCATGTCCTCGACTACGAACCAATGTCGAGCCCTTCGACGCATGCCGTATCGCCGGTCTTGCCGGTCGCGTTTGCGTTGGCGGAGACTCACGCGATTGCGGGATGCGAGGTGGTTACCGCGTGCGCCAAAGGCTTCGAGATGCAGCATCGCCTGCTGTATGCGACTTCCGAGGCCGTAAGGCGCGAGCGGCGGTTTCATTGGCCGGGCGTCGTCGGCGGCATGGGCGCGGCGGTCGCGGCCTCGCATCTGCTGGGTCTTGACGCCGGCCAGACCGCCCATGCGCTCGGCATCGCCGGATCGCGCGCCGGATCTTTGCTCGCTAATGCGGGCACCATGACCAAATGCACGCACGCGGGATACGCCGCGTCGGGCGGGCTCGAAGCCGCGCTGCTCGCGCAACGCGGCTTTACGGCCAACGAAGACATCCTGAGTGATCCAAAAGGCTATCTATCCGCATTCCTCGGCCGCGACAGTTTTGATTTTCCGAGGCTCTTCGCCTTCGGAAAACCGTTTCGCGTCGTCGACCCGGGCATGGCGTACAAGTTCTTTCCGTCTAAATTCCCGACCCAGTTTGGAATCACGGCAGCGCTCGAGCTCCACCGGCAGATACGGGATCCGTCTACGATCCGCTGCGTGGCAATCACGACGCCGGTGATGCCCGATGTCGACCGTCCTCAGCCCAAGACGGGCCTCGAAGGGAAGTTCAGCTTCCAGTACACGGCAGCGGCAGCGCTGCTCGATGGCGAGGTGCGCATCGCCAGCTTTGCAGACGCACGGCGCTTCCGTGAAGACATGGTCGAGCTTCTGCCGAAGATACGGCTGACGCAGTCAGAGGACATTCCGCTCGATTTCAGGCACATGCGCGTCGAGATCGCCGTCGAGACGCATGCCGGACAGCATTACAGGACGACGTGTGCAGCCCCGCAAGGATTCTGGGGAACCTTGATCGACCCTGAAGAACACATGAAGAAAATTCGCGACTGCATGTCGGAGGTATTCGACGAAGCAGCTATACAGCAGTGCATGGGCGCGATTCGCCGACTCGAGAGTCTCGGTGCCAGCGACATGACAGAGCTCTTTGAACTTTTGCGCGGTCGCGAGACACCGAAGCCATAAGAGCGCGAGGAGATAAAATGCGGTTGTTTCTGCTTTTGGTCACGGCGGCTGTTCTTGATGTTGCAGCGCCAGGTGCAAGCGCAGCGCAGACCTATCCCGCCAAGCCGATTCGACTCATTTCTCCTTACGCCCCGGGCGGCGGGACCGACATCCTGGCGCGCCTCATCGGTCAAAAACTTGCGGAAAACCTCGGCCAATCCGTCATCGTTGACAATCGTCCGGGTGCGGGCGGCATCATCGGTACTGAGATCGTGGCGAAATCGCCCGCGGACGGATATACGATCATGCTCGCGTCGCCATCACCCATTGTGGTTGCGCCGCATCTGCACAGGAAGCTGGCGTACAACCCGCTCAAGGATCTCGCGCCCATCACGCTGATCTCGATCGTGCCGGCAGTGCTCGTCGTGCATCCTTCATTACCGGCGAAGTCGGTGCGGGAGCTGATCGCGCTTGCGAGTTCGAAACCGGGGCAGCTGACTTTCTCCTCTTCCGGGAATGGAGGAACGGGTCATCTGGCGGGCGAGATGCTCAAGATGATGAGCGGCATCGACATGGTGCACGTTCCTTACAAGGGAACCGGACCGGCAACGACCGCCGTCCTGAGCGGCGAAGTGTCGTTGAGCTTTGGCAATATCATTTCGTTGCTGCCGCACGTCAAGGCGAACCGATTGCACGCAGTCGCAGTGACAACGCCGAAGCGCTCACCAGTGCTGCCCGATACCCCGGCGGTCGCCGAAACGCTCGCCGGATATTCCGCCGGGCCTTGGTATGGCGTGCTCGCCCCGGTGGGGACACCGCACGACATCATCGCGAAGCTCAATCAGGAAATCGTAAAAATTTTGCGATCACCCGAAGTGAAGCAAAACCTGAGCAGCGAAGGTGCAGATCCGGTCGGTAGCACGCCGGGTGAATTCGCGGCGCACCTGAGCGCCGAAACCGAGCGCTGGGGCAAGGTCGTTCGGCAGGCGCGGATGAAGATCGATTGAGCGCTCAAACCCCCATGCTGGAGCAGCCATGACCATGCAACTGCCGCTGGTGAAGGATCCGAGCGCCTGGACAGGCGCCGAATTCGAGAACGACGAATCGTGGATCTACACGCTTTCTGCCAACGATGTCGAGGAGCTCGCGTCGGCTGCGCAGCGCTGTCTGGAGCGCGGGCTGGAAGTCACCGACATTCGGGCTGGCGATTTTCCGCTGGAAACACTCGGTTCATCGATCACAGCCTGGGCCGAGGAACTTAACAACGGCCGCGGCTTTCTGCTGGTACGTGGCCTGCCGAAAGATCGCTTCGATGACAACGAGGTGCGGGCGATGTTCTGGGGCATAGGGCTGTACCTCGGTGTGCCGGTATCCCAGAATTCCTATGGCGACATGTTCGGAGACGTCTACGACGAGGGCGTAAAAATGGGCACCGGGCGCGTACGCGGCTATCGCACCAATCAACGCCTCATGTTTCACACCGATCGCTGCGACATCGTGGGGCTGTTGTGCGTGCGGCCGGCGAGTTCCGGGGGGCAGAGCAGCATCGTGAGCAGTACGCGCGTCTACAACGAGATCGTGAAACACCATCCCGAGTACATGCAGCCGCTGATGAATGGCTATATCCACGTCAACGTCGAGGAGGGCGGTGATCTGTCGACATACCGCATGCCAGTGTACAGCGTGCACGAAAACGTAGTGAGCTGCCGCATTCTGCGCAATACGATCGAGAACGCGCGCAAGATGGGCTATGCCAAGTACGAAGAGCTGGAGACGGCTGCGCTCGAGTACATGGATGAGCTCGTGAATCGCGGGGACCTGCGGCTCGACATGTGGCTCGAGCGCGGCGATATGCAGTTCATCAACAACTACACCACCCTTCACGCGCGAACGGCATTCGAGGATTTTCCGGAGCCCGAGCGGCGCCGGCATATGGTGCGTCTGTGGCTGCGATCTTTCGGGTTGCGCCGGCCGCGCCGTGCGGAGCTGTTCAAGGACTACGATGGCGTGGAGAAGACGCTCGACCGTAAAACCACAGCGCGCCGTATCGTCTGAGATTGCGAGTTCGTAAGCACATAACGCGCGGACGCTGCACGTTGCGGTCGCGCTATCAGGCGACGAGGATTTCCCGCGTCACCACCGATCGCGTATCTCCGCATTGCGCTGCTGCGGTGCGTCTCCCCGGACGCAAGCGCAAGCCGCTATTCGACGCGCGCTCCGGAAATCTTGACCGCGGCCGCCCACTGGGCCAGTTCCGACTTGATGTAGGCACCGAACTGCTCGCGCGAGTTACCGACACCGACGAAACCCAGCTCATTCAGGCGCTGCTGCATCTCGGGGGTCTTAAGCGCTTTGACGGCCTCGCTGTTCATGCGGTCCAGAATGGCGGGCGGCGTTCCCGCCGGGGCAACCAGGCCGGTCCAGGTGTTCATGTCGAAGCCTTTCACCCCCTGCTCGTCGAGCGTGGGCACATCGGGCAGAAAGGGGTTGCGCTTGATCGAGAACACGCCGATCGCGCGAATCTTGCCCGCCTTCACGTGGGGCAGAACCGCCGGAGTCGTTTCCGCCAGCATCGATATCTGGCCGCCGATCAGATCGGTGAGGCTCGGCACCGCCCCCTTGTACGGCACATGGATGAGCTTGATCCCCATCATCGACGCGAAAAGCGACTGGGCGATATGGTTGGTTGCACCGTTTCCCGTGGACCCGAAACTGATCTCGCCGGGCCGCTCCTTGGCAAGCTTGACGAGCGCGGGCACGCTGCGCACGGGAAGCGACGGATTCACACACAGGACGAAACCGATCGCAACCATTTGGGTTACCGGCGCAAAGTCCCTGAGGGTGTCGTACGCCAGCTTCGTGTAGAGATGCGGATTGATTGCGAGCGCACTGCTGCCGGCAGCGAGGAAGGTGTATCCGTCCGGCGGGGACTTGGCTGCCAGCTCCGAGCCGATCATCGTTCCCGCTCCCGGCCGGTTATCCACCACGATCTGCTGCCCGAGCGCAGGCGATATCTTTTCGGCAAGCAGGCGGGTGATGATGTCACCCCCCTGTCCCGGCGGCAACGGGACGATGATACGCACCGGTCTCACCGGCCACTGCTGTGCAGACGCGAACGGGCAAGCGAGAACTAGCACTCCGATCGCCATGCCAACGGCTTTTGCGACGCCTTCGTAAACCTTCATGATTTCCTCCTGCGTTAAGCGTCGGCTGCTTGCTACGCTCGCGAGTGCAGCGATGCTTGCACACCAGCCGCAGAGATTACTTCCGCGGTTCACCTCAACTGCCCGGCAGATCGTGTATATCCGGAAAGAAGAGGTCCTTCCACGAGCTTGCACGGTTCTTGAGCGAGCCGATTTCATGCATGAATTGGGCGTACTTGAACGTGTTCTGCGGCACCATCGTAATCACGTTCTTCGGATCGTTCAGCGTGGCCATGATCTCGTCGATGGTTTCGCCTTTACCGCCGATCGAGTCGTAATAAATCTGCGCCGCGCTGCGCTTGTCCTTGTTGATGTAATCGATCGCATCCTTGAGGCCGCGCAAAAGCGCCTTGTAAGTGAGCGGATTTTCATCGCGAAACTTCTTCGTGGCCGAGAGCATGGTAAAAGTCGTAGAGCCGCCCATTACATCATCCGAAACCAGGATCGTGCGCACGCGCGGATCCTTGAGCTCGCGGGCGTGAAATGGCACCGAGGTGAAATGGAGGTTGACCTCGCTGATGCCCGAGAGCAATGCGGCGA
>JBKJZR010000032.1:0-21047 GCA_046715035.1 Burkholderiales bacterium | reverse complement strand
TTCCACGCGAAAGCCGGCGCATATTCCGTGAAGATCACGTCACCCGGTTGTACGCCGTACAGCCGGGCAATGAGCTCGGCGCTGATCACCCCGGTCGCACGCACCCGTTCGAACAGATCTGCGCTGTCGAACATGATATCCAGCGTGACGTCGAAGGGCCCCGCGTTCTTGCTCTTGCACGCCTTGGCGATATCTTTGAGCTTGGCCATGCCCGCCTCCTCACACGGTCTCGTATTCGATGGGAAACATCTGCAGCGGATCGTCCGGCTCGACGACGTGCTGCAGTGTGAACTCATAGATGGCGCCACGCTCGATGTCGGAAGGCGAAAACGGGAAGGCCATGTTGCCTTCGCGGCACATCCGCCCCGAGAAGTCCGAATGCAGCAGTGTAACGCGCACGAGCGATACGGCGGCGTTGGCGATGTCCTGCGTCCTGCCGACCACTTCGGCAATGATGCCCAGCTCGATCGGCACAGTCCCCTTTTGCGGCTCCCACGCCCCCATCACTCCGTCGCGCCCGTAGAGCCGGATCACCACTTCGTAGTCGTCCGGCGGAATGCCCAGCGCGCTGATCTTGGTGGCTGACGAACTGCGCACGAAATCCATGAAGGTATCGATCTGCCCGATCAGTCCCGGATCGCGCGTTGCGGCGAAGGTGATCGCGCTATAGCCGACTTTTTGCGCGGCTTCGAGCTTGATGCTGTAGGGCGCGGGCGTCCAGCGCATGCCGCTGATGCGCACGCGCCGGTCGCTGACCGCCTCGATGCGGCACTCGCTCGAATCGAGGATTCCGCCGGGCTCGTAGCGCGTCACCGGGCTCGCATTCTCGTGCAATGCCTGCACCGCGACCGACAGCGGCGTGCAGCGCAGCTCGGGATTGAGCGGCTCGGCCTCGACGTAGTCCCCACCGACGGTGACCATCAGGCAGTCGTGCTTTTTGGGAATCGCCGCATTGCACGCGCATTCGAGGATCTTGCCCGCATACCACGCGGGCGCCGCGGGCAGACCGTGGTGCATCGCCAGCGCCACCCACGGCGCGGGGTCCGTGCCGCGCCCGGCCAGGATTACCTGCGCCCCCGCCGCCAGCGCCACGCGGTAGGGCTCCGGTCCCATCATGCCCACGATGCGCTCGGCCTTGTCGATCATGCCGGTGGTCAGGGTCTGCGCACGCCCGAGCGCGCGGACGCGGCCCGCTTGCAGACGGTTCTTCAGGAACCCCTTGTCCTGTTCGGAATGGATCAGCGCCATGCTGAAGTGCAGGTCGTGCTCGCGCGCAATCTCGCGCACGATGTCGGCGCAAGCCTGCAGATGCGGCTCGCCGCCCGCTCCACCGCAGGTGCCGATCATCATCGGAATGCCGTTGGCGATGGCGCCGCGCAGCAGGAGTGCCAGATCGCGCTTCATCGCGAGTCGCGAATTGAGCGTCTTGCCCGAGCCGAGATAGTGCGGTCCGGGGTCGGAGCTGCCGCCATCCACGCCGACCATGTGCGGCTTGAGCTCGAGTGCTGCCTTGAGCGAGCTTTCCGGGAAACCGTAACCCAGAATGCCGCTCGCAGACATCATGCGCACGGCGTCGAGCTTGGGGCCTGCGTGTTCTTGCGTTCGCTCTGCCATCGGGATCCTTCTCGATTAACGATTGCCATCGCGATCGCTGGGTTATTGCGTGCCCGCGCGTCGGCGTGCCACTGCGGCTGTCGTGGGGGACGCCACCGTCGGGAGGGGGTGGCGGGCGCACCAGGGCAAATTATCACGAGCGGACGCCATAGAAACAATTTGATTTGTACAATAGACTTATAGGCATCATGGATAAATCGGAGAAGTCAGCGTGGGCAAGACTCCGCCGGTCAGGCGTCGCAGTGGCGAATCCCGGGACAGTGACGCGCCGCCGATGCGCTTCGAGCTCGCGGAGCTCGAGACCTTCCTGGCGGTGGTCGAGCTGGGCAGCTTCAGCCTCGCCGCGAAAAAGCTTCACGTGTCGCAGCCCTCGGTCACCAGCCGCGTGCAACGCCTGGAGGGTACGCTGCGCGTGCAGCTGCTGATCCGAACGACGCGGCGAGTCGAGCTCACCCCCGCGGGCGTGCGGCTGCGCGACGCGGCCGGGCAGACGCTGCGCGGCCTGCGCGAGCTGCTGCGGGAGTTCCATGCCGCCGCCGAGAGCGAGCGGCGCCGTGTCGTCGTGGCGGCCACACCGATGATCGCGGCCGCTACGCTGCCGCCGATCATCCAGTCCTATTGCGCGCGCTACACCGACGTCCAGATCCGGATGCTCGACCTGCAGTACGACCAGCTCGTCAAAAGCATCGAGGCAGGCGCGGCCGATGTCGGGGTCACCGCGCTGGACGGCGACCAGGGCAAGTTGCGGTTCCAGCTGCTCGCCGAGGAGGAAATGCTGCTGGTCGTGCCCGCGACGCATCCTCTGGCGGGGAAGCGCGTCGTGTCGATCGACGAAGTGGTGCCTTATCCCCTCATGATTCTTGCGCGCTACACCGCGCTGCGCGCCCGCATGACGGAGGAGTACAGCAAACGAGGGCTGCGCTTCAGGCCGCAGGGTGCCGCCAACCTGGCAACGCTGCTCGGCATGATCGACGCCGGCATGGGCATCACTTTCCTGCCCCGCTCGATGGTGCAAAGCAACGCCAAGCGCAATCGCGTCGCGTTGCGCGTGAAAGACCTCGAGCTGTCGAGGCGCTGGGGAATCGTCACGTCGCGCAAGGCGAGCCTCAGCACCGCGGCGCAAAGCTTTTGCCGTTATCTGCGCCAGGAGTTCCAGCGGACGCTGGCGGCAAATCCGGATGCGTAGGCCTGGCCCGTCCTGCGTGCGTCCGGGGCGCGATAGGGTCTTTGCATGCGCATTCAACGCATCGCCGTGCAGCCGCGCGCTGCGATCGGTCGATCCGCTTATTCGCCATGCCTATGAGATCATTAGCGCACACGAATTGTCGTGCAGCGGAGTTCGTTCCTATACTTTGCGTGTTCCGAACCCGGACCTGAGCAAATCGGCCGGAGGATTGCTTGATCGGTGCTGCTCGAGAGGAGATCGACCCATGAAACCCATGTTCGCTCTTGCCGTCGCGCTGACGGGTGCCGCTCTGGCCACGGGCGGCCAGGCCCAGACCTATCCGGCGAAGCCCATCCGTATGATCGTGCCCTTTGCCCCGGGTGGCGGCACCGATCTCATTGCGCGGGTGACCGCGCACAAGCTCACCGAGACGCTCAAGCAACAGGTCATCGTCGACAACCGTCCGGGCGCCGGCGGCACGCTGGGCGCGGAGCTGGGCGCGAAAGCGCCACCGGACGGCTACACCCTGACCATGATCGCAGGCAGCTATGGCGTGAACCCCAGTCTCTACAAGCTCGCGTTCGACCCGGTGAACGACATCACCGCGATCATCCAGCTCTCCCAAGGCCCTTTCCTGATCGCGGTTCATCCCTCCCTTCCCATCAAGACCGTCAAGGACCTGATCGCGCTCGCGAAAACCAAAGGCGGTGGCCTGAGCTACGCCTCGAGCGGCCAGGGCAGCATCGTGCATCTCGCCACGGAGCTCTTCCTGGGGATGGCCGGCGTCAAGGCGGTGCACGTGCCGTACCGCGGCACCGGTCCCGCCATCACCGACACCATGGCGGGCAACACCCAGTTCCTCTTCGGCAGCATCGCTGCGACCCTGCCGCAGGTGAAGAGCGGTCGGTTGCGCGGGATCGCTGTCACCACTGCAAAGCGGATCCCCGCGCTGCCCGATGTGCCGACCGTCGCCGAGTCCGGCGTGAAAGGCTACGAAGTCATCAACTGGCACGGGCTGATCGGCCCCAAGGGGCTGCCGCAGCCGATCGTCGACAGCATCAACGGTGAGCTCAACAAGACGATCAAGTCGAAGGACATGGAGGACAGGCTCGCGGCCGACGGCGTATCGCCCGCCGGCGGCACGCCCGCGCAATTCATCGGGCTGATCAAGCGCGACATCGAGCGCTGGACCAAGGTCGTACAGCAGGCCGGGGTCAAGGCCTCCGAGTAGTCAAACCCGCAGCAAACGGATGAATGGAGTGACGGGCATGAGCATGAATGGCAATGCAGTAGCGGCGACCGCGGGCAGCGGCGTGGACATAGAGCAGGGAGCATTCCAATGAGCGCGGCCTCCCCTCGCCAGATGACCATGATCGCGTTCCTGCAGGCGCAGAACTGCTCGAACCTTCCCGGGTCCTGGCGGTATCCGTCCTCGATGTCGGATTTCCTCACGCCCGAGTATTACCAGCGCATCGGACGCGTGCTCGAAGATGGCAAGTTCCACATGGCGTTCTTCGACGACCGGCTTGCCATGCCCGATATTTATAGGAACGATCACGCGGAAACGGTCGCGCATGGCGTACGCGCGGTCAAGATGGACCTGGTGTCCATCGTCACTGCGATGGCACTGGCCACCACGCGCCTCGGCCTGGGCGCCACCTATTCGACGACCTATTACGAGCCGTACCACGTGGCGCGTGTGTTCGCCACCCTAGATCTTATGACGCGCGGGCGCTGCGCCTGGAACGTGGTGACGTCGCTCAACAACTCCGAGGCGCTCAACTTCGGCCGCGAGGAGCACCTGGAGCACGATCTGCGCTACGACCGGGCGGACGAGTTCATGCAGGTGGTCATGGGCCACTGGGGCTCCTGGGAAGACGACGCGCTGATCGTGGACAAGGAGTCGGACCGCTTCGCCGATCCCGCCAAGGTCCGGCGTCTCGACCACCGCGGTAAATGGTTCAAGTCGCGCGGCCCGTTCACCGTGCCGCGCTCTGCGCAGGGCCATCCGGTGCTGCTCCAGGCGGGACAGAGCGGGCGCGGCAAAACGTTCGCTACACGCTGGGGTGAGGTGATCTTCGTCGTCTATCCAAATCTTGCAGCGGGCCAGAAGCAGTACGCCGACTTCAAGGCCTCAGTCGCGGCAGCCGGGCGCGATCCGGACCAGGTCCACATCGCGCCGGCGTGTTACGTCGTCGTCGGCGAAAGCGCCGACGCCGCCGCCGAGAAAAAAGCCGTCATCGAGAGCATGGCCAAGCCGATCGACGGGCTGGTGCTGCTGTCCGAAGCGCTCAACTTCGATTTCGGCAGCAAAGGCATGGACGAGCCGTTCACCGACGACGAGCTCGCGTCGCTGTCGTGGCAGGGCTTCCGCGACCGGGTAGTGTCGCTGAGTGGTAAAGCGAACCCGACGGCCCGCGACTTCGTGCAATTCTCCGGACGCGGCACGATCAAGGAGCACCATGCCTTCACCGGGACTCCGAAGATGGTCGCCGACCAGATGGAGGAATGGTTCTCGGGCGGCGCCTGCGACGGCTTCGTATTGGCAGCGACGCATATGCCGGGCGCCTACGAAGATTTCACCCGGCTCGTGGTTCCTGAATTGCAGCGTCGCGGCCTCTACCACGCGGACTACGCGGGCATGACGCTGCGCGAGAACCTCGGCATGCCGCGGCCATCCGCGCACGATTGCCGCCGAGCGGCCGGACAGTAGGCGACTCGTGCCACCCGCGATAACGATCGAACCCAGGGCTCTGCGCAACGCTCTGGGGGCGTTTGCCACCGGCGTCACGATCGTGACCACGCGGGGTGCCGACGGCAGCGACGTCGGTCTGACGGCCAACAGCTTCAGTTCGGTGTCGCTCAATCCACCGATGGTGTTGTGGAGCCTCGCCAAGACCTCCTCCAGCATCGAGGCGTTCAGGAACGCCGGGCATTTCGCGGTTCACATTCTTGCCGCAGATCAGGACCACCTTGGCGGCCGGTTCGCGGCGAAGGGCATCGACAAATTCGCCGGCCTGCAACTCGAGCGCGGCCCTGACGGCGTGCCCCTGTTGAGCGGCTGCACGGCGCGGTTCGAGTGTCGAACGGCATTTCAATACGAAGGCGGCGACCACGTGATCTTCGTGGGCGAGGTTGTGAATCTCACGCATTCCGAGCGGCCGCCGCTGATCTTCCACGGCGGCCGTTACGGCATGGTCATCACCAAAGAACCCGCGCCGGCAACCCCGCGCTCGGATCTCGAGAGCAGCCTTTCGCCCGACGATCTCATCTACCATGTTTCGCGGGCGTTTTATCAGATACGCCACGACGCACAGGAGGAAAGGAAGCGACGCGGCTGGACCGATCCCGAGTATGCAGCGCTCGTCGCGCTGGGTGGGGAGGACCACCAGACTGTTGCAGAGATCGACGCGATCAGCGTCTTCCGCGGCCGGAACGTGACACCGGAAGTCGTCTCCGCCCTCGCCGCGCGAGGGTTCGTCACGGTCGCTGAGCCGGTCCGCAACGATAGCCAGGTTCACCTCACGCCGGCCGGGCGACAGGCTATCATCGAGATCGTCGCCATCCTCAAGGCGGCCGAAGCCGACGCTCTGGAAGGCTTCGACTTCAGCGAGATTCATTTGCTCAAGCAGTTATTGCGACGCATCGTCGAGAAGAGCGACCCTGCGCGCGCCTAGTGCTGAGAATCAGAAGTTCGAAACATGAAGAGCTGCATCTGCGACGGAAAGTTGAAGCTTGGGAGGGGGATGGGGTTCTGCACTAGCTGTCGCAAGAAACGCGCTGACCTGCTGGTATCGGCCGCAATGATGTTGTTTGGCTGAACGCTGCCGAGACCGATGTGATGCGGGACCCGGAACGAGGCGCGTGGGCTCCAGGTAGCCTTTGCCTTGTTCCTGGCTGCCGATTTGCATAAACTTTGTGGTTAAAATTCTCGGCGTCGCAGCGCACCCCCGGCATGGATCGAATCGGCGAATTTCAGGTGTTCGCGGCAGTCGCGCAGACGGGCAGCTTTTCTGCGGCTGCCCGATCGTTGCGTTTATCGGCTTCAGCGGTAAGTAAGCTGATCGCCAGAGTAGAGAACAGGACGAAGGTAAGGCTGTTCGATCGCTCGACAAAGGCGGCGATACTTACGCGTGAAGGCGAAGCTTATCTGGAATCTGTCCGCCGCGTCCTCGACGCGATGGCGGACGTAGACTCCGTGGGCGATACGTTGTCGCGCGTACCACACGGCACATTGCGCATCCACGCGGGGCCTTCGTTTGCCCGCACTCAGCTCGCCCCAGTCTTGCCCGAGTTCGTGGCGCGGTATCCGGATTTGCGCCTCGAGTTTCGGTTGGGACCGAAGTTCGTCGGTCTGGCTGACGACATGGATCTTGCCATTCACTTCGGCAGCCTCGCCGATTCATCGCTCATCCTCAGAAAGCTCGCCATGAGCCGGCGTGTCTTGTGCGCATCACCCGAGTACCTGGCGCGGCATGGCACACCGACAGCGCCCGCCGACCTGGCTTCACACGACCTGCTCAATTACACCATGCCGGGACGGGAGTGCTGGCCTTTCGTAACAGGACAAACCGTGCAACAGATCGACGTGCACGCCCGGGTTTCCGCGGATCAGGCGGAGCTTCTGCTCGAGCTCGCGCGGGATGGCATGGGCATCGCCCGCCTGCCGGAGTTCGATACGGCTGACGACTTCGCAACGGGGCGGCTCGTTCCGTTGCTCACGGCGTTTTGTCCTCCCGAGGCGATTTACGCGGTCGTGCGCAGCCGGCGCAACCTCAGCCCCCGCCTTGGCGTGTTCATCGACTTCATCGAACAGAAGCTGCAGCGCAAGACATGGAACCTCGATCGGAGGTGAACGACAGCCGCCACACGACGACCGCCTGTGTTGCGCGAAGCACACCCGGGCAAGCCGCCTGTGAATCGTCGTCACAGCTTCTGTTCCGGCACCGTCATATCGAAGATGTTCGCGTTTTTGTATGATTTGGCATTCTCACATTGCTCCTCCCACCAGGGAAGACCCCCGCCTCTATGCGAACAAAACTCTGCGAGATGTTTGGTATCGACGTGCCGATCGTCGCGTTTTCCCATTGTCGTGACGTCGTGGTCGCTGCCGCCAAGGCCGGAGGCATGGGCGTATTCGGCGCAGACACGTCGACGCCGGAGCAACTGGCGATAGAGCTGCAGTGGATAGAAGACCACATCGGCGGTCGGCCGTACGGCGTCGATGTGCTGTTCCCCAAAAAATTCGACGATGTCGCGAGCTACGAGAACACCGATCCGAAGGCACTGATTCCGCAGGGCCATCGTGATTTCGTGGAGAACCTGCTCGAGCGCCACCACGTGCCTCATCTTCCGGGCGACGAGGAAGATCGCATGCTGCGTGAAATGCTCAACCGCAAGAAGGGCACCCCAGAGTTCACCGCGGAACTGCTCGAAGTCGTATTCAGGTTCCGCGGCGTCAAACTGATCGTGACTGCCATCGGCACGCCGCCGCCGGGGGTCGTGGAGCGTGCGCATGCGGCCGGCATCAAGTTCGGTGCGATGGTCGGGAAACCCGAGCACGCGATCAAGCAACGCGATGCCGGAGTGGACCTGTTGATAGCCCAGGGACATGAAGCAGGAGGACACACCGGCGAGATCACGACGATGGTGCTCACGCCGCAAGTCGTGGACGCTGTCGCGCCGTTGCCGGTGCTAGCTGCAGGCGGCATCGGGCGCGGCCGCCAGGTGGCCGCTGCACTGGCCCTGGGTGCGGAGGGCGTATGGTGCGGCTCGGTGTGGCTCACGACACAGGAAAGCGATGCGCTTCCGGCGCTGCGTAAACGGCTCATCGCCGCCAAATCGTCGGACACCGTGCGGACCCGCTCTTTCACCGGCAAGCCGGGGCGCTTTCTCAAATCGGCGTGGTCCGATGCGTGGGAGTCGCCGGAAGCCCCGCAACCTCTGGGGCGGCCGTTGCAGTATTTCCTGCGCACGCCTTCCTTCGCGCGTATCGACCGTGTGGGCGCGGAAGCCCTCGTCTCGTCGCCCATCGGGCAGATCGTGGGGGAGATGAGAAGCGAAACAACCGTGCGCCAGGTATTCATGGACATGTTGTCGGAGTACTCGGACGCGCTGGAGCGCATGAACCGGCTGGCCGAGTAACGCGCGGACCGCCACTGTGCCGGCCCCAGCCATCGACTCGGCCGTCAGCTCAGAGCGCTATCCCCGCGACGATTGATGAACGTCGCAGACGACGGACGGGACCATGAAAAATAAAAGTTGCGCGCTGCTGGCTGCGTGGTTCGTCTGGGCCTGGAGCCTGAGCGTCGCGGCCCAGGAATGGCCGCAAAAGCCGGTTCGCATCATCGTTCCCTTTGGCGCCGGGTCGGCCGATACCGCCGCCCGACTCCTCGCCGACGGGCTCAGACAGCGTTACGGCAAGGTCGTGGTGGTCGAAAATCGCCCGGGCGCCGGCCAAAACGTGGGGGCCGGCGTGCTTTCCCGCGCGACGCCGGACGGCTCCACCATCATGGTCACGGCACCGGGTCCGCTCGCAATCAATCAATTCCTGTATGCGAAGCTCGAATTCGACCCTCACGCATTCGTGCCCATTACGCTGCTCACCACTGATCCTCTGGTGTTCGTAGTCAATACGAAAAGCCCGTTCAAGACGCTGAAAGCGTTTCTCGACGACGCGAAGCAGCATCCGGGCAAGTACAGTTACGCTTCGGCGGGTGCGGGCGCAACGAGCCACATGATGACCGCCATCCTCTTCGCAATGGCGGGTGTGGACGTCACTCATGTGCCGTACAAGGGGGGCGCCGAGGCGGCGCACGCGCTGCTCGCGGGACACGTCGATTTCCTGGCTTCCAGCCCCGTCTCGGCGGTGCCGCAGATTCAGGGCGGGAACTTCAGGCCGCTGGCTGTCAGCGCAAAAGCGGGCGCCGCGATATTGCCCGGTATCGCGCCCGCGGCAACCTCGGGCGTCCCGGGGTATGACTACGCAACATGGCTGGCTGTCGTCGGGCCGCCCCGCCTTCCAGCCGACCTCGCAGCGCGTATATCGAGTGCGGTCGAAGACGTCTTCAAGTCGCAGGAACTGCGCAGCAAGCTGTCTACTTTCGGCTCCCAGTACGAAGGCGGCGGGCCGAAGCGGCTCGCGGACTGGATCAAGGAAGAACGGGTGAAGTGGAAAGCCTCGGTCGAGGCCTCGGGTGCGAAAGCGCAATAGCGCCGTCGTGGCGCGATAGCGGTGAATGCCGCCGGGTGGCCCCAGGCGGCCGAGCGGGGCGCGCCCTACTCCATGAGGGCAACCAGCTCCTTTACGTGACCGATTTCGTCGAGGGCCATCAGCGCATCGAACAGCCGCTCGGCAGGCATGCCTGCGTTGGCGACTGCCAGGCAGTCCGCGAACTTGGTCCACAACTCGTCACGGCGCAGCGGGCTGTCGTGATCGCCCCGCACGTTGGTGATCGGGCCGCTGTCTAACGGGCGGCCCTCACGCGTATCGATCACCACGCGATCATGAATCGCATATCCGGGGCGCTGCGGATTGTCGCGGTCATCCGGCGTGACCACGACGCGCTGCATCAACGCCTGCACGTCGGGTCTCAAAACGAACTCGTCCGTGAGCTCGGCGAGGCCTGCCCGTCCCGCGATGAGCGGGGCCGCCATGGCAAATTCGATACTGAACTTCGCTTCGAGACCGGTCTGCGGCGTGTGATTACGCAGAATGATCGCATTGCGCCTGCTGATCGACACGGTGATGCGCTCCACGCTCTTCACGTCGACCGGATGGGCCTGCAACAGGTCGAGCATGCCGTCGACAGCGCGATGGGTGCAGTAGCAAAGCGGATACTTCTTGACGCTGATGCGATTGGCGCCGCAGATCTGCCAGTCGCTGCCAGCCGTTATGGGCGCATCGCTATCGATCCGGCCGCCGTAGGAGAAAGCGAACAGAAAGCCGGGGGCGTGTTCGAGCGCATCCCGCGCGGCGGTGAACCCGTTGGCTACCAGCCGTGCCGAGGCAACCCCGGCATGCGCCGCGCGTCCGGCGTGAAAAGGCTTGGTCATGGTGCCGACGTTCACGATCAGCCCGCAGGCTTGCGAAGCGCTCAGACCGATGGCCATGGCGCATCGCTCGGGATCGAGACCCCGCAACGACGCGCAGGCCGCCGCAGCGCCGACGGCGCCGAAGAAACCCGTCGGATGCCATCCCTTGTCGTGATACCGGCCAACGTCGGCATCCCGGCGTGTGAGCTCCGCGATGGTTTCGTAGCCTGCGGCATAAGCGGTGACCATCTGCCTGCCTGAGGCTCCGATGGCTTCCGCTTCAGCAAGCACAGCCGGAACGAGAAACGCGCTGGCATGCCCGAAGCCGCGCTGCGAGACATCGTCGAAATCGAGCGCGTGCGCGGCCGTGCCGTTGATCCAGGCGGCGTCCAAGGCGCCGGCGCGCCCCTGTCTGCCCAGCAGGGTCGCTTCGTTCCCGGTCGGCGCAAGCATGGCCTTCACCAGTTGCGGGGCGGTCTCGCGCGCGCCGGCGATAGCCACGCCGATCGTATCGGCAAAAGCGGTATGGATGGGAACCAGCGCTTCCCTGGGGATGTGCTCGTAGCGCAAGCCGGCTATGAACCGGCCTAAATCCATGGTCAGGGCGGTCGTCATTTGTTCGCCGTGCTCGAGTGAGTCGTTGACCGGAACAGGGCGCTTCGCACGCGCGCTAATCGGCCTGAATCCCCGTCGCCTTGATGAGCTTGCCCCATCGTTCCGCATCCTTTTTCATCGTCGCGCCAAGTTCCTGGGGGGTGCTGGCCGTGGGTTCGGCGCCCAAGGCCAGGAACCGTTCGCGTACCTCCGGCAGGCTGAGAATGCGCACGGCTTCCGCATTGAGCTTGTCGATGATGGGTCGCGGCGTGCCGGCACGCGCGAACATCGCAGTCCAGTTGTTGAATTCCACGCCCGGCAGCGTCTCGTTGAACGTCGGGACGTCGGGCATTGCGGTCGCGCGTTTCGAATTCGTGACGGCAATCAGCTTCAGCTTGCCCGCCTTCGCGTGAGGCGTGATGGCCGGCAAGCCCGTGATCAGCATTTCGATCTGCCCGCCGAGCAGATCGTTCATCGCCGGGCCGGCGCCCCGGTAGCGCACATGCTCCAGCTTGATGTTCGCGGTCGATTTCAATAGCTCGAAAAACAACTGGTAGGCGTTGGAACCGGATGCGACATTGAGGTGACCCGGGCGTGCCCTGGCCGCAGCCACCAGGCCTTTGACGTTGCTGAAAGGCACCGACGGATGGGTCACCAGCGCAGCCGGGACGTTGACCAGCATGGACAACGGCGCGACGTCCTCTACGGGGTCGAAGTTGAGCTTGTAGAAAAACTGATTCATGGCGTGCGTTCCCATGGAGCTCACGAGGAGCGTATGGCCATCAGCAGGGGCACGTACCATCAACTCAGTGCCTACGCTGCCGCTTGCGCCTCCGCGGTTGTCCACGACGACAGGTTGTCCGAGCGACTCGCTGAGCTTCTGACCGACGACGCGGCCGACGATGTCGGTCGTGCCCCCCGCCGGCCATGGCACGATCAGCCGGATGATCTTGGAGGGATAGGCCTGCGCGGCGCTGCCGGGTGCGGTTTGCGCCTGCGCCGGCGAAATCAACAGCGCGAGGAAGAAAAGGGACCCAACTTTCGACATGATGCTCCTCCGAAAAACGCGTTATGTGGAGACTCGCGCCCGCTACCGCATGGAAAAACCTTGCTTACCCCGCGCCGGCCGCTTTTTTCACCGCGCCCGCAGTCGCGTTCAGGGCGGCGAGCACGACGTCGGTGTCGGCGCCCAGCAACGGCGCGGGACGGTCGACGCCCGCGGTCTGGCTACCGAAGCGCCAGGGCGGGACGACGACCTCCTGCTTGCCGATATAGGGGTGATCGACGACGCGCGTCAGCGCGCGCTCGCGCCGCCACGTCGAGTTGCTCATCGCCTGGTAAGTGGCCACCGGTGCCACGGGAACACCCGCAGCAGTCAAGGTCGCCACGACTTCCTCCCCGGTTTGCCGGGACGTCCATGTTTCGAGCGCCTGCTCGATGACGCGTCGCTCACGGACTCTGCCGCTCGCGTCGAGCCCGGCGAAGCGCGGGAGCTCGGAGTCTTGGGCGGCTGCGAGCAGTCGCTGCCAATGACGTTCGGTTTGCACGGACACGGCAACCCATGTCTTTTGGCCCTGGCAGACGAAGTGACCATGGGGGGCATAGAGGGGATGTTGGTTGCCGAGTACCCGAGCCTCGCCATACAGCTGACTTTCGATCAACGGGCCCGTCAGGATGGAGAGGATGGCATCGGTCTGCGAGAGGTCGATCCACAGGCCGCGGCCGGTCAATTTTTTCCGGTACAGGGCCGCCAGGAGCACGCAGACCGCGTGCGTCGCCGCGTTCGGGTCGCCCAGCGCCGTTTTTGCCATGCCGACGACGGTTTGTGCGCCGTCCGGTTCCGGGTAGCCGACCAGGGATTCCAGGCCCGCCATCGACGTCATGATCCCGGCGTAGCCCTTCATCTGACTCAGCGGGCCCGCCTGACCGGCGAGGGACATCGAGAGCATCACGATAGAGGGGTTGACCTTGAGGAAATCGACGTATCCGAGATTGAGCTTGTTGAGCGCACCCGGCCGCATGTTTTCCACGACGACATCACAGGTTGCGACGAGCTTGTGGATCTCCACCTGCCCTTCCGGGGTCTTGATATCGAGCTCGACGCTTTGCTTGCCGTGATTCAACTGATTGAACCAGGGGTTCAGCTCTGCTACGGGGCCCTCCATTTCCTTGCCGTCCAGAATCGGGCGCCCGCGCTGGCGCACCGAATCCAGGCGGGAGGGATGCTCGATCTTGATGACTTCCGCGCCGAAGTCGGCCAGTATGGACCCCACCAAGGGGCCGGACCACACCCAGGACAGGTCCAGTACGCGCAGGCCTTGCAGAAAGGTGGACGGCGCCGGCGATCGCGTTTTCTGCACCGGCCAGGGTTTGACGGCTGCCGTCGCCCCCATTGCGTTTGCTGACCCCTCATACAGACGCCACGGTTCTGCAGGCACCATGACGGACGTGCCGCCGTCGAGCTCGAAAGCTTTCAGCGAGTCGCGGAAGGCAAACTGAGGATCCTGCAGCGCTTCACCGACAAATCGTACCGGCGCCGCCGGGAATCCGAACTCGAGGCCGAAGCTCATGATTTCAGCCTTGGAGTGCTGGGCGAGCCATGGCAGAAGATACGAGTCGGCCTCGTCCGCGTGCTTGCGTGCGATCACCCGGGGATCCTTGAACCGCTCCGCATGACTCCACTGCGGATCGCCCATCGCCTTGAGAATGCCTCTCCACTCATGGTCGCGGCGACAGTAGAGGGCCACATACCCGTCCTTGCAGGTAAAGAGCCCCAGCGGGTAGATGCCGCCCGACATGAATGGCCTGCGCCCGTCACGCTGCCACGGCCGGCCGTAGGGGAGGTAGTTCTGGGCCAGCATGCTCACGAAATGCGCGATGACGTCGCGGGACGAGACATCGACCGGACTCGATGCTGCGCCCGCATCGCAGAGCAGGGCGGTGAGGGCCGCGGCTGCTGCGCTGGCGCCGGCTTCGTGGTCGACGATATCGAAGGGTGGTGTGAGCGGCTCGCGGGAAGGTTCGCCGATGCCCCAGCTCATGGCCGCCCAGGCCGCACTGGTCAGTCCGCACCCCGGGCGATACCCGCCTCCATCGCCGGACGCCGAAAGCACAACGACTATAGCTTCCAGACTCAACCCAGCGCGACGATCCATGATTTGAGCGACATAGGCAGCGAAGCTGTCCTCGTTATCGTCTTTCTCGACGATCACGATATGAGCCTGCGCCAGGGCAGCTTGCAGGCGCGCATCCTCCAGCGGCTCTGCCCGCTTGCCCGCGTGCATCACCTGTTGCATGGCCTGCCGGGTGCGCACTGAGCCGACAGCGTCGGTTGCCGGTCCGAATCGGGCCACGATTGCCCCCAGTTGTGCGAGCACCTTGCCGCAATACGCGCCGGCGACGTGACGGGACAACTCGACGACGTTGACGCCGGAAAGCAGCTGATGGGACGGTATGCTGCTCAACCGGGCTGCTGGAGTCATCGCGCCGACTCCGCTGTCTGCGCCGTGCCTTCAGGCGCGTCGTCCGCCAACGTCATCAGCATCAGCGCGTCACCGAGCGTCTTGCCTTGTGGATCCATGCGCAGCGAGCGCATCGGGCCGCCATCGAGCACGCGCGTCAGAACCAGGTTGACTGCGTGCAGATTCGGGAGCTCGTAGCGGCGTACTTCGCCGTGGCAGATGTCTTTGAAATGCTCCCGCACCCGTGCTGCGGTGAGCTCGCGCAACAGCAGCGGGTAGTCCTGTGCGTTGCGGGCGACCACACCGAGATTGACGGAGTCCCCCTTGTCCCCTGAGTGAGCCCAGGCGATATCGGCGAGCAAACGGCGTGTCATCGGGTTTTCAACTCCTTCTCCAATGCGACTGTATCGGCGCGGTGTTCCGCAGGTAATCCTGCAACATTCATGAAGCGGCCGTCGGTGGCGAGCAGCAGAATAACTTGCGTGCACGCCGAGTGACACACGGCGGCCGGAATACCGGTTGTGAACGCGTGTCACAACTGCGCATCCGCTGTGCGCTGACGGCGCGCCACCCCGCCGACCCAGTTGCCTGCCAGTACGAATATCCGTAAGCGGCCTGAAGCCGGCGGCGCTTGATAGTGAGCCGGTCGTGAACGGGCGTCACAGCGCTTGTTCCTGGCTTCGCATACTATACGGCGTCATCCATTGGTATTCTCGCCTGAAACCCACTTCGCATCCCCCCGTGAAAGGAAGCGATGAACTTTGCGCTGACTGAAGACCAACTCGCCATCCGCAGTGCCGTCGAGCAGATCTGTGCGCCTTTCGGGCCGGAATACTGGCTGGAAAAAGACTCGAAAGGCGGCTTCCCGCACGACTTTCACAAAGCGTTCGCAGATGCGGGCTGGTTCGGGATCGCCATGCCGCCGGAGTACGGCGGCGCCGGACTCGGCATCGCGGAAGCAGCCATCATCATGGAAACCGTAGCCGGTTCGGGCGCGGGCTTGTCGGGCGCGTCGACAATTCACTTCAACATTTTCGGGCTGCACCCGGTCGTGGTCTACGGCAGCGCGGCACAGAAGTCCCGCTGGCTGCCGCCCCTGATCCGGGGAGAGCACAAAGCGTGTTTTGCGGTGACCGAGCCGAACACGGGTCTCAATACCCTGAAACTCAAAACCACGGCCGTAAAGAAAGGCGACCGCTATGTCGTGAATGGCCAGAAGGTGTGGATATCCACGGCCCAGGTCGCAAACAAGGTGCTGCTCCTCGCGCGCACCACGCCGATCGAAGAAGTAAAGAAACGTTCCGGCGGATTATCCCTTTTCTATACCGATCTCGATCGCACCAAGATCGAAGTTCGCGAGATCCAGAAGATGGGGCGCAAAGCGGTCGACTCGAATCAATTGTTCATCGACGGTCTCGAAATTCCCGAGGAGGACCGCATCGGCGAAGAGGGCCGCGGCTTCGAATACATATTGCATGGACTCAACCCGGAGCGCGTGCTGGTTTCAGCCGAGGCGATCGGGCTGGGCCGCGTCGCGCTCAGACATGCGACCAAGTATGCGTCGGAGCGAGTGGTCTTCGACCGCCCGATAGGAAAGAACCAGGCGATACAGCATCCTCTGGCCGAGCGCTGGATCGAGCTGGAAGCAGGCGCGCTCCTGTACCAGAAAGCGGCGTGGCTATACGACCAGGGCAAGCCCTGCGGTGCAGAAGCGAACGCGGCGAAGTTTTTCTGTTGCGAGGCCGGCTTTCGCGCCTGCGAGACCGCCATGTTCACTCATGGCGGGATGGGCTATGCGAAGGAGTATCACGTCGAGCGCTACTTCCGCGAGTCCATGATTTCGCGCGTCGCCCCGGTCTCGCCGCAGCTCATCCTGTGTTTCATCGCCGAGAAAGTGCTCGGACTGCCAAAGTCCTACTGAGCGCATCAATCCAGCGGCAGGTTCAAAGCCACGATGAGACGCCGCCAGGTCTCCGTATCGCGCTTGATCATTTCGGAAAGACCGGATGGGCTGCTGGTTTCGAATATGCCCCCATCGGCTATGAACCGCGAGCGATAGCTCTCGTGCTCCGCCGCCTTGATCGTCGCCTCATGCAAGCGCTTGATGATCTCGGCAGGCGTTCCCGCCGGCGCGAGTAGCGCCCAGAAGTTGGTGAGGACCATCTCCGGATAGCCGCTCTCGGCCATAGTCGGAACATCGGGCACGAGAGGCGAGCGCTTGGGCCCTGTGATTGCGACGATGCGAAGTTTCCCCGCCTGGTGTTGCGGCAATGCACCCGAGAGTCCATCGCAATATACGGCGATGTGCCCGGCGATCAGGTCGCGCATGGCTTCCGCCGATCCCTTGTAGGACACTTCGATGAGCTTGATTCCGGCCAGACGCTCGAAGCTCTTGCCCACGAGATAGGGCCCGCTGCCGCGCCCGAGCGAGCCCATCACCACCTGCGCCGGTCGCGCCTTCACGAACGCGATCAGCTCCTTGACATTCTTCACCGGCATCGAAGGATGAACCGAAAGCGTCCATCCGGAGCTGCGGCCGACCATGGCTATCGGCGCAAAATCGTCGACCGAATACGGCAGCTTCTTGTAGAGATGCGGATTGGCTGAAAATGTCGCCGATACGGTGAACAGCAACGTGTATCCGTCCTTCGGCGCTTGGGCAGCGGCCTGGGCGCCGACGATGGTGGCAGCGCCAGCGCGGTTGTCGACCACAAACGTCCTGCCCAGGATTTCCCCAAGATTCTTGCTGAGAAGGCGCGCGTAGATGTCCGTCGCGCCGCCCGCCACGTAGGGCACGATCACCCTGACGGGCTTGTCAGGATAGGTTTGTGCAATTGCGCTTCCGGACAACACAACGGCAGATGCGACAAACACACCAACGATGTCTGCTAGCCGAGTCGACATGGTATTTTCCTCATAACATTTCCGGGCAGCCGCACCGGAGCAACCGGGTTCCATTCGCGTGCTGTTACGAATAATCGTCACGTTCAACTCAACATCGTGACTCGCGGAAGCACGTGGTCCGCTGGAATCGTCGTCGGCCAGTGAGTGTAGATCGGCGCGACGTCGCCCCGCCCACCGGCAAGATGCCCTGCGAGTCCGGGCGGCCCCTTGTGCATCGGCGCCTGCTGTGCCGCCAGCCGCTGAATGTCTTCACGGGAGGAACTGCGCGCCGCGAACCGCGCGAAGACTTCCAGGGGCTCGCCGCACTCGAGACCGGCTGCCTTCAGGCGCTCGCCGTGGATTGCGCCCATGCCGAAAATGTCCGCGCGCGTGGCATCCAGCCGCAGCCCCAGCCGGGTGACGGTGTGCTGGATCTTCCTGAGCGCTGTTTCCGCCTTCAGGCGCGCATCCGGCCACGCATACGGCCACATGAGCACCGTTCGATAGCCATCGCGATACGTCATCGATACCTTCAGGGTCGCAGGCGGAGGAGCGCCTCGGACGCCCGAAATGAGCACTCTGTCATTGCCCTGGTCGGTAAGCGCGAAAGATGTCCAGTCCACCGTGGCGTCCGGCGACAGGAATGCCTTCGGGTCGAAGATCTCGTGCAGCAACTGGTCCGTCGCCGTCATGCAGTTGACGAGGCCGCCGGTTGCGGGTGCTTTGGTCAGCACGACGGAGCCGTCGCGGCCAACTTCCACGATGGGGTACCCCACATGCTCGAGGCCTGGCACTGCCTTCCATCCCTGATGGTTGCCCCCGGTAGACTGCGGGCCACACTCCAGCAGATGCCCGGCCACGATACCGGCTCCAACACGGTTCCAGTCATCGCTCGCCCAGTCGAATTCGTACATCAGCGGCGCGAGCGCAAGCGCAACGTCGACGCAACGGCCCGTGATGACGATGTCGGCGCCCAGCTCCAGCGCGTCGCGGAGCGGTTTTGCGCCGAGGTAGGCGTTCGCGCTGAGTATGCGATCGGCAACGTCCGCAAAATCGCGCCCGTCGTCGAGGTTCCGGAAAGGCACCGTCGTCGCGAGCTCGGCAAGCCTCGGCATCAGATCATCACCATCGACTACCGCGACCCGTATCCGGTCGGCGAACCCCGCTTCTGAGATGATTTTCGCGATCGCTTGCCCGCAGCCGGAGGGATTCAACCCGCCCGCATTCGTGACGACCTTCGTCCCGTTGCGAACGAGCAGCGGCAGGATATCGCGGATGACGGTAACGACGTCGGTCGCGTAGCCCTTTGCCGGGTCGCGGTCCATCTGCCGCCTCATGATCGAGAGCGTGATTTCCGCGAGGTAGTCCATGATCAGATAATCGACGGGCTGGCGCGTCAGCAGTTCCCGCGGTTCGCCGACGTCATCGCCCCACGAGCTCGCACCGCAGCCGATGCGCACCATTTCCTTGCGGGCTGCCATGCCCCGCTACCGCCCCGTCCAGCGCGGTGCCCGCCGCTCGCGGAAGGCCCGAGGTCCCTCCAGAGCGTCTTGGCTCAGGTACGAGCGTTCGAAACACAGATCGCCCGCCGGCAGAGCCGCTGAGCGTCCCATCTCGGTAGACATATAGGTTAGCTGGCGTCCAGCCTTAACACCGAGAGGTGCGTTCGCGATAATGGTCCGGGCGAGCGCCATCGTTTCTTCGGCGAGCCGCTCGGACGATGTCAGCCGATTGATGAAGCCGAGCTCGTAGGCGCGCCTCGCCGACAACGGCTGCGCCGTCACGAGCAGCTCCATCATGATGCGCTGCGGGAGCATCCAGATCAGCGGTGTGGCCCATGGCGCTCCCCGGCCCCAACGTACTTCGGTCAACCCGAACTCCGCGTTCTCCGAAGCCGTGCACAGGTCGCACATCTGTGCCAGCAAAAAACCACCGGCGTACGCGATGCCGTTCACCTGTGCAATCGTCACTTTGGAGACATTGAGTGTGCGCCCTATATGCGGGATTGCCTGCGCGCCGGGGACCGTCTTGCCGGTCTCGGCCATTTCCTTGAGGTCGGCACCTGCACAGAACGCCCTGCCCTCACCCGTCAGGATGGCCACCTTCGCGCCATCGTCCGCCTCGAAACGCAGAAACGACTGGATGATTCCCTCCCGCGTGGCCCGATTCACCGCGTTCAGCTTGTCGGGCCGGCGGATGGTTATGACAGCGACTTCTTCCTGAACTTCGTAGGTTACGGGCGTTTCCGCAGCCATCCTCTTCCCCCTATATAAGTACGCGTCTCAAGGTTCTCTGCGCCCTTCGGGGGCGCACTCGACCTCATCGGTGCAGCATAACTTCGGGACAGGCGGATGACTATGTGGAAAAGCGGAACAACGGCTGTGACTGTCGGTCACATTCGGCAGCCTTCATACTCTCCGCTGTTGGCAAAGGTATAGTCAACGCGACCAGCACTACTGAGAGCAGTAACTCGAGAGGAATTCGACGTGCCGCAGATAGTCTCGTATAGCGATGTAGAAGGCACGCGTAAACAGCGGGTGATCCCAGGCGGTCATTATTCCTGGCGAACTGATTTCCGGAAGCCGTCCGTAGGAGTGGAGAACGAGCCGACGGCTTTTCTCTCGGAAAGCACTGCTGGGCGCATCATCCGAACTCACTATCATGCGCTCGATCAGTTTCACGTCATAGTGAGCGGTGGGCGGAAAACTCGGTAAGCACGAGCTGGGGCACAACGCTGTCCATTTTGCGCGGACATATACCCCGTATGGCCCGATGGTCGCAAACGAGAAAGGCTTGGGGTTTATCTCGCTGTATGCCCGACGGGATTCGGGTGCGCATGACCTGCCTGAGTGCGTAGATGAGCTCATGGGCATTGATGGACGTAAACCTTGGCAGATTTCGGAAATGCCGACATTCGATAGCACGGCGGAGAGTTATATGCACGCGTTCTCGCGAATTCCCATCGTTTCATCAAGCAGGCGGGGATCCGCGGCGATTGAAGGTTGGCGCGCGGGTGCTCCCTGCTCTAAAATTGAACTATGGGAATAAGGGAGCCTAGGAAGGGGCGGGACCCTTCCTTTCCCACCTAGCCCCTTATAAATCCCCACATTAGGGGAAGCTCAAAGTGGCTGAGATACTTGAGTCAGAGCTTCCTCAAACGGATTGTCCGACGGAGGTGAACCATGATTCACGCAATGACAGGCACGCAGGCGATGCCGGCACGCCGCGCCGTCAAATCGGGCACAGGAGAGCAGCATTGGCGCACCGATTTTCTCGGCCAGCGCTCCGACGGCCAG
>JBKJZR010000031.1:0-4448 GCA_046715035.1 Burkholderiales bacterium | reverse complement strand
CCGTAAATATTGCAACTGTTGCAAAATCATGCACTTTTCGGTATTTTCAGAAGGAATAACTTGAACTCGCCGCGAGTGAGAAAAAGAACATACGTATGCCAGCCAACCATCTTCTTCGTTATCTCGCTCTAGCCCTGTCAATTTGCCTCGCGAGTCCGGGGTTGGTGGGGGCGCAATCGCGGCCTCCTGAGGCTGCGGCGCCGCGCTTCGATATCATGCGGTTCGATGTGACCGGCAATACGCTGCTCAGGCCAGCGGAAATCGAGCGCGCTTTTGCCCCATACACCGGGCCCAGCAAGGACTTCGGCGATATCCAGCGGGCTTTGGAAGCGATCGAGCAGGCCTATCGCGACCGCGGCTATGGGGCGGTTCAGGTGTTGCTTCCCGAGCAGGACATCACGCGCGGCGTGGTGCGCCTGAACGTGATCGAACCGCGCATCGGCAAGGTGAGCGTCGAAGGCAACAAGTATTTCGACGAGGCCAACATTCGCAGCAGCCTGCCCGGCGTGCGGCCAGGCGTGACGCCTAACTCACGGGATATCGCCCGCAATCTGCAGGCGCTGAACGAGCATCCCGCAAAGCAGACGACGGTGCTGCTGCGCTCCGGCGCCGCCGACAACTTAGTCGACGCGACAATCAAGATCACGGATGAGAATCCGCTCAAGTTTGTCGTTACCGCGGACAATTCGGGCACGAATGAAACCGGTCGTTACCGCGTGGGCTTCGGGCTGCAGCATTCCAATCTGTTCAATCGCGATCACGTCCTGAATCTTCAGTACGTGACCAATCCCGAGCATTTCAGCAAAGTCATGATTTTCGGGATCGGCTACCGCATTCCCTTCTACGCGCACAACAGCTCGCTCGATCTGTTCGCGGGCTACTCGGATGTCGATTCCGGCACGCTGCAGGGGCTGTTCAACGTGAGCGGCAGCGGACTGATCCTCGGCACGCGCTACAACCTGCATTTGAGCAAGATCGGCGAGTACGAGCACAAGGTCGCGTTCGGCATCGATTACCGCGCATACAAAAGCAATGTACTGCTGAACGGCGTGGGGCTGGTGCCGGACATTACCGTGCATCCGGTCAGCGTCACCTATAACGGATTGTGGCGCGCGACGAATACCGAGCTCGGTTTCTACGGCAGTGTGTCGCGCAACCTGTTGCCGGGCGGCAACGACGGCGCCGACAGCGATTTCAAAGCCGTGCGCACAGAAGCCGTCGCCGGCTATACCATCTATCGCGCCGGCGCGCATTTCTCGCGGGTGCTGCCCCGGGATTTCCAGTTCCGTGCAGTCGTCAACGGCCAGTACAGCGAAGACGCTCTGATACCCGGAGAACAGTTCGGTTTTGGCGGGCCCGATTCGGTGCGCGGCTTCAATGTACGCGAAGTGGCCAACGACAAAGGCTATTGGACGAGCCTCGAGCTGTACTCGCCCGACTTCGGTTCGCGATTCCGCAAGGATCTCAAGGTGCGCGCGCTGGCGTTTTTCGATCACGGCACGACAGGGCGCAACAGCATTCAGCCCGGCGAGCTTTCGGGACAGTCGGGAAGCAGCGCAGGCGTCGGCTTGCGGCTCTCGTATGCCAAGCGGCTCAGCGTGCGCGTTGATTTTGCGCAGGTCATCGACCCCGCCGGCAACCAACAGCGCAACGACCAGATGCTGCATGCCGGAATGGCGGTGCTGTTCTAGCCGGTCTCCGCTCTCTTCGGCGGCCATTGCTGGCCCGCTGAATTCTCTGTAGAATCCGCGCCTTCGGTCGAGCGCTTCAGCGCCCTGGCCATCATCCTTGCCTCACCGTATACGCATGCCGGGAGGCCTACCGTCCACAAGGAGATTATCTGATGCGACATTACGAGATGGTTTTTATCGTCCACCCTGACCAGAGCGAGCAGGTGTCGGGCATGATCGAACGCTATCGCTCGCTGGTCCAGTCCAAGGGCGGCAAGATACACCGACTCGAAGACTGGGGCCGGCGCCAGATGGCATTTCCGATCCAGAAGCTGCATAAGGCGCATTACGTGCTGATGAACATCGAGTGCAACAACGAAACCCTCGATGAGCTCGAGCATGGGTTCAAGTTCAATGACGCAGTGCTGCGGCACCTGACGGTCAAGATGCCGTCCGCGGTGACGACGCCCTCGCCCATGATGAAAGAAGAAAAATCGCGCTCGCTGACGCCCGCGCCCGCGCGCGACGAGGCGGCCAAAGAAGGCGCTGCCGCGGCGGGAACGCGCGGTGGAGCGCCTGCAGCCCCGGCTGCCACGGCCGCGGCGCCAGTCAGCGAAGGAAGCCGCACTTAATCAGCCGCCGCGGGTGAAGCGCAATGAGATCGTGATCGATTGCCGCGTGTTGAAGCTCGGCGCTCTGCGCCACACGCCTGCGGGCATGCCCGCGATCGATCTGGTGCTCGCTCACAGGTCGGTCCAGGTCGAAGCCGGACGCCGGCGGCAGGTGCAGTGCGAGCTCGATGCGGTGATGCTCGGCGACGCCGCGGTCGGTGCGACGCGGCTCGGCCGCAATCAGGCGCTGCGGGTAAATGGGTTTCTGGCCCGTCGCAGCGCTGGCAACCGGCATCTCGTTCTGCACGTGATCGGCGCCCAGGCGATCGATGATGACGACGAACCGAATTCAGCATTAAGGAGACGTAAGTGAAACCAAGAAGCAAGTCCGGCAAAGGCCGCAACGGCAAGAACGACAAGGACAAGAAACGCGGCTCGAAGAACCTGTTTCGACGCAAGAAGTTCTGCCGCTTCACCGTCGAGAAGATCAAGCAGATCGATTACAAGGATATCGACCTGCTCAAGGATTTCATCAACGAGAACGGCAAGATCATTCCGGCGCGTATCACGGGCACCAAGGCGCGTTACCAGCGCCAGCTCGGTGATGCCGTCAAACGCGCGCGCTTTCTGGCGCTGCTGCCCTTCACCGATCTGCACTGAGGTGCGCCATGCAAGTCATTCTGCTTGAAAAAGTGGTCAATCTCGGCCAGCTCGGCCAGGTTGTCAAAGTGCGCGAGGGCTACGCGCGGAATTTCCTGATCCCACAAGGCAAGGCGAAACGCGCGACCGAAGCGAACATCGCGGAATTCGAGAAGCGGCGCGGCGACCTCGAAAAAGCCGAAGTCGATGCGCTCACGGCGTCGCAGGAACGCGCGGCCCGGCTCGACGGCCTGATGGTGCAGATCACGCAGAAAGCGGGCGTCGACGGCAAGCTCTTCGGCTCGGTGACCAACGTCGACATCGCCGAAGCGCTCAAGGCGCAGGGCTTCGACGTCCCCAAGGCGGCGATCCGCATGCCGCAGGGACCGCTCAAGCAGGTCGGCGATCAGCCGATCAAGGTCGCGCTGCATACGGACGTCGTGGTTACCATTACGGTATCCGTGCTCGGCGAGCAGTGACGCCGGGCGCTGGCGGCCCGTGCTCCTGCGTCCCGCCGGTACGGTATTCGCGCGCGGATTCTTTCTGGCGCGCTCGAAAAATAGGGCTGGTGACAGCCCCTTTTTTTCGGTAAATTCTTGCGTGCAGTGCCGCCTCAGGCGCAGCTCCCGCCAGCCCACGCGATCGACATGAATAAGGCCTGACAGACTCACCATGGCCCAGGTCGTCACCCCCATAAGCCGCGATCCGCAGGTCGACGCCCTCAAGCTGCCGCCTTATTCGCTCGAGGCCGAGCAGGCGGTGCTCGGCGGCCTGTTGCTCGACAACAGCGCGTGGGAAAAGATCGCTGATCAGATCAGCGACGGCGACTTCTACCGTGCCGACCACCGCCAGGTTTACCGGCATATCTGCGCGCTGATCGAGGACAACAAGCCCGCCGATGCGCTGACAGTCGCCGAAAGCCTCGAGCGCAGCGGCAAGCTCGACGAAGTGGGTGGGCAGGCTTACATCGGTTCGCTGGCGGTCAACACGCCGAGCGCTGCCAATATCCGCCGCTATGCGGAGATCGTGCGTGAGCGCGCGATCATGCGCAGGCTCGCCGAAATCGGCACCGAAATCACGGAGTCAGTCTACACGCCACTCGGGCGTTCCGCCCAGGAGCTGCTCGACAACGCCGAGAAGCAGGTGTTCTCCATTGCCGAGGCCAGCGCCCGGGGGCGGCAGGGTTTTCACGAGATGCAGCCGCTGCTCACCAAGGTCGTGGAGCGCATCGACACGCTTTACAAGCGCGACGATCCGAGCGAAGTGACGGGGATCGCGACGGGTTTCACCGATCTCGACCGCATGACTTCCGGCCTGCAGCCCGGCGATCTGGTGGTAGTGGCCGGTCGACCCAGCATGGGCAAGACGGCGCTCGCGCTCAACATTGCCGAGCATGTCGCATTGAGCGAGAAAATGCCCGTCGCGGTATTCAGCATGGAAATGGCGGGCACGCAGCTCGTCATGCGCATGCTGGGTTCGGTCGGCAGGCTCGACCAGCACAAGCTGCGCACCGGCGCATTGAGCGACG
>JBKJZR010000030.1:0-11489 GCA_046715035.1 Burkholderiales bacterium | reverse complement strand
AAAGCGCACACCAAGACCGTTCGTATTGAGCCCTTCGACTTGCTCAGGACAGGCTAGCGCAGCGGAGTCGAAATATGAACGCTTGCAATCAATCACTTGGACGCTTCGACTCCACGCCTGCGGCGTGCAGTTTATCCTGAGCTCGCCGAAGGGCTCAGCGCGAACGGAGAATTTCAACGAACTGTTAGTCAAGTGCACGGCAGCGCGGGCGGGGGTGTACGCTCTCGCATCGACGCGTGACCCCCACTTGCTTGACCTATGACAATCGATCCTTGCCTCGCGACATGACGCAGATCCTCGTCACCGGCGGGGCCGGCTACATCGGCTCGCATACCGTCGTCGAGCTCATGGCTGCGGGACACGACGTCTTCATCGTCGATAACCTCTGTAACAGCAAGGCATCCGTGCTCGAGCGGATCGAGCGCATTGCAGGGCGGCGGCCCGGCTTCGCGCAACTCGACGTGCGCGATCGCGAAGGATTGCGCCAGATATTCGCCGCGCATGCATTCGGTGCGGTCATCCACTTCGCGGGGCTCAAGGCAGTGGGCGAATCGCTCGCGGTGCCGCTGCGCTACTACGACAGCAATGTTTCGGGCAGCGTCACGCTGTTCGAAGCCATGGCCGAAGCGGGAGTCAAGACGCTCGTCTTCTCTTCTTCGGCGACGGTCTATGGCGATCCGCATACGGTGCCGATCCGCGAAGACTTTCCATTGTCGGTCACCAATCCCTACGGCCGCTCGAAGCTGATGATCGAGGAAATTCTGCGTGACCTCGCGCGCGCGGATCCGGACTGGCGCATCGCCCTCCTGCGTTACTTCAATCCGGTCGGCGCGCATGCGTCGGGCCTGATCGGCGAGGACCCCCACGGGATTCCCAACAACCTCATGCCTTACGCGGTGCAGGTTGCGGCCGGCAGGCTTGCGCAGCTGTCGGTCTTCGGCAACGATTACCCGACGCCCGATGGCACCGGTGTCAGGGACTACATCCATGTGGTTGACCTCGCACTGGGCCATATCGCCGCGCTGCGTACGCTCGTTAGAGATACCGGACTCATCACCGTCAATCTTGGCACCGGACGCGGCTACAGTGTGCTCGAGATCGTGCGCGCGCTCGAGGCTGCGTGCGGGCGCGAAGTTCCCTACAGCATCGCCGCACGCCGCCCTGGCGACATAGCGCAGTGCTATGCCGACCCCACGCTCGCCAAAAGTCTCTTGGGCTGGCAGGCCACACGCGGCATTGAAGCGATGTGCGCCGACGCGTGGCGGTGGGAAAGCATCAACGGCGATTGATCACCGGCACTGCCTGCGGCGTTGTAAGCGTCACGGCCGGTTCCCGCATCGAAAAGCGCTAATCCGTTCGCCACACACGCGTTTGCCAAAGATTCCGGGAGATCTGCGTTGCAACGGCGGACCGATTATTAATTTGGCCTCGCAACGCATACGCAGGGAATGTCGGCGTTTCTGCCTTCCCCGGTTGTCGTTTACCATCACGCACAACCGCGTAACATAGGAAGCTCTGATTAAGCCTTTCTACGAGTTCAGCTTCCCCCGACTTAGGGGATTTACAAGGGCATCGCCCCCTTGTTCAGACATACCTTAAACCGATGGAGGAGCAACGCGGTGTCGAGGCGAAGCATCATCCGTGGCGTGCTGCCGGCAGTGATCGCGGCGGCGTGCTGCATCGCGCCGCTCTCCGCGCGTGCCCAGGCCAAGTATCCGGATCGACCCATCCGCCTGATAGTGCCCTTCGCGCCCGGCGGACAAAACGATCTGATCGGCCGCCGCTGGGCGCAGAAGATCACCCAGCACCTGGGGCAGGTCATCGTGGACAACCGCGCAGGGGCGGGTGGGGTGATCGGCGCAGTGGAAGTGGCGCGCTCCAAACCGGACGGCTACACGTTATTGCTTGCCAATACCACGACGCAGGTCATCAATCCCGTTGCCATGACGAACCCGAGCTATGATGCGCTCAAGGACTTCGCACCGGTGGCCGTCATCACGATCGTGCCCACGGCGATCACCGTGCACCCATCGCTGCCTGCCCGCAGTCTGAAACAGCTCGTCGCGCTGGCAAAATCGGCGCCGGGCAGCTTGTCGTATGGCTCAGCGGGCGCGGGGACTATCACCAACCTGACCGGCGAACTGTTCAAGGTTCGCGGCGGCGGCCTCGATATCGTCCACGTGCCTTACAAAGGCGCCGGGCCGGGACTGCAGGATCTGATCGCCGGACACATTCCCGTGTACACGCCCATCTTGAGCGCGGCGCCGCTTTCGTACCACCGCGCGGGGAGGCTGCGCATGCTCGCAGTCTGCTCGGAAACACGCGTCCAGGCGGCTGCGGAAATTCCCACCGCGGTCGAGGCGGGGATGCCGGGAATGGTGGTTCAGGCTTTCAACGTGGTGCTGGCGCCCGCCGGTACTCCCAGAGCGGTCATCGACCAGCTGCATCAGGCGACCCTCAAAGTGATGGGGGACGCCGAGCTGCAGCGCGACGTGAGAAGCGACGGCGCCGAGCCGGTCGCCGATTCGAGCCCTGAAAAGGCCGCGCGTTTCGTCAGGGACGAGATCCTGCGGTGGACGCCGATCATTCGGGCGTCGGGATTCAAGATCAATTGAAGCAGCAGCTGCAGTCCGCTTGCACACCGCGCAGATCGAGTGCCGGGCGCGGTCCGCTGTGCACCTTCGCTTTCTCCGTGCGGCGCACGGTGTTGGCCGTATGACCGGGAAGACCCCCTCGATAGCAGTAGTCGGTGCGGGGATGGGCGGCCTCGCGGTTGCCGCGACCCTGCAGCGCGTGGGCATCGGCGTCGACGTGTACGAGCAGGCGCATCGCTTCGGAAGAATCGGCGCCGGCATCCAGATGATGCCGAATTCGATGAAGGTGCTGCGGGGCATTGGCATCGAAGCGCGACTGCGCCAGGTCGCATTCGCGCCGCGCTCGCATCTGAACCGGGTCGGCGACACCGGCGTAGTCACCAACGAATTGCCGATGCCCGAAAGCCGTTACGGGGCGCCTTACCTGTGCATGCACCGCGGCGATCTGCACGATGCGCTCGCGTCCGCTGTCGCGCCACAGAGCGTGCATCTCGGCAAGAAGCTGATCAGTCTTGACCAGCGCGCAGGCCGCGTTGCCCTGACGTTCGCCGATGGGACGACTGCGCACGCCGACGCGGTGGTCGGCGCGGACGGCGTGCACTCTCAGGTGCGCGACATCCTGTTCGGCGCCGAGCAGCCCTATAACAAGGGACGAGTCGCCTACCGCGCTGTGTTTCCGGCCGCGTTGATGGGGGGGCAGGATATCGGCCCGTCGCGAACCAAGTGGTGGGGGTCCGACCGCCACATCGTCATTTATTACACCACGGCGAGCCGCAGCGAAATCTACTTCGTTACGAGCCTGCCGGAGCCTGTCGAATGGATGACCCGCGAATCCTGGTCGGCGAAGGGCGACGTCAGGGAATTGCGCGCGGCCTATCAGGGATTTCATCCCGAGGTGCGCGCGGTGCTCGACGCGTGCCCCGACTGCCACAAGTGGGCGATTCTGGAGCGCGATCCGCTGCCGCGCTGGAGCGATGGCCGCGCCGTGCTGCTCGGCGACGCCTGCCATCCGATGACGCCCTACATGGCGCAGGGCGCCGCAACGTCGATCGAGGATGCCGCGGTGCTCGCGCGCTGCCTGCAGGAGGTGACCGGCGATGATATAGAGGGCGCGTTCAGGCGCTATGAAGCGCATCGCAAGCCGCGCACATCGCGCATACAGGCAATCTCGAGCGCGAACACCTGGATGCAGTCCGGCGAAGCCAACCCGGACTGGCTATATGGCTACGACGCCTGGAACGTTCCGATCGCGCAGCCCGCGCCGCACGCGTAGGGAGTTGCGCCGGACGGAGCCGGTCCCCGCGCCGCGCGTATCATAAAACGGCGAGAACTATGATGGCATTGTTGAAGTCGGGCGTTGGCGTGCTGTTGCTGGGCTGTGTCGCGGCGGACGTGCATGCGCAAGGCACGATCGATCCCGGGCGAGCCTATCCCGCCAAGCCGATCCGGCTGCTGGTGCCGTTCGGTCCGGGCGGCGTCGGCGACATCACCGCGCGCGCGCTCGCGCAGAAGCTCAGCGATGCGCTCGGCCAGCAGGTGATCGTCGACAACCGGCCCGGGGCCGGCGGAGCGGTCGCGTCCGAGCTCGTGGCCAAAGCCGAGCCCGACGGCCATACGCTATTGCTGCTGAACAACGCGCATGCCATCAGCACGTCGCTGTTCAAGTCGCTTCCCTACGACGCGATCAAGGATTACGCGCCGGTCTCGACGGCGAGCGCGTTCAGCATCGTGCTGCTGGTCAGTCCCGACTCGCCGGCCAGGAGCGTCAAAGATCTCGTTGCGCAGGCGAAAGCCAATCCGCACAAGCTCAACGTCGGCACCGTGGTGATCGGCAGCACGCAAAACCTCTCGGCGGAGCTGTTCAAGTCGATGGCCGGCATCGACGCGGTGACGGTCCCTTTCAACAACACGGGCGCGGTGGTTGCAGCACTGCGGGGAAATAATGTGCAGTTCGCGTTCGAGGTGCTCGCGCCCGTCATCGGCCAGCTCAAAGCCGGCACCCTGCGCGCGCTCGCGGTAACGCCGTCGGCGCGCTTCGCCGGGCTCCCGGACGTGCCGACGGTCGCGGAAAGTGGAGTGCCTGGCTATAACGTCGTCGGCTGGAACGGCATCGGCGCGCCAGCGAGAACGCCGCGCGCCATCGTCAACCGTCTCAATCGCGAGATCAACGCGGCACTCGACGCGCCGGATATCAGGCAGCGCTTCCGGGACCTCGGCGTCGACGCGCGCGGGAGCACCCCGGAAGGCTTCCGCGACTTTCTCGCCGCCGAGATCGCGAAGTGGCGAGCGGTCATCGAAGCTGCGCGAATTCCGCAGCAGTGAGCGTCACACCAATAGGACCGTAATGAAGACCATAGCCGCCCCCGACCCGAATCCGGTAAAGCCGCGCTATGTGCCGCCGCCGGGCGCGTGCGATGCGCATTGCCATGTGTTTGGTCCAGGAGAACGCTTTCCGTACGCACCCAACCGCAGCTACACGCCGCCCGACGCTCCCAAGGAGCGACTGGCGGCACTGCACCAGCATCTCGGTCTCAGCCGCGCGGTGCTCGTCCAGGCGAGCTGTCATGGCACGGATAACAGCGCCATGCTCGATGCGCTCGCCTCATCTGCGGGCGCATGGCGCGGCGTGGCGATGGTCGGCAGGGACGTCACCGACCACGAACTGCAACGTCTGCATGAGGGTGGGGTGCGTGGCGCGCGTTTCAATTTCGTCGCGCACCTGGGCGGCGCGCCGGATCTCGCGGTCGTCGAGGCGATAGCGGCGCGCGTTGCGGCGCTGGGCTGGCATCTGCAATTGCATCTCGATGCCGACGATATCCTGATCTATCGCGGTTTTCTCGACCGGCTGCGCGTACCGTTCATCATCGATCACATGGGCAGGGTCGAGGCGCGGCGCGGCGTCGGGCAGGAGCCTTTCCGACTGCTCCTCGAACTGATGCGCAACGAGCTCGCGTGGGTGAAGATCAGCGGGCCCGAGCGGATCTCTGCCGGCAAGCCCTTCGACGATGCGATCCCCTTCATGCGCGCGCTGATCGAAGCTGCCCCCGCGCGCGTGCTGTGGGGAACCGATTTTCCGCATCCCAACGTCAGAGTGATGCCCAACGACGGCGAGCTCGTCGATCTGTTCGCGGCGTGCTGCGAGGACGATGCCGTGCGCGCGCAGCTGCTCATCGAGAATCCAAGCCGACTTTACTGGAGCTGATACGCGAGCGCCTCGTCAGCCAGGGCGTTGAACTGCGCCCGGTGGCTGCATCGTCAGACCGCTTGCCCGATGCGCGGCAAGGCGGCTATTCTCGGCGGATTTCAATGGGGCGGGGGTTTGCCGCTCCGCGCGCGAGGAGTCCCATGCCAGAACCCACGATCGCCGTGTTCACCAAGAACCGTCTCAACCCCGCGTACCATGCGGCACGGCTCGGCGCGGACCGCACCGCTGCGCGCATGGGCGTGGCAACCGTGCATTACGTTCCCGAGCGCCCCGACGATATCGAGCAGCAGATCGCACTGATCGAGCAGGCGGTCGAAACGCGCCCGGCAGCGTTGGTGTTCGTTCCAGTCCACGGCACGGCCATCGACGCTGCGATCAGCGCAGTCAACGCCGCAGGCATCCCGGTATTCAACCTTATCAACCAACTGCGCCACTCAGAGAGCTACGTCACCTTCGTCGGTGCGGACGACCATCAACTCGCGGTGCAGATCAGCGACTTCCTGTTCCGCAGGCTTGGGGGACACGGCGATGTGGTCGTGCTTGAGGGAACGCCCGGTTCAGTCACCAGCCGCGATCGCGTGCAGGGATTCCTCGATACCGCCCGCGCGTATCCGGAGGTACGCATCGTGGCCTCGCGCGCCGGCAACTTCTTACAGGAAGACGGCAAGCGGGCGATGCAGCAGATGCTGGACGAAGCGCCGCAGATCGACGGCGCGCTCGCCGCCAATGACAGCATGGCCCTGGGCGCCATCGAGGCGCTCGAAGCCGCGGGCCGCACCAGTCTGGTGGTCGGCGTGAATGCGATCCCAGCGGCAATCGCGGCGCTGAAGTCCGGCAAGCTGCTGGCCACGGCCGATTTCGATGCCTTCAAGATTGCCTGCGTAGCAATGGAAGCGGCGGTGCGATATCTGCGCGGCTTGCCCGTGCCCAAACAGATACTCCTGCCGGTGCAGATCGTCGAGGCGGGCAATTGCGCGGCGTGGGACAGGTCTATCGAAAAACGCGAGTGCCCGGACTGGCATGGGCTCGCCGGTGCCGCGCCGTGACTTCGGCAGCGATGGCATTCGCGCCATAGCAGCGCAATCGGCAGGCGTCGGCTTCGAGCGGCGATTGCGGATCGCAGGCAGCCGCGTGGAGAGCCCGGCAGACGGATACAATGCATCCCAGGAGGGGTAAATCGACGTGCAAGGGGAGATCGATGTCCGATTCCCAGGGCGGTGCGGGCGCAATCGACCCTGCTGCGCTCGCCGAGATTACCTTCGGTGACCCCGTCGTCGAGCGCCGGCTGCTCGGCGTTTTTCGCAGCGCCAACGCGGTCGACGTAGAACGGCTGAGGGCTGCGATGACCCGCCAGGACGTGCCCGCGCTGGTGCGGGCAGCGCACCGTATCATCGGCGCCGCGCGTCTCGTCGGGGCTCACGGACTGACCGCCATTTGCACGACCATCGCGCGGGCGGGTCAGTGCGGGGACTGGACAACGATCGCACTGCAGCAAGCTGCGCTGGAAACAGAGCTCGCGCATATCGACGCCTATCTCGACCGCCGGCTGGTGACCTCCCTGGCGTCATGCCTTTGAGACGCCGCGCATGAACACCGCCGACATCCATTTCCTCGTCGTCGAGGACCAGGATTTTCAGAGGGCGGCGCTGGTGGGGATGTTGGCGGGCCTGGGGGCAAGGCACATCGTCGAGGCGTCCGACGGCCGCAGCGCCCTCGAAGTGCTGCGGGGGCGCACCCGCCCCATCGACATCGTCATCAGCGATCTCGAGATGCCGGGCATGGACGGCATGGAGTTCGTGCGTCATATCGGCGACGCGGATTTTCCGGTAGCGATGATACTCGTCAGCGTGCACGACCGCATGCTGCTCGCTTCCGTCGGCATCATGACCGAAGCGTACGGCATCAGCCTGCTCGGCACGCTGGAAAAGCCAGTCGCCGCGGAGCGGCTGGCAACTCTGATCGCGCTCTACAAGGTGCCCTCGACGCCGCGCCCCAAGCCTGCCGTGATGCACGTCAGCGACGCGGATGTCTTTGCCGCGCTAGCGGGACGGATGTTCGAGCCGTCGTTTCAACCCAAGGTGGATCTCGCGACCGGACGCGTCAGCGGGGCGGAGGCACTCGCGCGCTGGTATCACCCGGAGCGCGGCATCGTCAGTCCCTATGCATTCATTCCGACGCTCGAGGCCAACCGGCGCATCGACGAGCTGACCTGGATCATGCTCGAGAAATCGGCAGCGGCATGCCGCGACTGGCGCGCCGCGGGTCTGGACGCTACCGTTTCGGTCAACATTTCGCTCGCGTCTTTGACCGGCATCGGCTTCGCCGACCGCATCACGGAACTGGTGATGGGCCAACAGCTCGATCCCAGGCACATGACGCTCGAGATGACAGAGACCATCGCGATGACCAACATCGCGCACGCGTTGGAAAATCTCGCGCGATTGCGCATCAAAGGTTTCGGACTGTCGATCGACGATTACGGGACCGGCTATTCATCGCTGCAGCAGCTGTCGCGCATCGCGTTCACCGAGCTCAAGATCGATCAGTCGTTCGTGATGGGCGCGCTCGAGAACCGGTCGTGCCGCGTCATTCTCGAATCCAGTCTCGACATCGCCAACAAGCTCAGTCTGAAATCGGTCGCCGAAGGCGTCGAGACGCTCGGCGACTGGGAGCTGCTCAAGCGGCTGGGATGCGATACGGCGCAGGGATATTTCATCGCCAAGCCCATGCCCGCAGGTAAACTGCTCGAGTGGATGGCGGGCTGGAACGCGCCCGCCTGAAGCGTTCCCCGCATCCCTTGACCTCGTAGCCCCGCTCATGACCCGCGAAGCCGCAATCTCCCGTGCGACCCGTCACTTCGACGACGGGGCGTTCATCGCCGATCTTGCCCGGCGCGTCGCCTTCCGCACCGAAAGCCAGGTTCCGGAAAGCCGAGCTCACCTCACCGAGTACCTGGTGCAGGAACTGCGACCGGCATTCGAAACAATCGGCTTCAAGGTCGACGTGTTCGAGAATCCGGTCGCGGACGCCGGGCCGCTGCTCGTCGCCGAGCGCATCGAGGATCCAACGCTGCCGACGGTGCTGTCGTACGGCCACGGCGACGTCATCCGCGGGCTGGCAGAGCAATGGCGCGACGGATACTCGCCGTGGGTGCTGAAGCAGGAGGGCGACCACTACTACGGACGGGGTTCGGCCGACAACAAGGCCCAGCATTCGATCAATATGGCGGCGCTCGCGACCGTGATCGCCGAGCGCGGCAGGCTGGGGTTCAACGCGAAATTTCTGATCGAAACCGGCGAGGAGATCGGTTCACCCGGACTCCAGGAGTTTTGTGCACGCGAACGCGAGCGATTGCGTGCCGATGTGCTGATCGCCTCCGACGGTCCGCGCCTGTCGGCGCGGCGCCCGACGATCTACCTCGGCTCGCGCGGTGCGCTCAACATGGATTTCACCGTGGAGCTGCGCGAGGGGGCTCATCACTCGGGTAACTGGGGCGGCCTGCTCGCCAATCCGGGCGTCGTGCTCGCGCACGCGCTGGCCAGCATCGTCACGCGCGAAGGTCAAGTGCTGGTGCCCGCTATCCTGCCGGAGCGCATTCCGGATTCGGTACGCGCGGCGCTAGCCGATTGCGAGGTGGAGCCGGGTGCGGACGAGCCCGCAATCGACGACTCGTGGGGTGAACCGGGCTTTTCGCGCGCCGAGAAAGTCTACGGCTGGAACACGTTCGAAGTGCTCGCCTTCAAGACAGGCAACCCCGAGAACCCGGTCAACGCGATTCCCGGGCGCGCCACCGCGCATTGCCAGATCCGCTTCGTCGCGGGAACCGATCCCGATGCGTTCGTGCCGGCGCTGCGCAAACACCTCGATGCGCGCGGCTTCGCAGCCGTCAACGTCGAGCAGGCGCGCAAAGGTTTTTTCCGCGCGACCCGGCTCGATCCCGACCACCCCTGGGTGCGCTGGGCAGCGGAGTCGATCACGCGCACGACCGGCGTGAAACCCGCCGTGCTGCCCAACATCGGCGGCTCGCTGCCCAACGAGTGCTTCGCCGAGACCCTGGGTTTGCCGACGCTGTGGGTGCCGCACTCCTACGCGGGTTGCTCGCAGCACGCGCCGAACGAGCACGTGCTGGCGCCCATCCTGCGTGAAGGCCTGCAGATGATGACCGGTCTCTACTGGGATCTCGCCGAGGAAGGCGCGCCAAAGTTGTCCGCTCAGACAACCAGCGATCGCAATGTCGTTGCTGCGTGCTGACCGAGGTGAAACGGCTGTGGAATTCATTATTCAGAAAAAATGGGGCGGTTTTGCTAGTGTACGAGCATGAACACCGCCAGCGCCCTCCAGCCCGGCCTTGTTGCCAACGTTGAAATTGTGGTTGGCGAGCAGCATACCGCGCCGCATGTCGGCAGCGGCCGCGTGCGCGTGCTGGCCACGCCGATAATGGTCAATCTGATGGAGGCGGCGGCGCTGCAGGCGGTCGAAGGATTGCTGCCAGCCGGCCGCCAAACGGTGGGAATCCACCTCGATATCACTCACACCGCGGCGACCCCGGTCGGCATGCGCGTGCGAGCGTATGCCGAGCTCACCAAAATCGACCGGCGCACGCTTACTTTCAGGGTACATGCGGAAGACGAGAAAGAGCGCATCGGCGAAGGCTTGCACGAGCGCATCATTATCGACCTCCAGCGCTTCGATGCGCGCATGCAGGACAAACTCAAGTTGATAGGCAGGACTTAAGTCCCAATCATGCTCAAAACACACGGCAGGTTTCCCTATTCTGGGATCAAGCATCGCCCCACCTACGACTGGCCCGGTGGCAAGCGGCTCGCGGTCTATCTCGCTCTCAACATCGAACATTTTCCGTACGGTGAGCCAGTGGGCGTCGATCTCGACCGGCCGACCGCTCCCTGGAGCCAGCGTAGCTATTTGTGGCGCGAGTACGGCAACCGCGTGGGCGGCTGGCGGTTGCTCGAGCTGTTCGAGGAGCTCAAGTTTCCGATCGGCGTGATCACCAATACCGCGAATTACGAGCACTGTCCGGACCTGGTCGCGGCGTATCGCGACCGCGGCGACGAGATGATCGGTCATGGCCGCTCCAACGGCGAGCGCCAGATCGAAATGAGCGAAGACGAGGAACGCACCATGGTGCGCGAAGTCACGGCCACGATGGCTCGACTCGACGGCGTACACCCGGAGGGCTGGCTGAGCCCGTATCTGACCCCCAGCCTCGTCACCACCGATTTATTGGTCGAGAGCGGTTATTCGTATGTGCTCGACTGGGGTATTTGCGACGAGCAGCCTTTCTGGGTACAGGGGCGCAGCGGAACAATCCTGGCTGTGCCGTATCCGATCGAGTTGAACGACCAGCCGTGCATCGTCTATCGCCACACCAGCGCCGGCGAGTACGCCGGCATGCTGATTGACACTTTCGATGAAATGCGGCGCCGCTCCGAGCGCGAACCGCTGGTATTTGCGATCTCGATACACACCTTCATCATGGGCCAGCCGCTGCGCATTGGGCATATGCGGCGGGCGCTGGAATACATCCTGCGGTTTGCGGACTCAGTGTGGATCACCCAGCCGTGCGAGATCGCACGCTATTACCGTACGCTGCCGACGGACAAGCAGCTCATCGGCGCGTGATCACAGCATCAGGCCGCGCGTTTGACCCATACCGCACTGTCGTGAAATAC
>JBKJZR010000029.1:0-15750 GCA_046715035.1 Burkholderiales bacterium | reverse complement strand
AAGCGAAGCTGGTGCGGCTCGATCCCGCACAGTTCGGCGATTATCCGCCCGCCGTGCTTAACGGCAGCCTGACCGCGACCGGCACGCTCAAGCCCGAATGGCGCGTCGACGGCGCGGTCGTTCTGGCGGACAGCGTGTTCCGCGGCGTGAAGCTGGCGGGCTCTGCCACCGCGACCGTGTCGGCCGGCGCGGCGCAAAACGTCAAAGTCGAGCTGAGCGCGGGGCAGAACGTGCTGAAAGCGCACGGGGGCTTTGGCAGAACGGGCGATGCGCTCCAGTTCGCGTTCGACGGCAAGCGCGTATCCGATCTCGAACCCCGGCTCGCCGGCGCGCTGAGCGTGACGGGACGCGTCGCGGGAGAACCCCGGCGGCCCGAGTTCGAGCTCGAGGCGGCAGGCACGCAGCTCGTCTGGAAGGGCAATGTGCGCATCGCAGCGTTGCGGGCGCGCGCCAGCGGCACGCTTGCCCAGCATGCCGCCACGCTGCGGGCCGCTGGTGACGGCTATGACGCGGGCGCGAAAATCGAGGGCGGGTGGGAAGCGCAGCGGGGATGGACGGGCCGCCTCGTCTCGCTGGAGAACGCCGGCGCGACACCGGCCAGGCTCCTCGCGCCGATGCCGCTCACCTATGCGCGCGACCGGCTCATTGCGGGCCCGGCTGAAGCGGAGATCGCGGGCGGGCGCTTTTCGCTCGCGGCTTTGTCGTGGCAGGACGGTAAACTCGATACGCGCGGATCGCTTGCGCGCGTGCCGGCGGCGCCGCTGCTCGCGCTGGCAGGAATCCCGCTCCCGGGCAGCGATCTGCGCGTCAACGGCCGCTGGTCGCTCGCTGCGACGCCGCGCTTGAATGGCACGTTGTCGCTGTCGCGCGACTCCGGTGACATCGTGCTGCAGGCCGACAAGCCACTGCCGCTGCATCTGAGCGAGTTGAGCCTCGAGGCCGCAGTGCGCGACGATGCGCTCGACGCCACGCTGACGCTGCGCTCGCAGTCCGCCGCAGGACGCGTGCATGCCGTCACGACCGGACTCGAGCGTAACGCCGCGCTCAAGCTCGACGGCAAGGTCGACATCAGCTCGCTGCGCGTGCTCGATCCCCTCATCGGCACCAACGCGCTGCTCAGAGGCGAGGCCGCGCTCGTCATCAACGGCAGCGGGACGCTCGCGGCACCGCAGATCACGGGCACCATCGCGGCCACGAATCTCGGCGTCGAGGCGCCGCAATACGGGGTGCGCCTGCGCAACGGCACGTTGCGCGCCGAGCTGACACCGACCACGCTCGCGCTGAGAGAGTTTACGATGCATGCGGATGAAGGGCGCATCCAGGCCTCGGGGATCATGTCGCGGTCCGACGCGGGCGAGCGCCGTCTGGAATGGCGCGCCGAAAATGTTCGCCTGCTCAACCGCCCCGACATACGTCTGAAAGTAGACGGCCGGGGCACGGCGGCGCTGCTCGACAAGAAACTCGTGCTGCGCGGTGCGCTGCGTGCTGAAGAAGGGTACTTCGAGTTCGACAAGCCGCGGGTGCCGACACTCGGCAGCGACGTGGTGGTCATCGGGCGGGCGCGCGCGGCGGGTCCGGGGACCGATGTGCGCTCGCGGTTCGAGACGCAGCTGCTCGACGTCGACATGACGCTCGAAGCGGGCGACAAGCTACAGCTCGTCGGGGCGGGTCTCAACACCTACCTGCGCGGCAAAATACAGCTGCAGACGGGCAGGCGTGGCGCGCTCGAGGCGCGCGGCACGCTGACCAGCGCGTTCGGCGTCTACTATGCGTTCGGGCAGCGGCTCGAGATCGAGCGCGGCCGCCTGATCTTCGATGGCCCGCTCGACAATCCGGCGCTCGATATTTTCGCCAAGCGCAGGAATCTCGCAGTCGAGCCGGGGGTAGTGGTGACGGGTACTGTGCGCGTCCCGAGCGTCAGGCTGGTTTCCGACCCGCCGGTGAGCGACAGCGAAAAGCTCGCCTGGCTGACGCTGGGCCATGGCTTGCAGGATGCGACTGCTGCGGACATCGGGCTGCTGCAGGCGGCGGCGTCCGCACTCGTCGGCGGCGGCAATTCCATTCCGCTCACGCAGCGGCTCGCCAACAGGATCGGTCTCGACGAGATCTCGCTGCGCGGCGGTGGGGAGGTCGGCTCGCAGGTGGCCGCGTTTGGCAAGCGCCTGTCCGACAAGCTCTATCTCGAATACCAGCAGGGGCTCGCCGCGACCAGCACGGTGCTGCGGCTTTCGTACCTGTTGACGCGCAGCCTGAGCCTGCGTCTCGAAACCGGCGCCGCGAGCGGCGTCGGGCTGTTTTTTTCACGGTCGTATGACTGACTGCGGCGCCGGCGGTTGGTGAGTCAGTCAGTCAACACCCGCCGATTACTCCACGTCACCATCGAGGGCAGAAAAGATGAGCACTGAGAAAAGCGAAATCCGCGACGGCATGCGCATCGACTGGGACGTGCCCATCACGATGGATGACGGGCTCGTCCTGCGCGCGGACGTGTTCCGCCCGATCGCGGACGGACGCTACCCTGCGTTGCTGAGCTACGGTCCCTACGGCAAGGGCCTCGCCTTCCAGGACGGCTACAAGACGGCGTGGGAGATCATGGCCAGGGAAAACCCGGACGTTCTCGCAGGCTCTACCAACAAGTATCAAAACTGGGAAGTCGTCGATCCCGAAAAATGGGTTCCCGACGGCTATGCGATCGTGCGCGTCGACTCGCGGGGCGCCGGACGCTCGCCCGGTTATCTGTCCCACAATGATGCCCGCGAGAGCCGCGATCTGCACGACTGCATCGAGTGGGCGGCAGCGCAGCCGTGGTGCAGCGGCAAGATCGGCTTGAACGGCATTTCCTATTACGCGAGCAACCAATGGCGCGCGGCAGCGACGCAGCCTGCGCACCTGGCGGCGATCTGCGTGTGGGAAGGCTGGGCGGACAACTACCGCGACTCGGCGCGACACGGCGGGATCGCCTGCTCCTTTCGCAAGCACTGGCAGGACATGCAGGTCAAGACCGTTCAGCATGGCGTCGGCGAGCGCGGTGCGAAAAGCCGGGTGACCGGCGAGCTCGTCTGTGGGCCGGAGACACTGTCGGAAGCAGAGCTGGTGCGTAACCGCGAGGACATGTGGGCGCAGTTTCTCGCGCGCCCGCTCGACGCAGCGTATTACCGCGAGCGTTCCGCTGATTTTTCGAAAGTGACAGTGCCGCTGTTGTCCGCCGCCAACTGGGGCGGGCAGGGACTGCACCCGCGCGGCAACTTCGAGGGCTACCTGCGCGCAGCCTCGCGCGACAAGTGGCTGGAGGCGCACGGCGGCTCGCACTGGGCGCCTTTTTATACCGACTACGGCGTCACGCTGCAGAAGCGATTCTTCGGTTACTTCCTCAAGGGCGAGGCGAACGGCTGGGAGCGGCAGCCGCGCGTGCAGCTGCAGATTCGCCACCCCGGCGAAAAATTCGTCGAGCGCCACGAGCATGAATGGCCGCTGGCACGCACGCGCTGGACGCCGTTTCACCTCGATCCGCGTGATCTGCGAATGGGGTCTGCGCCGCCAACCACGCCGCAGACGATCACATACGATGCAGCGGGCGAAGGCGTGACTTTCTCCACGCCGCCGCTCACGGCCGAGACCGAAATCACGGGTCCGGCGGCGCTCAAACTGTTCATCTCGTCATCGACCAGCGACGCGGACATCTTCGTCGTGCTGCGCGTTTTCGATCCCGCAGGCGAGGAAGTCGTATTCCAGGGTGCGCTCGATCCGCACACCCCGATCGCGCAGGGCTGGCTGCGCGCGTCGCACCGCAAGCTCGATCCGACGCTGTCGCGCCCGTACCGCCCTTACCACGCCCACGACGAGCGCTGGCCGCTGGAGCCCGGCGGCATCGTCGAGCTCGACATCGAGATCTGGCCCACCTGCATCGTCGTGCCGCCGCGCTACACGATAGCGCTCACCATCAGAGGCAAGGACTACGAATACGCGGGCGACGCGGCGACTTTATCGAACATGAAAAATCCGATGCGCGGCTGCGGCCCGTTCACACACGACGATACGAAGGATCGGCCGTCTGACGTTTTCGGCGGCGCCGTGACGCTGCATTTCGGCCCTTCCCACCCGGCTTACGTGCTGCTGCCGGTCATTCCGACCGCAAGTGAGTAGAGCGCGCCCTCCGCGACGGGATAAACGGCATGCGCACACGACTGATCTCGATTCCGACCGACAGCATCCCCCTCGATGGGGCATTTCACGAGCCTGACGGCGAGACACGCGGCGCGGCGCTGTTGTTTCACGGCAACACGATGAACTTCTATGTCGGCGCCCCGCGCTTTTTGCCGCCCGCCCTGACGCGTCTGGGCTATGCCTGTCTCGCCTTCAACCGTCGCGGGCACGATATCCTGGGTATTCGCGACAGCCGGACTGCCGAAGGCGCGGCGTTTCAGCTGACGAGCGAAGGTATCGCCGACAACCGGCTTGCGGCGCAGTGGCTGGCCGAGCGCGGGTTCCCCGCTCCCATCGTCATCGGCCATAGCAACGGCGGGATGCTGGGCGTGCGGCATGTGGTCGATCACCCGCGTACGCCTGCGCTGGTGCTCCTGTCGGCCGGGCGCGGCGGCAGTTCGTCGTTGCAGGAAGGCAGTAAGACAGGGCTGCTCGCCGGTGATCGCTACGACGAAATTTGTGCGGGTGCAAAAGAGCTCGTGGCGGCGGGTCGGGGCCGGGAGCTCATGCTGATACCCGGCTGGTGGTACGTGATCAGCGCGGAAAGTTTCCTGGACCGCCTCACCGAAGTGCCCGACACACTCGCGCTCGCGCCCCGCATCACCTGCCCGGTGCTGTGCATCCGGGGCGAGCAGGAGGCGCGCAACCTGTATCCGGCCGAGGAATTCAAGCAACGCGCCGGCGGCCCGTGCACGGTGGAGATCGTGCCGGAGTGCGATCATTTCTACCGGGGATGCGAAGAGACCGTCGCGGCCCTCGTCAGCGGATGGCTGCAGCGCACGCTCGGCGGTGCTGGAAGCGACGCGATGTAGGGTGCGCTTGCGCACCACCGATTGCGACGCGCAACTGGTGCGCTCCGCCTTGTGGAGCACACCCTACGGGGCTGACTGCGGCCTGCGCGGCTTCTTCAGCGGCTGTCGGCGAGCACCGCGGCCGTGCGCAAATGCGCTTCGAGGGCCGGCAGCTTGGCGCCGGCGTAATCGCGCAACTCTTCATCGGCGAGTTGCGATTGCTGCTGGAACAACCGCACGAGCCGGCGATGCTGATCGACCTGCATCGCCAGGTACTCGCGGTCGAAATCGTCGCCTGCCCGCCGCTGCAGCGCGAGCAGCAGCGTCGCACGCCGGTAATCGAGCTCCTCGCAGACCGGAATATCTCTCGACCAGGCGATCTCTTTCAGTTTGCGGTTGGCCCTTTCGTGGTCGCTGGCGAGTCGACGGGCGAATTGCCGGACCTCGTTCGAGATCGCACGCAAGGTGGCCACACGGCTCATGTTTACTTCAAGGAGCCCGGTCCGGTAGGCCTCGCATACGAAGGTGCGGCTGGGCTCCGTCCACGCCGGGTCCGCATGCCGCCAGAGTGGCGGAGTCATCGCGGGCGTGGGCGTCTCTCCGTAAGCCGTGTCGTGGCCGTAGACGAGGCCGCTGGCGGCGAGCGTGACGACTGCGAGCCAGATCCTGCCACTGCATAGATTAGCCATGGGGTGCTCCCCGTAAATGGACGATGTTGCCAGCGGATCGCCGGATTCGGGGTTCCGCCGGTATGGTTGCCCGGATAGTGTGGCAGGGATCGACCCTAAGGACTAGGCCCTCTGGCCAATGCGGCGCTTGGACCGTGGGCGTAAGTTTGAAGCAGCGAAATCTTCGCCGCTGCTGGAGCCCGCATGGTCGACTTTCTGTTTGCGCTCGGACAATTCATCTGCGTCATCGGACTCGTATACGGCGCCCTGCTCGCGATGGGCCGTATAGACTGGCTGTAAGACCTGCCTCCAGAAAAACAAGATTACGACCCGCCGATCGCGCACGACCGCGCCGGCAACGGATAGATAAAGGTCGATCGGGACAAAACCGTCGAACTGCGGCGGGGCTCGCTCTAGCAGCGCAGACGCCGGGGGTACTCTGCAGGCGGAGCGCACCAATCCGCGAGGCATCGAGGCTGCGCAAGCGCACCCTGCAGCGGACCGCTATTCGCTAGTGAATCACTGGTAGCGGGCGGCTTTCTCAAGCGGGGCCGCCTGCATCGCCTGTTTTCGCGCGCGGGTTTATAATCCGCAGCCTGCCTCGAACAAGGGCCGGCACCGCTGCGCAGAGCCGCTGCTGTGCACGTCAGCCCGCCATTTTTCAGGGAAACCGCGTGAGCGAAATCCGCATACTTTCGGCGACCGGCATGCTCGGCTCCGGCTTTCGCGAGGAAACCCTGCAACGCGCCATGGCGCTGCGGCCGGACTTCATCGGCGCCGATTCGGGATCGACCGATCCGGGCCCCTATTATCTCGGCTCAGGGGAGACGCACTTCTCGGACGCAGCCTATAAACGCGATCTGCGCCTGATGCTGATCGCCGGCCGCGCCGCCAAAATACCGGTGATCGTCGGCTCCGCTTGCACCGCGGGAAACGACGCTCAACTCGAGCGCCTCGTGGGCATTGCGCGCGACATCGCACGGGAAGAGAAGCTCAACTTCAAGTTGGCGGCGATCCACAGCGAGCAGAAAAAAGACTATCTCAAGCAGAAACTTCGGGAAGGCAGGATCAAGCCGCTCGCCAACGCGCCGCACGTTGATGAAGGCGTCATCGATCGCAGTGCGCACATCGTCGGCATGTGTGGGGTCGAGCCATTTGTCGCAGCGCTCGAAAGCGGCGCCGAGGTGATCATTGCCGGCCGCTCGAGCGACACATCGATATTCTCGGCACTGCCGGTGCAGCGCGGCTTCAATCCGGCCACCGTCTGGCACGCCGCGAAAATCCTCGAATGCGGGGCGGCCTGCGTCGTGCAGCGCAAGTATCCCGACTGCATGTTCGCCACGCTCACCAACGAGAGCTTCGTCGTCGAGCCGCCCAATCCCGAGTATCGCTGCGACCCCGTGAGCGTCGCTTCGCACAACCTGTACGAGAATTCGACGCCCTACGAGCTGGTCGAGCCTTCCGGCGTGCTCAATACATTTGCCGCGCGCTACGAGGCGGTTTCGGACCGGGCGGTGCGCGTGTCCGGCAGCACGTTCAAGCCGGCGCAGCGGTATACGATAAAGCTGGAGGGAGCCGAGCTTGCCGGCTACCAGAGCCTCATCATCGGCAGCGTGCGCGACCCGATCATTTTGCGCCAGCTCGATTCCTGGCTGGATGGTCTGATGCGGGCGGCAAACGACCAGATCGCTGCCGTCTTCGGCAAGGATATGGTCAGCAGTTACAAATTCGATGTCCGCGTGCTGGGCAGGAACGCGACCATGGGACGGCTCGAAAGCAAAACCGCGATCGGCCACGAGGTCGGGCTGCTGTTCCAGGTGACGGCTGCAACCCAGGCGCTGGCGACGGCACTGATGAAATCGGTCGGTCATATCGCGGTGCACTATCCCGTGCCCGAGTGGACGGGCCTGATCACTTCGATCGCTTATCCGTACTCGCCCGCTGAAATCGAGCGCGGGCCGAGCTATCGCTTCAACATGAACCACGTCGTCGAACCCGCATCGCCGCACGAGATGTTCGACATCGATTACCAACAGGTGTGAGCCCGACATGGCCAAACTGTGGCAGGCAGCAAAACTGATCCGCAGCAAGAATGCCGGGCCGTTCGAGCTGACGTTCGACGTCATCTTCAAGGACCACGCCACGTACGAGAAAGTGCGCGACGCGAAAACCATCAGTGTCGAGTGGTTCGCAGCGACCTACCGGCTGGCTCCCGACGCGGTGACGATCATCAACTACGATGCGGCCAGCGCGATCAAGATCACGATTCCCCGGCCCGCGATATCGGGCGATATCGACGACACCGACGTGTTCGGCGGGCAGCAGTACGGACCGCTCGTGGACCTCGATATCCCCTGACGCGAGAAAAAGGGCTGGCCCGTCACCGGTTCGCTCACGCCGATCGACCCGCGCCGACCCGAGATGGAACGATGAGGTCCCGCGCATCATCAAGGAAAACAACCCACGGTGGCCTCGGCGACGCACAGCCGCGTACGCATTGCGCAGCGGCGCGCGACGCTTTTTGCCAGGGGTCGAATCCTCATCGCAAAAAAGGGAAAAGATTATGACCGCTGCAGTACGACAGGTATCACAGCCGCGCGATCTCAAGCTCATCGTGGAGAAAGACGTGCAGATTCCCGTGCGCGACGGGACGCTGCTCTATGCGGACGTGTTTCGCCCGGACGGCGGGGCCGAGCGCTTTCCCGCTATCATCAACATCAGTGTCTATCAGAAAGACAAGCTCTGGGTGCCGCCGGCGGACCTCGAGGAGAAAGCCAACCCGTACATGAACTGGGAAACGGTCAATCCCCTGTGGTGGTGCCCGCGCGGTTATGCGTGCGTGAGAGTCGATGCCCGCGGCGCGGGCAGGACGCCGGGAAAGTCGGAGCCGAGCTCGCACCAGGAGGCGGTCGATTTCTACGATGCGATCGAATGGATCGCCAAACGGCCGTGGTGCTCGGGCAATCTCGGCACCGCCGGCATCTCGTACCACGCCAGCTCGCAGTGGCGCGTGGCCAACCTGCAGCCGCCATCGCTCAAGGCGATCATGCCGTGGGAAGGGCGGGCAGATCAGTACCGCGACCAGGCCTATCACGGCGGCATCTTTGCGCTCGGCTTCATCGGCAACTGGTGGCTCACGCATACGGCGCACCACCTGCTCGGCAAACCGCGTAGCTACAACCCCGATTCCTTCCAGAACGAAATGATGTGGAATTACATGCGCAACGACCTCGATTCCGAGTACTGGCGCATGAACAGCGCGCGTTGGGAGCGCATCACCATGCCCGTCTACAGCGTCGGCAACTGGGGCGGTTTCTCGATGCATCTGCGCGGCAACACCGAGGCGTACATGAACGCCGCATCGAGTTACAAGAAACTGCGTATCCACACCGGCACGCATTTTCACCCGTTCCATTCCGAGGAGGGCCGCATGGACCAGCTGCGCTGGTTCGATCACTGGCTGAAGGGAATCGACACCGGCATCATGGATGAGCCGCCGGTCAAGCTCGAGATACGCACGGGCGGCAGCCTCGAGCGCTACGCGTTTCGCAGCGAGCACGAATGGCCGCTCGCCCGCACGCAGTGGACGCGGATGTACCTGAAGATCGGGCGTGGATCCCCGGGTAACGCAGCCGAGGTCGAAGGCGAGCTCACCACCGAACCGCAACAGCAGTGCGCCAAAATCACTTATTCGGCGAGCGGGGTCACCAAGGCGGGTGTCGCTTCGGGCTCATCGCTGGCCACCACGCATGGCAGCGCCGATCGCACCGGCATTTCCTTCGAGACGTCGCCGCTCGCGCACGACATGGAGGTCACCGGGCCGCTGGTGCTCGTGCTGTGGGTCTCGAGCACGTCGGAAGACATGGACATTTTCGCCACGCTGCGCAACATCGGCCCGGACGGCAAGGATATCTGTGAGGTGGGCCAGCACGGGCAGGCGATTCCCTGCGTGACCAAAGGCTGGCTGCGCGCGTCGCACCGCAAGCTCGACCCCGAGCGTTCGCTGCCTTTCCGGCCGTTCCATGCGCACAACGAGCGGCTGTGGCTGACACCGGACGAGCCGGTGGAATGCCAGATCGAGGTGTGGCCGACGTCGATGGTTTTCAGCAAGGGTCATCGTGTGCGCATCGACATCCAGCCCCGCGACGGCCTGGGCAGCGCGCCCTACACCCATTACCACGGCGACTACAACGCGGGCGCCGAGAACACTATTTATTCCGGCGGCGACAAGACTGCCTACCTGATGCTGCCGGTCATTGCGTCGCAGTAACAGCGGTGAACGTGGCCAACGCGATGAGGGCCGCGCATGAGCCGTCGCCATCCGTCGCACGAGCACTCTAAAGGGAACGCAGAATGTCGGACGCAGATCTGTCGTATACGTATTTCCCCGAGGACTATCGCTGGTCGCACGGGCTGCTGATCGGGCTCAACGCGGCGCCCTGGGGTGGCGCCGAGATCGGCGAAGTCCATCGCATCGGGCTGCGCCTGCGCGAGCACCTGGGCGACGACACGGCGTGGTTCCGCGAGTGGGCGCGCGAAGCGCAGAGCGTCGAGCAAATCGGCCGCGGCCTGCTGGCCGAGGGCCGGCACGTGAGCGCCGCAGGCTACCTGTTGCGGGCAGCCAACTATTACCACGTCGGCGAGCGCTTTCTGCAGCCCAAAGCCGCGGGCCTGGACGCCTACCGGCGCGGCGTCGACTGCTTCCGCGATGCGGCACAGCGCATGCGCCGGCCGCGTATCGAGCACGTCGAAATACCTTACGAGGGGACCACGCTGCCGGGAATTCTGGTGCACGCCGAGCCGCTTCCCGCCCGCAGCGGCGCGGTGCCGGCAATGGTATTTTTCGATGGCTTCGACATCACCAAGGAGATCCAGTACTTCAAGGGCGTGCCCGACCTCGTCGCGCGCGGCATCGCGTGCCTGATCGTCGACGGCCCCGGCAACGGCGAGAGCGTGCGCTTTCGCGGCCTTTACCTCCACCACGAGACTGAACGCTACGGCACGGCTGCGTACGAATATCTCGCCAGCCGCGCCGAGTTCGATGCACAGCGCATCGGCGTGATGGCGATCAGTCTCGGCGGCTACTACGCGCCGCGCGCGGCGGCATTCGAGCAGCGCTTCGCGTGCTGCATTGCGTGGGGTGCGCAGTGGGATTACTGGCAGGTCTGGAAGGGCCGCTTCGACCGGCTCGACAGCGGCGGCCAGCCGTCGATGTCGGTGCCCTGGCAGCATCTGCTGTGGATCTTCAATGCCGACACGCGCGAGCAGGCGATGCAAAAGCTCGAGGGATTCAGGCTCGACGGCGTCGTGCAGAAAATCACCTGCCCGTTCCTGATGGTGCACGGCGCAGGCGACGAACAGATCGGGCTGCCGATGGCGCAGAAATGCTTCGACGCGGTAGGTTCCCGCAGCAAGACGATGAAAGTCTTTACGCGCGAGGAAGGCGGCTACCATCATTGCCAGATCGACAACGTCAGCATCGGCACAGCGTATATGTGGGACTGGCTGGAGCGCGTGCTCGGCGCGGGGCGCTGACCCGCCTGCTCGGAGAGAACGCAAGTGAACGGCACCAGCTCGGTTTCGCAGCCGCGCGACTACCCATTGATCGTCGAAAAAGACGTGCAGATCCCGCTGCGCGACGGCACGCTGCTGTGTGCCGACGTGTTTCGCCCCGACTGCGGCGCCGAGCGCGTGCCGGCGATCATGAACATCAGCATCTACCAGAAGGACAAGGTATGGCACCCGCCGCCAGGTCTGGAAGAGGATGCGAATCCGTACCTGGCGTTCGAGACGCCCAATCCGCTGTGGTGGTGCCCGCGCGGTTACGCCCTGGTGCGGCTGGACAGCCGCGGGTCGGGCAAGTCGCCCGGCCAGTCGGAGCCGAGCTCGTATCAGGAAGCGCTCGATTTCTACGACGCGATCGAGTGGACAGCGAAGCGGTCGTGGTGCTCAGGCAACATCGGCACGCTCGGGATATCGTATCTGGCGAGCTCGCAGTGGCGCGTCGCAGGGCTGCAGCCGCCATCGCTCAAAGCGATCATGCCGTGGGAGGGCCGCGCCGACCAGTATCGCGACCAGGCTTACCACGGCGGCATCTTTGCCGTGGGTTTCGTCTCGAGCCTGTTCGCGATCGAAATGGCGCACCACCTGCTCGGCGAGCCGCGCAGCCACAATCCCGATGCGTTCAACAACAATCTGCTGTGGAACTACATGCGCAACGATCTCGATTCCGAATACTGGCGCCAGTGCAGCGCGCGCTGGGACCGGATCACCGTGCCGCTCTACAGCGTGGGCAACTGGAGCGGCTTCGCGCTGCACCTGCGGGGCAACACCGAGGGCTTCGTGAACGCCGCCTCCGCGCACAAGAAGCTACGCATTCACACCGGCACGCATATCCACCCGTTCCATTCGGAGGAAGGCCGCATCGACCAGCTGCGCTGGTTCGATCACTGGTTGAAGGGCATCGACACCGGCATCATGGACGAGCCGCCGATCAAGCTCGAGATTCGCACCGGCGGCAGTCACCAACCCTACGCGTCGCGCTGCGAAAATGAATGGCCGCTCGCGCGCACCCGCTGGACCAAGCTGTACCTCAAGATCGACCGCGCGCCGTCCCCCGATTCCACCGCGGCTGAAGGGCGGCTCGTCACGGCACCGCCGCCAGACCACGAGCAGGCGACGTATGCGGCCACCGGAGTGTCCAAACCCGGGGAGGCTGCCTCGCCGCTGCTCGCGCTGGGCGGCTGGCCCGGACCGCGCACCGGCATTTCCTTCGAAACCGCGCCGCTGCCCGCAGACACCGAGATCACCGGACCCGTCGTGCTCGTGCTGTGGGTATCGAGCACTTCGAAGGACATGGATATTTTCGCAACGCTGCGCAACATCGGCCCCGACGGCGAAGATGTGTGGGAAGTCGGGCAGCACCATCAGCCGGTTCCGGTCACCAAAGGATGGTTGCGCGCTTCGCACCGCAAGCTCGACCGCGAACGCTCACTGCCGTACCGACCGTACCACGCGCACAACGAGCGGCTCTGGCTCAAACCCGGGGAAATCGTCGAGTGCCAGGTCGAAATCTGGCCCACCTGCATGGTGTTCAGGCAAGGCCACAGGCTGCGCCTCGACGTCCAGCCGCGCGACGGCGTGGGCAGCGCGCCGTACACGCATTACCACGCGGATTACAACGCCGGGGCCAGGAATACGATTTATGCCGGCGGCGACCAGGCCTCTTATCTGCTGCTGCCCGTCATTGCGCCGTCGGGCGGTGAGGCGTAGGGAGCGCTGCCGGACTTACTCCTGAATCTTGATGCCGACCGTTTTGATGAGCTTGCCGTAACGCTCGTACTCGGAGCGCAGTTTCTCGGCAAAGCTCTCGGGCGTGAAAGGCACGACATCCATGGCGAAGGTGCTCCACACCTGACGGATCTCGGGGGACGCAAGGACCTTCGCAATGACCGCATTGAGCTGCACGATGAGTTCGCGAGGCGTGGCGGCAGGCGCATAAATGCCGTGCCAGCCGCCGGCTTCGAATCCCGGCAGACCGCTGTCGGCGACCGCGGGCACGCCGGGCAACGCGGGCGACGCGTGCAGGCTGGTGACCCCGAGCGCGCGCAGCCTTCCCGCCTGCAGATAAGGCCGCACCACGCCGAGATTGTCGAAAGACAGGTCGACCCGTCCGCCGATCAGATCGGTGATCGCGGCCGTGCCGCCGCCCCGATAAGGCACGTGCAGCATTTTGATGCCAGCCATCTGGCAGAAGAGCTCACCGCCCAGATGAAAACCGGTGCCGATTCCGGGAGACGTGTAGGTAAGCGCACCGGGCCTGGCCTTGGCCAGTGCGATCAACTCACGGGCGTTCTTTGCCGGCACGTTCGGATGTGCGACCAATACGAAAGGAAACTGGCCGATCTGGATGATTGGCGCGAAGTCGTCGAGCGGGCGGTAGCGAACCGCGAACAGGTGCGGCGTTGCGGTCATCGCCGAGGACGGAGCGACCAGCAGCGTGTATCCATCCGGCGCACTCTTGGCGACCAGCTCGTTGGCGATCGTTCCGGTGGCCCCGGGCCGGCTGTCGACCACGACCTGCTGGCCCAGCACTTCGGTCAACTTCTGCGCGAGCGGCCGGGACACCACGTCGATCGCGGCGCCGCTCGCAAAGCCGTGCACGAGGCGGATCGACTTGTTCGGGTAGGTCTGGGCAAGACCCGCAAGCGGAGCGCACGCGAGCCACACTCCGCACGCAACCAGTGCCGGCGGCAACCACGGGTTCGACGCGCGCTCGGTGCGTGGGACGTTCTTTTCGATCATTTCTCCCCTTCTGTTACTCGCTTCGCGTCCGATGTTCGCAGTCGTGTCGGCCAGGGTGTGATCTGGGTTAGGGCATCTGGATCTTGCCGCCGCCGCCGAGCCCGGGCAGACCGCCCGCACCGGCTTGTGGAATAACGATGCCGGAAGCGGCCTGCCGGCGCAGCTCCTGGATCTCCTTCACCGTGCGCTCGACGGCTTCTTTCGCCGCCGCGGCGTATCCCGCTATGGCGGCGTCGAGCGTCGCACCCTCGATCTCGAAGCTGACCGGCAGTGCGCCCATCGGCGTCATGATCTGCGCTTCGCCGACGTAGACTGCCGCGCGGGCCGCGTCGGGCGTGCCGTCGCCCTTGACCGGCGTCAGGCACCGGATCGTGCCGACCTTGCGGTCGGTATAAACGTCCTCGCGGTAGACGCTCGCGGCGTCCATCGTAAGGTTCATGCTTTTGCCGTCCTGCTGCTGAGCCATGCTTTGTCTCCTGTACGCTATTGCTGGATTTTGATGCCGGAATTCTTGATCAGTTTCGCGTATCGGTCGTAGTCGAAGCGCAACCGGGCCGCGAACTGCTCGGGGGTGCTGGGCACGACCTCCATGCCTTGGGTGGTCCACAGTTCACGCACATCGGCCAAGCCGAGGATCTTTCCGATCGTGGCGTTGAGGCGGACCACGATTTCCCTGGGTGTCCCTGCCGGCGCGAATATGCCGTGCCAGCCTACCATTTCGTATCCCGGCAAGCCGCTCTCGGCGATCGACGGCACTTCCGGCAGCGCTGGCGCCCGTTTCGCGCCGGTAACGCCGATGGCGCGCAGCTTGCCGGCCTGCATCTGCGGTTTGACCACCGCCAGACTGTCCCACATCAGATCGACGCGGCCGGCGACGAGGTCGGTGATCGCGGCTGCGCCGCCGCCCCGATACGGCACGTGGAGCATCTGTATGCCCGCCATCGCGCAAAACAGCTCACCCGCTAGATGGAATCCGCTGCCTACGCCGGTCGAGCCATACGTGAGGTAACCAGGTCTGGATTTCGCCAGCGCGATCAGCTCGCGCGCGCCAGCGGCCGGGACCGCTGGGTGCGCGACCAGCACGTAGGAAAAATCGCTGATCTGGATAACGGGAACGAAATCCTGCAAAGGTGCGTAAGCGACTTTGTAGAGGTGCGGCGTCGCTGCCATTGCCGACCCCGGGGCGGCGAGCAGCGTGTAACCGTCAGGCGCGCTCCTGGCGACCAGTTCGTTGGCGATGGTGCCAGTCGCGCCAGGCCTGGCGTCCACCACGACCTGCTGTCCCAATGACTCGGAAAGTTTCTGCGCGAGGGGCCGTGAGAACACATCGATCGCACTGCCCGCGCCGAACCCGTGCACCAGCCGGATCGGTTTCGTGGGATAGATTTGCGCAACGCTGAGATCGGCATGTCCCGCAAACGCTACGCCAAGAGCGGTGACCGCGGCGATCCAATGCCCGCGGGCGTGCCGAAGCATCGTGCGAGTCGAGCAGGACCAGTACTCCGGCACTTGTACCATGCGTAAGTGTACCGAGTCGAAGCGCTTCGTCAATGCCCGACACCCGCATATACTGCGTTCCAGCACTTGACGCGGGTTGGGTCAGCATGTTTTCGCAACGAGTCGGATCACCAGCGAGCGAATGATCGGAGCGGATGATTTGGACATCGAAGGATTTCGCCAGTCGCTCGGCGCGACGGCGCCGCCGCGCGGGGCAGGCGCGCTGCTGCAGGCGCTCTGGCATGACGCCCGCGGCGACTGGCAGCGCGCGCACGAAATAGTACAGG
>JBKJZR010000028.1:0-14622 GCA_046715035.1 Burkholderiales bacterium | reverse complement strand
GCCAGCAACAGGTTGGGATTGGACGTGTTGGTGCACGACGTGATCGCGGCAATCAGCACGTCGCCGTGACCCACGTCGTAGCCCGCCCCCGACACGCCGACGCGCTGGTCCAGCTCGCCGGCGGGTTTGCCGTAGCCGCCCGCCGCGATCGGTTGCGCGAACAGCTCGGTGAAGCGGGATGCGACGCGCGGCAGCTCGATGCGGTCCTGCGGGCGCTTGGGGCCCGCAACGCTGGGCACGACGCTGCCAAGGTCGATTTCGATCACGGTGGAATAGTCGATCTCGTCGCGGTGCTTGATACCGAACAGGCCCTGCGCGCGGTAATAGCTCTCGATAGCGTCGACCTGGCCGGCCTCCCGACCGGTCATGCGGAAGTAGGCGAGTGTCTGCTCGTCGACGCCAAAATACCCGAGCGTCGCGCCGTATTCCGGCGCCATGTTCGCGATCACGGTGCGGTCGGCGCCCGACAGGCTCGCCACGCCGGGGCCGAAAAACTCGACGAATTTCCCCACCACTCCCGCGCTGCGCAGCGTTTCGGTGACGGTCAGCGCGAGATCCGTGGCGGTGACGCCCTCGGCGAGGCGGCCCGTCATGTGCACGCCCACCACGTCGGGCGTCAGAAAGTTGATCGGCTGGCCGAGCATGCCGGCTTCGGCTTCGATGCCGCCGACGCCCCAGCCCACGACACCGATGCCGTTCACCATCGGGGTGTGCGAATCGGTGCCGACGACGGTGTCCGGGAAGTAGAGCCCTTCGCGCTCCCACACGCCGCGCGCGAGGTATTCGATGTTGATCTGGTGGATGATGCCGTTGCCGGGCGGAATGATGCGCACGTTCGCATACGAGCGCTGCGCCCATTTGACGAACTGATAGCGCTCGGCATTGCGCTGAAACTCCAGCGCCATGTTGCGCTCGAGCGCGTCCGGCGCATTGTGGACATCGACCTCGACCGAGTGGTCGACGACCACGTCCACGGGCACGAGCGGCTCGATGCGCGCGGGATCGTAACCGAGCCGCTGTGCCGCCGCACGCATCGCGGTGAGGTCGTTGAGCGACGGAAAGCCGATCATGTCCTGCAGGATGATGCGCACGACGAGGAAGGGGATTTCCGCCGTGCGCGCACCGGCGGGGCGCCACGCGGCGAGGTCGCGCACGTGCTGCTCGGTGACGCGCTTGCCGTCGCAGTTGCGCAGCAGCGATTCGAGCACGATGCGCAGCGCAACCGGCATGCGCGATACCTTGCCGAGCCCGGCGCGCTCGAGCGCAGCGACGGAATAGAGCCTGCCGGTTTGTCCGGAGCGCAGCGTGAAGGGCTGCAGCGAGTCGAACAGGTTATGCATGATCATGCCTCCATCGAGCGATGCCCTGACCCGTCAGGAGTGCACTGTTCTACCAGATCGGGTACGCCCTGTCAGGCCGACGCCCGGCTGGGCTGTAAGAGCAGCGCGGCAGGGGCGCGACGCCTGGGGTTACTCGGCGACCCGCAACGCAGGTGCATGGCATGCAGCGTGCATCGCAGTCTACGGCTTGCAGTCGCCGAGGCGTTTCGCAGACATGGTCTGGGTCATCGAACCGGGCATGCCGGCCAGCGTCATCGTCATGTCCATCGTCATGCCGGTCGCGGAATGCGTGCCCCTGGCTGCGCCGTCGATCTTCTGGGGTTTAGTGCACGCGATCTTGTACGAAAACTGGGAGCCGCTTTGCGCCAGGTCTTTGACCTGGCAATCGCTGTCCTTGCCCGCTGGCATCGCGAAGGCTTTATTGCCGGCGACGTCCTTGGCGGTCAGGCATTGCTGGACGGTTTGCGGCGGCATGGCCGGCCCGCCGGGCATGCTCATCTGGATCGTATATTCATAGAGGCCGGGGGTCATTGCGGCGTCGGCCATGAGAGGGCTCGCCAGCGCAAGCGCTGCGAGGACGAGGTTTCGTTTCATGGAAAATCCTTGGAGGTTCAAATCACGAAAAGGTCAGCGAACTCGTTGACCGGGGTTGCTTCGAGACGCTTCTGGTCGTTGCACAGTTCGAGGATGGTGGCCTGTTGCTTGGCCGGAAAGCGACGCGCCAGATTGGTGCGATATTTTGCCTCGAGCAGCGGGATACCTTCCTTGCGGCGGCGCCGGTGGCCGAGCGGATATTCGACCGCCACGTTGTCCGTCTTGGTGCCGTCCTTGAAAAATACCTGCACCGCATTGGCGATCGAGCGCTTGGCCGGATCGAGATAGTCGCGCGTCCACTCCTTGCGCTCGACGCACACCATCTTCGCGCGCAGGGCGTCGACACGCGGGTCGCGCGCGACGTCTTCTTCGTAATCCGCCGCGGTCAGGTTGCCTTTCATCAGCCCGATGGCCGTCATGTACTGGATGCAGTGGTCACGGTCGGCCGGATTGTTGAGCGGACCGCGCTTGTCGATGATGCGGATCGCGGATTCGTGGGTGGTGATCACCACCTTCTTGATGTCGTCGAGCCGGTGACCCACCTGCGGATGCAGAACGACCGCGCATTCGACTGCGGTCTGTGCGTGGAATTCCGCGGGGAACGAAATCTTGAACAGGATGTTCTCCATCACGTAGGAGCCGTACTTGCGCTCGAGCACGAAGGGCTTGCCCTTGAACAGCACGTCGTAGAAGCCCCAGGTCTTGGCGGTGAGCGCGGACGGGTAGCCCATCTCGCCCTTGAGTGCCATCAGCGCCAGCCGCACCGCACGGCTCGTCGCATCGCCTGCCGCCCATGATTTGCGCGAGCCGGCATTGGGCGCGTGCCGATAAGTGCGCAGCGATTGCCCGTCGATCCATGCGTTGGAAACGGCGCTGATGATTTCATCGCGCGTGCCGCCAAGCATTTTGGTGACCACCGCGGTGCTCGCCACCTTGACCAGCACGACGTGGTCGAGGCCGACGCGGTTGAAGCTGTTTTCGAGCGCGATCACGCCCTGGATCTCGTGCGCCTTGATCATCGCGGTCAGGACTTCGCGCATGAGCAGCGGCGGCCTGCCGCCCGCCATGTTCTGGCGCGAGCGATAATCCGCGGCAGCGAGTATCCCGCCCAGGCTGTCCGACGGATGGCCCCATTCGGCCGCGAGCCAGGTATCGTTGAAATCGAGCCAGCGGATCATGCAGCCGATATTGAAGGCCGCCGTCACCGGATCGAGCTCGAATGATGTGCCCGGCACCCTGACGCCGTTGGGCACGACGGTCCCGGGAACGATGGGCCCCATGAGCTTGGTGCAGGCAGGGTAGGACAAGGCTTCGAAGCCGCAGCCGAGGGTGTCCATCAGGCACAGGCGCGCCGTGTTAAACGCTTCGGCGCTCTTGATTTCGTGCCGGAGCACGTAGTCGGCGATATCGACCAGCACCTGGTCGGGCTTGGGGCGGACATTGGAGACATGTGCTGACATGGGATTCGATCCGATCAGAAATCAGTTGAGAATTCGCGCACAGGCATCCAGCGCGGCAAACCAATGCGGCCGGGCCACCGGTTACCTGCCTTTCCTCGCGGGTTTCCCCCGCTGAGCGATGGGCGTGAACGTGCGCGGCTCGGGACCGGTGTAATTGGCCCCCGGCCGGATGATCTTGCCATCGATGCGCTGCTCGATCACGTGCGCGGCCCAGCCGCTCGTGCGCGAGATCACGAAGATCGGCGTGAACATCGCAGTCGGCACGCCCATTTTCTGGTACGACACCGCCGAGAACCAGTCCAGATTGGCGAACATCTTCTTTTCGCGCTGCATCACGGTCTCGATGCGCTCGGCGATGTCGAACAGCGCCGTATCGCCAACGTCCTTCGAGAGCCCGCGCGCGACTTCCTTGATCACCTTGTTGCGCGGGTCGCTGAGGGTATAGACCGGATGCCCGAACCCGATGATGACCTCTTTGTTCGCGACGCGCGTGACGATGTCGTTCTCGGCCGCTTCCGGATCATCGTAGCGGTTCATCACTTCGAGCGCGACTTCATTCGCGCCGCCGTGCTTGGGGCCGCGCAGGGCGCCGACCCCGCCGGTGATCGCCGAGTACATATCCGAGCCGGTGCCGGCAACGACGCGGCACGCGAACGTCGACGCGTTGAATTCATGCTCGGCGTAAAGGATCAGCGAAGTGTGCATGGCGCGCACCCATTTCGCCGGCGGCTCGCTGCCGTGCAGCAGATGCAGGAAATGGCCGCCGATCGAGTCGTCATCGGTCTCGACCTCGATGCGCCGTCCCTTCTGGCTGTAATGATGCCAATAAAGCAGCATCGATCCGAACGACGCCATCAGCCGGTCGGCGATGTCGCGTGCGCCGGTCAGATTGTGGTCTTCTTTCTCGGGAAGCGCCGAGCCGAGCACCGAGCACCCGGTGCGCATCACGTCCATCGGATGCGCCGAGGCGGGCACGCTTTCGAGCGCGGCCTTGACGGCCAGCGGCAGTCCGCGCAGCGACCTGAGCTTGCGCTTGTACGATGCAAGCTCGGCGCTGCCGGGCAGCTTGCCGTGAACGAGCAGATAGGCGATTTCTTCGAACTCGCACTGCTCGGCGATATCGAGGATGTCGTACCCGCGGTAGTGCAGGTCGTTGCCGCTGCGGCCGACCGTGCACAGTGCGGTGTTGCCGGCCGTCACACCGGACAGGGCAACCGATTTCTTGGGCTTGAATCCAGCCGGTGCTGCGTCGCTGCTCATGAGTGCTCCTTCCCGTGATCGGTTAAGCGCGGCCGCTCGGTGCCTGCCCTGCCTCGCCATTCGCGCCGCAGTGAAAGCCACTGCGCCGACTCGCTGCGGCAACAGATTCCGTTCATCGATGGCGTGGCTGCGCCCGGTGCCCGCACCGAAGCACGCCGGCGAGCGGCCCTGCGCTATCAACTCAGCAGATGTTTGACGCCGTCGCGCTCTTCGTGCAATTCCTTCAGCGTCGCCTGCATGCGGGAGCGGCCGAATTCGCTCAGCTCGAGTCCCTTGACGATTTCGAAGCGCCCATTCCTGCACGTGCACGGGTAACCATACATGACGCCTTCGCCGATATCGTAGCTGCCGTCGGCAGGCACGCCCATGCTCACCCAGTCGCCCTCCGGGGTGCCATGCACCCAGCTGCGCATGTGGTCGATCGCTGCGTTGGCCGCACTCGCGGCGGAGGACAGGCCGCGCGCCTCGATGATCGCCGCGCCGCGCTTCTGGATGACGGGGATGAACGTATTCTCGAGCCAGGCCTGATCGTTGATCTGCGACCAGACTTTACTGCCGTCGGCTTCGGCGTGGAACAGGTCGGGATACTGCGTCGCCGAATGATTGCCCCATACGATCATCTTCTTCACGCTCGCGACCGGCTTGCCGATCTTCTGTGCGACCTGGGTGAGCGCGCGATTGTGGTCGAGCCGCATCATGGCGGTGAACTGCGCGGGCTTGAGGCTGGGCGCGTTCTTCATCGCGATCAGCGCGTTGGTATTGGCGGGATTGCCCACGACCAGCACCTTCACCTCGCGGCTGGCGCCTGCGTCGAGCGCTTTGCCCTGGGGACCGAAGATCTTGCCGTTGGCTTCGAGCAGATCCTTGCGCTCCATGCCGGGCCCGCGCGGCCGCGCGCCGACCAGCAGCGCGTAATCGGCATCCTTGAACGCGACGTTCGGATCGGCCGCGGGCACCATGTCGGCGAGCAGTGGAAACGCGCAGTCATCGAGCTCCATCATGACCCCGCGCAACGCTTTTTGCGCCTTTTCGTCCGGGATTTCGAGCAGCTGGAGGATGACGGGCTGGTCGCTGCCGAGCATCGCGCCCGAAGCGATGCGGAACAGCAGGCTGTAGCCGATCTGGCCGGCAGCGCCGGTCACGGCAACGCGAACGGGACGTTTCATTTATGTGCTCCCAGAAGACAACATGGACACCGCTGTATTTCACACCGAGGCAAGCGCAGGCGCGGCGGCGGAAGGGATAGCTGTGGGATCGTCGCCTGCGGGCAATCCAGCGCGCGATGATAGCGAACCTGATCGCCGGGTGTCAAAAAGCGCAGACTGCTGGGCTGGTCCGACGGTGCTGTCAGCACACAATGCAGCCTGGCTCTGTTCCCGCGCGCGCCGATTTCAGCGTGTCTCTCGGGCCTTTTGCGTCCTCGCGCCCACCGACATGCGAGCGCGCCGTTTCAATGCGGATGCCGGCGGTGGTTCTGCGACGCACCATTTGCTGGTAAAATCGATTTCATCAATTGCGCCGCTCTGCTAGTTGCGCCGGCGGGGCGGACTTGGCCGCGGCGCCGCGCCCGATCGTGCCCAAACTCATGCCGACCCGTCCAAAATACTTGAATTTGACGCAGATCAGGCTGCCGCTGCCGGGCGTGATTTCCATCATGCACCGGGTCAGCGGCGCGGCACTGTTCCTCGCGCTGCCGCTGGGGCTGTACTGGTTGCAGCAAAGCGTGACCTCGCCCGAGGGTTACAACGCGGTGAGGAGCGCGTTTTCGCACGCACTCGTGAAAATGATCGTCATCGCCCTGTTGTGGGGATTCTTTCACCACCTGTGCGCCGGCATCCGCCATCTGTTGCTCGACCTCGATATCGGCACCGAACTTCCGGCGGCGCGGCTGAGCAGCGTTGTGGTGCTGGTCGTTGGTATTGCGCTGACGGTCGTGGCGGCGGCGCTGGTATGGTAGCGCGCGCGGTCGTCGGAGCGCATTACGGCCTGCGCGACTGGCTCGCACAGCGCGTGACCGCGGTGGTGATGACGCTCTACGCGTTGCTGCTGCTGGTGTTGTTGATGCGCGCGCCCGGCATGGATTTTGCAGTCTGGCGTGGCCTGTTCATTCCTTTGTGGATGAAGCTCGCCACGCTGCTGTTCCTGGCGAGCCTGTACTGGCACGCATGGATCGGCGTGCGCAATATTTTCATGGATTACATCAAGCAGAGCGGAGTGCGGCTGACCCTGTATGTGATCGTGATCGCTGCGCTCATCGCCTATGCCGGCTGGTCGGTGCAGCTCCTGTGGGACATCGGATAATGTCGATCGCAAAGAGACAATTCGACGCGGTCGTCGTCGGCGCCGGCGGCTCCGGCCTGCGTGCCGCGCTGCAGCTGGCGGAATCCAATCTCAAAGTCGCCGTGCTGTCCAAGGTGTTCCCGACGCGGTCGCATACCGTGGCGGCACAGGGAGGGGTGGCGGCTTCGCTCGGCAACGACGGCGAGGACAACTGGCACTGGCACATGTTCGATACCGTGAAGGGATCGGACTATCTGGGCGACCAGGACGCGATCGAGTTCATGTGCCGCAAGGCCAACGAGGTCGTCTACGAGCTCGAGCACTACGGCATGCCTTTCGACCGCACGCCCGACGGCAGAATCTATCAGCGGCCCTTCGGCGGCCAGACGCGCAACTACGGCGAAGGCCCGGTCAAGCGCTCGTGTGCGGCGGCGGACCGCACCGGGCACGCGATGCTGCACACGCTGTATCAGCGCAACGTGCGCGCGCACACGCAGTTCTTCGTCGAATGGATCGCGCTCGACCTCGTGCGCGATCCGGAGGGCGACGTGCTGGGCGTGGTCGCGATGGAGATGGAGACCGGCGAGGTCATGATCCTGCGGGCCAAGGCGACCTTGCTCGCGACCGGGGGTGCCGGGCGCATCTATGCCGCGAGCACGAATGCGTTCATCAATACCGGCGACGGTTTGGGCATGGCAGCACGCGCCGGCATTCCGCTCGAGGACATGGAGTTCTGGCAGTTTCACCCGACAGGCGTCGCGGGTGCGGGCGTGCTGATCACCGAAGGCGTGCGCGGCGAGGGCGGTTTTCTGCTCAACAAGAACGGCGAGCGCTTCATGGAGCGCTATGCGCCCACCGTCAAGGATCTGGCCAGCCGCGACGTTGTGTCGCGCGCGATGGCGACCGAAATCAAGGAAGGGCGCGGCGCGGGCAAGGACGGCGACTGCATACTGCTCAAGCTCGATCACCTCGGTGCGGAAGTGATCAACAAGCGCCTGCCGGGCATCCGCGAAATCGCGATGAAGTTCGCGAATGTCGACCCGGTCAAAGATCCGATTCCGGTCGTGCCGACGTGCCATTACCAGATGGGCGGGGTGCCGACCAACTACCACGGGCAGGTCTACATCCCCGGCTTGGGCAGCGAAAGGATCGTACGCGGGCTGTATGCGGCCGGGGAGTGCTCGTGCGTATCGGTGCACGGCGCCAACCGGCTCGGCACGAATTCACTGCTCGACCTGCTCGTGTTCGGCAAGGCCGCAGGCGAACAGGTGGTCAGGGATATCGGGGGAGAGGTCGCGCACAAAAACCTGCCCAGGGACGCCGCCGACGTTGCGCTGGCCCGGCTCGCACGGCTCGATGGCGCGACGTCGGGCGAGAGCGTGGCGTCGGTGGGCGCCGACATGCGCCGCACGATGCAACTGCACTGCGGTGTGTTTCGCTTTCCCGACAGTCTCGCGGACGGCGTTGCCAAGATGCTGGCGATTGCCGAGCGCGCGCAGCATACGTACATCAAGGACAAGAGCAAGGTATTCAACACCGCCCGCGTCGAGGCGCTCGAGCTCGACAATCTGATTGAAACGGCGCTCTCGACGATGATTTCGGCCCAGGCGCGCACCGAGAGCCGCGGCGCCCACGACCGCAGCGATTTCCCGGACCGCGACGACGTCAACTGGATGAAGCACACATTCTGGTTCAAGGACGGCAACCGGCTCGAATATAAGGCGGTCAAGCTCAAACCGCTGACGGTCGAAGCGTTCCAGCCGAAGGCACGGGTGTATTGAGACATGGGAGTGCGAATGCGTGAGGCGTTAGGCGTGAGGAGTAACACCGCCGCGATCCGTGGAGTTTCCGCCTTACGCTTCACGCCTCACGCTCCACGTTTCGGCGACCGACGATAGGAAGTCTCATGCGCTTCTCCATTTATCGCTACAACCCCGACGTCGACGCGAAACCGCGCATGCAGGACTACGACATCGCGCTCGAACCGACCGATCGCATGCTGCTCGATGCGCTGATCCGGATCAAGGAGCACGACGATACGCTTTCGCTGCGGCGCTCCTGCCGCGAAGGCGTGTGCGGGTCGGACGCAATGAACATCAACGGCAAGAATGGGCTCGCGTGCATCACCAAGCTCGTCGACTTGAAACAGCCGGTCGTCATCCGTCCGCTGCCGGGTCTGCCCGTGATACGCGATCTGATCGTCGACATGTCGCAGTTTTTCAAGCAGTACCATTCGATCAAGCCGTATCTCCAGAACGACACACCGCCACCCGAGAAAGAGCGATTGCAATCGCCGGAGGAACGCGAGGAGCTCAACGGACTATACGAATGCATACTGTGCGCGTGCTGCTCGACCTCGTGTCCCTCGTTCTGGTGGAATCCGGACAAATTCGTGGGCCCCGCCGGGCTGCTGCAGGCCTATCGTTTCATCGCGGATACCCGCGATCTGGCGATCAACGAGCGTCTCGACAATCTCGAGGATCCCTACCGGCTATTTCGCTGCCATTCGATCATGAACTGCGTGGACGTCTGTCCCAAGGGCCTCAATCCGACGCGGGCGATCGGCAAGATCAAGGATTTGATGGTCAAACGCACGGTTTAGGGCGGCGCGCGCATGGCCAGGCTCGACCGGGTCAGATGGCAGTGCCGGCGCGGATTGCTGGAGCTGGATCTGATTCTGGAACGATTCAACCAGCGCCATCTGGAAACGCTCGATGCTGCCGGGCTCGAGCGCTACGGTGAGTTGCTCGTCATGGGCGATAACGACCTGCTCGACTTGTTGATGGAGCGGGCGGCGACGGCGGACCGTCGCTACGACGCTATCCTGCAGATGTTGCGCGCCCGCTGAGACGCGTGAGCAGCGTTCGTTTCACGTATAATTCGAGCCCCAACTAAGTTCAGGAATCTGCGGAGAAAATCAATGGCTGAAAAGCTCGCTACGCTGTCGTTCACGGACGGTACTCCTGCGGTCGACTTTCCGGTGCTGTCAGGCTCGGTCGGGCCCGACGTGATCGACATCCGGCCCCTGTACGCGAAGACCCGGAAATTCACCTACGATCCGGGGTTCATGTCGACCGCCAGCTGCTCGTCGAAGATCACCTACATCGACGGCGACGAGGGGGTGCTCATGTACCGGGGCTACCCGATCGAGCAACTCGCCGAACACTGCGATTTTCTCGAAGTCGCCTATCTGATCCTCAACGGCGAGCTGCCCAACGCCGCGCAACAGCACGAATTCGTCGAGACGGTCATGCATCACACGATGGTGCACGAGCAGATCTCGCGCTTCTATTCGGGCTTCCGGCGCGACGCCCATCCGATGGCGGTGCTGTGTGGCGTGGTCGGGGCGCTGTCGGCGTTCTACCACGACTCGCTCGACATCAATAATCCGCGGCATCGCGAGATCTCGGCTTTTCGCCTGGTCGCCAAGTTGCCGACGATCACCGCGATGTGCTTCAAGTACAACATCGGCATGCCGTTCATGTACCCGAAGAACTCGCTGTCCTACGTCGAGAATTTTCTGTACATGATGTTCGGCAATCCCTGCGAGGAATACAAGCCGAATCCGGTGCTGTCGCGCGCGATCGACCGCATCCTGATCCTGCACGCGGATCACGAGCAGAACGCCTCCACCTCCACGGTGCGCACCGCGGGCTCGTCGGGCGCCAACCCGTTCGCGTGCATCGCCTCGGGTATCGCCAGCCTGTGGGGGCCGGCCCACGGCGGCGCCAACGAGGCGGTGCTGAAAATGCTCGAGGAGATCGGCGACGAGTCGCATATCGGCGAGTACATCAAGCGCGTCAAGGACAAAGGCGAACATACGGTGCTGTACGGGTTTGGCCATCGCGTGTACAAAAACTACGACCCCCGCGCCAAGCTGATCCAGAAGACCTGCCACGAAGTGCTCGACGAGCTGGGGCTGCGCGACGATCGCCTGTTCAAGCTCGCCATGGCGCTCGAAAAAATCGCCCTCGAGGACGAATATTTCGTCACGCGCAAGCTTTATCCCAATGTCGATTTCTATTCGGGCATCGTCTATAAAGCGCTCGGCATTCCGACGACGATGTTCACCGCGCTGTTCGCGGTCGCCCGCACCGTGGGCTGGATCGCGCAGTGGAACGAGATGATCGGTGACCCGGATCAGAAGATCGCGCGCCCCCGCCAGCTCTACGACGGGCCTGCAGAGCGCGCGTTCGTGCCGCTCGCCAAGCGCAAATAGAGGCGGCCCATGTTCCGCGAGATGCTCGGCAGCTCGTACCTGTTCGGCGCCAATGCGCCGTTCATCGAAGCGCTTTACGATCGCTATCTGCAGGATCCGGACTCGGTCGAGCCGCGCTGGCGCACCTATTTCGACGAGCTGCAAAAGCTGGACGATGGCGCCCCGGACGTTTCGCACGTGCCCGTGCAGGAACACTTTGCGCAGCTCGCCCGGCAGCGCGCCGCAGCCGCGCCGGCCGCCGCCAGCGGTGAGCGTCCGCAGCTCAGCGAGAAGCAATACGGCGTCCTGCAGCTGATCGGCGCCTATCGCTTTCAGGGTGCGCGGCACGCCAACGTCGATCCGCTGAATCGGCAGGAAAAGCCCTACATCGCCGAGCTCGATCCGGGGTTCTACGGGCTCAGCGACAGCGACATGGATACGGTGTTCAACACGGGTTCGCTGATCGGCCCGCGTGAGATGAAGCTCAAGGATGTCCTGCAGCTGCTGCGCGATACCTATTGCCGCACGATCGGCACCGAGTACATGTATATCACCGACGTCCCGCAAAAACGCTGGATACAGGAGCGGCTCGAAACCATACGCTCGACGCCGGGCTACGACAGCGAATACCGCAAACACATCCTCGAGCGGCTGACCGCGGCGGAAACGCTCGAGCGCTACCTCCATACCAAATACGTCGGACAGACGCGCTTTTCGCTCGAAGGCGGCGACAGTTTGATCCCGATGCTCGACAATCTGCTGCAAGGCGCAGGCGCCGCCGGCGTCCAGGAGCTCGTGATCGGCATGGCGCACCGCGGGCGCCTCAACGTGCTGGTCAATACCCTGGGCAAGATGCCCAAGAATCTGTTCACGGAGTTCGAGGGCAAGCACGACGATTCCAGTCTGGCCGGCGACGTCAAGTACCACGACGGCTTTTCTTCGAACGTGATGACCCCGGGAGGCCCGCTGCATCTGTCGCTGGCGTTCAATCCTTCGCATCTGGAGATCGTCAACCCGGTGGTCGAAGGGTCGGTCCGGGCGCGCCAGCACCGCCGCGGCGACAAGACGGGCAAGCAGGTGCTGCCGGTATTGATTCACGGCGATGCCTCGTATGCGGGGCAGGGCGTCGTCATGGAGACGCTGAACCTCGCCCAGACGCGTGGCTTCGGCACCGGCGGAACCGTGCATATCATCATCAACAATCAGATCGGCTTCACGACTTCCGATCTGCGCGACGCGCGTTCGACGCTCTACTGCAGCGACGTGTCAAAAATGCTCGAAACGCCGATCTTCCATGTCAACGGCGACGATCCGGAGGCGGTCTGTCTGGTGACCTCCATCGCCCTCGACTTCCGCATGAAGTTCGGCAGGGATGTCGTCGTCGATCTGGTGTGCTATCGCCGGCTCGGGCATAACGAGCAGGACGAGCCGATGGTGACGCAGCCGCTGATGTACAAAAAGATCCATCAGCATCCGCCTACCCGCAAGGTCTACGCCGACCGGCTGGTCGCCGCGCAGGTGCTTACCGAGAACGATGCCGAGGAGATGATCAAGACCTTCCGCGCGGCGCTCGACGGCGGCTACCACACCAACAAGACGATCCTTTCCAATTACAAACCGCCGTTCGAGGTCAACTGGAAACCTTACGTCGGCACCCGCTGGAACGAAAACGACGACACCCGCCTGCCGCTCGAATTGCTGCAGCAGCTCGGGCACCGCCTGACTACCGTGCCGTCGAATTTCAAGTTGCATCCGCGCGTCGAGAAGATCATGGCCGACCGCCGGCTGATGGCGGAGGGCAAGCTGCCGCTCGACTGGGGAATGGCGGAAAACCTCGCGTATGCGACGCTGCTCAACGAGGGGTATTCGGTGCGCATCTCCGGACAGGATGTGGCGCGCGGCACGTTCTTCCACCGCCACGCCGTCCTGCACGACCAGAATCGGGAGCGCTGGGATCAGGGCACCTACGTGCCGTTGCAGCACATCGCGGAGAAGCAGGGCGATTTCGTCGTCATCGACTCGGTGCTATCGGAGGAGGCCGTGCTCGGGTTCGAGTATGGGTATGCCACTTCGGGCCCCAACGAGCTCGTGCTGTGGGAGGCCCAGTACGGCGATTTCGTCAACGGCGCGCAGGTCGTCATCGACCAGTTCATCGCCTCGGGCGAGATCAAGTGGGGGCGCATGTGCGGGCTGACGATGATGCTGCCGCACGGCTACGAAGGCGCCGGGCCCGAGCATTCCTCCGGCCGCATCGAGCGCTTCCTGCAGCTGTGCGCCGACTACAACATGCAGGTGTGCGTGCCGGCGACGCCCGTGCAGATGTACTATCTGCTGCGGCGGCAGATGATACGGCCGTATCGCAAGCCGCTGATCATTTTTTCGCCCAAGAGCATCCTGCGCCACAAGGAATCGGTATCGCCGCTCGAGGAGTTCGCGAGCGACAAGTTCAGGCCGATAAACGAGGAGTGGGACGAAGGTATCGATGCGGCGCAGGTCAAGCGCGTCGTGTTCTGCAGCGGCAAGGTGTTTTATGACCTGCGCGCGGGCCGCCGCGAGCGCGACATCAAGGATATCCCGCTGGTGCGCATCGCGCAGCTCTATCCGTTTCCGCACGACGATCTCAAGACGCAGATCGAGCGTTATCGGAATGCGACCGAGATCGTGTGGTGCCAGGAGGAACCGCGTAACCAGGGTTCGTGGCACCGCATTCAGCACTACCTGCTGCGACACCTGCTGCCGCACCAGACGCTCACTTACGCGGGTCGCGACTCGTCGGCGACGCCGGCTGCGGGGTATAAATCGCTGCACGAAAAACAGCAGAAAGAACTGGTCAGCCTGGCGCTGACGCTGGGCGCGGCGTCGCGCGCTGACGGAACGATGTAGCGGGATCGCCTGGAGCGCGCATGCTAGTCGAAGTAAAAGTGCCGCAGCTGTCGGAATCGGTCGCCGAGGCGACGCTCGTGTCATGGCGGAAGAAAACCGGTGAGTACGTCAAGCGCGACGAGAACCTCGTCGACATCGAGACCGACAAGGTCGTGCTCGAGACCCCTGCGCCCGAGTCCGGCGTGCTCGTCGGCATCGCCAAGGGCGACGGCGGGACGGTCGTCAGCAAGGAAGTCATCGCCACCATCGATACCGAAGGCAAGCCCGTCGAGGCTGCGCCAGCCGCGCCGCAGCCTCCGGCACGGCAGCCCGAAGGCCCGGCCGGGGGCGCTGGCGGTGCGGCTGCGACGGCGCTGCCGGCCGCGAAGAAACTGGCCGATGAAAAAGGCGTCGATCTGGCCGGCATCGCCGGGAGCGGCCGCGGCGGCCGTGTAACGAAGGGCGATGTACTCGAGGCGGCGAATACCGCCACCCAGCCGGTTGCGAAGCCGGCCGCGGCAGCGCCCGTGATTGCGCGCGCGCCGGCGCCGCCGGTCGATCTGAGCGCGCTGGGCGATCGCCCGGAGCAGCGCGTCGCGATGAGCCGCCTGCGGGCGCGCATCGCGGA
>JBKJZR010000027.1:0-2981 GCA_046715035.1 Burkholderiales bacterium | reverse complement strand
TCGTCGGTCAGAAAAGCCTCCTCGCCATCGCTCGAAATCAATGCCCGCTGAGAGGTCACCGTCACCGGCGCCTCAGGATTGCCGAGGTTCACAAATTTCGGCGACTCGAGGTGCGTGGTGTCGTCGTCCGGATAGTGAACCATGCGGCGCGCGCTCAGGGTGTAGCGCGGGCTGCCGTCAGGTCCCACGCGCGTCGCGGAAAAGTTCTCGATGATGTAATCGGGGTCGTGCCGCAGCTTGCCGTCGCGACCCCGTTCGGGAGGCTGTACCTGGCGGTCCAGCCATACTGTCGTCGCCGCTACAACCACGAGCAGCGCAATTGGAAACAAGGCGGTGAGGCGCTGTGTCGTCACGGATTCTTGAGGTAGCGCTTGAGCGCGCGCTCGAGCGTGCCTTGCGCGTGCATGATCAGTTCACACACTTCGCGCGCGGCGCCGTGGCCCCCGCGCGCCTGCGAAACGTAGTCGGCATGCTGTTTTACCAGCAGCGGCGCATCCGGCACCGACAGGGCGAGCCCGCAGCGGCGCAGCACCGGCAGGTCGACCACGTCATCGCCCATGTAAGCCGTGGCGGTCGCGTCCAGTCTACGCGCCGCGAGCAGTGCGGCGTAGGCCTGGGTCTTGTCCGCCGCGCCCTGGTACAGCAGTTCGATGCCGAGGTTCTGGGCGCGCAGTTCGACGCAGCGCGAGGTGCGCCCAGTGATGATTGCCAGTTCGACGCCGCTCTCGCGCAGCATCTTCATGCCATGCCCATCGAGCGAGTTGAACGCCTTGATCTCTTCGCCGCTGTCGGTGAGATACAGCGAGCCGTCGGTCAGCACCCCGTCGACGTCGAACACGGCGAGGCGCACACGCTTGGCTTTGTCGTAAATGAGTTGCATGCTGATGACCGTGCGGAACTGGCGTTAGGCTGCGCACTGCGCGGGCGAAAACCACGTGCGACCGGCCACGGTCCTGGCTCGATCAGATCACTTTGGCCCGGAACAGATCGTGCATGTTGAGCGCGCCGACGAGGCGCTCTTCCGCATCGACGACGAGCAGCTGATTTACCTTGTAATGCTCCATGATCTGAACCGCTTCCGCAGCGAGCTTATCAGGGCCTATGGTGCGCGGCCCGCGCGTCATCGCGTCGGTAACCTTGCAGGATTGCAGGTCGATGCCCTTGTTCAGGGCGCGGCGCAGATCGCCGTCGGTGAATATTCCCAGCACGCGCTCGTCGCTGCCGACGACGGCGGTCATTCCCATCCGCCCGCGCGACATCTCGAGTATCGCAGCGGAAAGCAATGCGCCGGCATCGGTGCGTGGCACGTCCTCGCCGGCGCGCATCACGTCGCGCACGTGGGTGAGCAGCTTCCGGCCGAGCGAACCGCCCGGATGCGAGCGGGCGAATTCGTCGCGGCTGAACCCCTTTGCCTGCATCAGCGCGATAGCCAGCGCGTCACCCAGCGCCAGCGCCGCCGTCGTGCTGGCAGTCGGGGCCAGATTCAGGGGGCAGGCCTCTTTTTCCGCGCCTGCGTATAGATGGACATCCGCTTCGCGTGCCAGGGCGGAGTCCGCGTTGCCCGTGAAAGCAATGAGTTTCGCACCCTGGCGTTTGATCAGCGGCACGATCGCGAGCAGTTCGTCGCTCTCTCCGGAGTTGGACAACGCGATGAAAACGTCGTCGCGTGTCACCATGCCCAGATCGCCGTGACTGGCTTCCGCGGGATGCACGAAGTAAGCCGGCGTGCCGGTGCTCGCCATCGTCGAGGCGATCTTGCGCGCGATATGACCGGATTTGCCGATCCCGCTGACTGTGACTCGTCCACGGCAATTGAGTATGAGCTCCACCGCGCGCTCGAAGCCCTGGTCCAGCCGCGGAATCAAACCGCTGATCGCCGCGGCTTCAATCTCCAGCACTTCGCGCGCAAGTTCGAGCGCGCCCGCTGTAGAGTAAGGCATGACGTGTCGGTCGCTCATCTTCATGGCCGCCAGCAGTATAACAAGTCCCCCCGGCTGATGCCCGCCCGCAGAGCCTTGCATTTCGGTAGCGATAAGGCATCATTCGCCGACCACCACGTGCACGGAAATGGATGACGGCCCGTCTCCTGCCAGACTCTCCTGTCGTCGGTTGCCATGAGCGGGTGCGGGATCGGGACCGCATCCCCGTCCAATAATCATCCGCGCAATGGAAAACTCGCTGCAATTCGTGTTGATACTGCTGGCGGCCGCTGTCCTGGTCGTCATCGTGTTCCGCCTCCTCAAGCTGCCGGCGATGATCGGCTATCTGCTCGCCGGCGTCGCGATCGGGCCCAACGGTTTGGGTCTGATACCCGACAGCGACACCACGCGTGATCTCGCCGAATTCGGCATCGTCTTCCTGATGTTCAGCATTGGGCTCGAATTCAGCCTCGCCAAGCTGGTCACGATGCGCCGCATCGTGTTCGGTCTGGGCGCATCCCAGGTCGTGCTTACGCTGGGCCTGGTCATCGCGGTCGCTCTGGCGAGCGGCGCCGACTGGCGCACGGGGGTGGTTCTGGGTGGAGTGCTCGCGATGTCGTCGACGGCGATCGTGAGCAAATTGCTGTCGGACAAGCTGCAGCTCAATACGCTGCACGGCAGGCAAGTCATCGGCGTGCTGCTGTTTCAGGACCTGGCGGTGGTGCCGCTGCTCATACTGATCCCCGCGCTCGCACAACAGCCCTCCGAGCTGGCATTCAGTCTGTCGCTGGCGCTGCTCAAGGCAGCTGGCGTGCTCGCCATCCTGCTGTATTTCGGACAGCGGCCGATGCGGGCGTGGTTTCATCTGATCGCGACGCAGAAGTCATCGGAGCTCTTCGTCCTCAACGTGCTGTTCATCACGCTTGGCCTCGCCTACGTCACCGAGCTCGCGGGACTGTCGCTTGCGCTCGGCGCGTTCGTCGCCGGCATGCTGATATCCGAGACCGAATATCGTTATCAGGTCGAAGACGATATCAAGCCGTTTCGCGACGTGCTGCTCGG
>JBKJZR010000026.1:0-13919 GCA_046715035.1 Burkholderiales bacterium | reverse complement strand
CAGGTTGCGTAACATGAGTGCCTCCCTGCACGACGCGATCCGCCGCCGGCGATTTCAGCGGTGACGGGAACACCGCGGCGCTTCTACGGCGCCACCAAGCGGGCTGCGATCGGGGGGAAAGCATTATACCTCCAGTCAACAGCAGCGCCAATATCACGACGCGCTGCCAGCCCGGCGCGCGCGCACTGAACGATTCGACGCAGGGCGCAATCAGAATCATGCACACGAAGCAGGTCACCCGATCGGCGGGGCCGCGATGAGGACGCGCAGAGATGATTACAGGGAACGCCCGGCAAATTGCCGTGCTACGGACGAGGGTAGAATGATCGCATGGGCTCCGGCACAGTAGACCGCGCGAAATACAAAACGATCACGATAAAGCCGGTCGTGCCCGCAATCGGGGCGGAGATCTACGACGCGGACCTATCGCAGCCGCTGAGCGAATCCCGGTTTGCGGAGATCCACCACGCGCTGATGACACACCAGGTGGTCTTTTTCCGCGACCAGGAGCTCTCTCGCGAGAACCTTGTCACCTTCGCATGCCGCTTCGGCGAACCTCACGTCAACGTTGACACCTCTTTTGGCAAGCTCGCGGACTATCCCCAGATCGAAGTGCTTGACTACGACGCGACGCGGCCGCCTTACGTGACGAAGGAGATGTGGCACTCCGATTTCTCCGGCCGCGAAGAGCCGACGCTGGGGTCCGTGTTGTATGCGCTCGAAGTACCGGAGAGCGGCGGCGACACCGTGTGGGTAAGCATGTATGCGGCTTACGATACCCTGTCCGCGCGCATGAAAGAATACTTGGCCGGCATGACGGCGGAGCACTACACCATCAAGTCGTTTGGTGACGACATCCGCGGTAACCTGTGGCAGAGTGAGGAGGGCCGCCGGCGTTTCGAAAATCTCAAGTCGCGCCCCCCGGTAAAGCATCCGGTCATTCGCACGCATCCGGTCACCAAGCGCAAAGCGCTTTACGTCAATGAGGGCTATACCACGCGGCTGCTCGAGATCGATCGCAGGGAAAGTGATGCCGTGCTCGGTTATTTGTTCGAGCACGTGCGCATGCCTGAGTTTCAATGCCGCTTTCGCTGGCGCAAGGGCAGTCTCGCGGTATGGGACAATCGCGTGACGCAGCATTATGCTGTGGCCGATTATTCCCAGCGGCGGCTCATGCACCGGATCACGATTAAGGGCGACCGCCCGTACTGACAACCAATCGGCAGGAGCAATGACCATGATGAGGTTCTTCTGCACGCCGATCGCCAGGCTTGCCGCGCTGCTTGCCGCAGCAACCGCCTGCGCCCAAGCTGCCTCGCCTGGCGCGGGACAGGCGTTTCCAGAGAGGCCGATCCGCATGATCGTGCCCTTGCCGCCGGGCACGGCGAGCGACTTTCTCGCGCGCACGCTCAGCATACCGCTGTCGGAGGCCTACAAACACCAGGTGGTGGTGGATAACCGTCCCGGTGCCGGCGGTCTCATCGGCAGCGGCTTGGTTGCCAAGGCGACCCCTGACGGCTACACGCTCGCCATGATTGCGCCGCCGCACATCGTGGCGACCCTGCTCCAGAGCCAGCCGCCTTACCACCCATTGCAGGACTTCACCGCGGTCATCCAGGTGGCCTCGATTCCCAACGTGCTGGTGGTGGCGCCCGGCATGCCGGTAAAGAACGTGCAGGAGCTGGTTGCGCTGTTGAAGTCGAAGCCTGGCCAGTACAACTTCGCATCAGTTGGCGTCGGGACACTAGCGCATATGGCAGCGGAAATCTTCAATCGGGCCGCAGGCGTCAAGAGCGTGCACGTCCCGTTCAAGATCGTCGCGGACGCGTACTCCGAGACGCTGGCGGACCGGGTGCACTATTTCCTGTTCACCGTCCCCACCGCCTCGCCATTGCTACGCGACGGCAAACTGCGCGCGCTCGCCGTGTCCGGCGCCAAACGCAGTTCCGCGCTGCCCGACCTTCCGACCGTCGCAGAAGCCGGGCTGCCGGATGCGCAGTCCGACGGCTGGTTCGGCATCCTCGCGCCGGCGGGGACTCCACGCAAAGTCGTCGCGCAGTTACGTGCGGACGTGGCAAGAATCCTGAACGAGCCGAGGATCCGCGAAGCGTTTGCCCGCCAGGGCGCCGAGACAGTAGTAGATTCCACGCCCGACTCGTTTACCGCTCTGATGAAGTCGGAGTACGCGCGCTTCCAGAAACTCATCGCGGAAGTCGGCATCAAGCCGCAATGAGGCACTTGGCTGGAGGGAGCGCATGAGGACGTTTGCGAAGTTTGGCGTGTTTACGCTGACATCGGTGGCAGCTATTGCGGGCGCACCGCTTGCGGATGCGCAAACCCGTTCGGCAGGCTCGGGACAAGGTTACCCCACGCGCCCGATCCGCTGGATCGTGCCAGTCCCGGCGGGCGCCACCACCGATATCGTGACCCGGCTGGTGGGCCAGAAGATCAGCGAAAGCTGGGGCCAGCAGGTCATCGTCGACAACCGCCCCGGCGGCGCGTTCGTGATCGGCACCGACATCGTCGCCAAAGCGCAACCCGACGGCCACACGATAGGCACGCTGCTCACGCCGCATATCGTCAATCCTTTCGTGCTGAAAAACCTGCCCTACGACACGCTGCGCGATTTCACTCCGGTAACGCTGATGGTGATCGTTCCCGGCGTCATGACCATGAACCCGGGAGTGCCCGCGAATACGCTGAAGGATGTGATTGCGCTTGCCAAAGCCAAACCCGGCACACTCAATTACGGGTCGCCGGGGCCGCTCACTTCCGGCCATTTGTCGATGGAAATGCTTAAGCTCACCACCGGGGTGAACATCCAGCATGTGCCGTACAAGGGAGGCGCACCAGCAATCGCGGATTTGATCGCGGGCCAGGTCCAGTTCCTGATCAGCGGCCCGCCGGGGGTGTTGGCGCACATCAAGAGTGGGCGCCTGAAAGCAATCGCGACGACTGCGGCAAAACGCTCGCCGGGGCTGCCGGATACGCCGACGTTCGCCGAGTCGGGTCTCCTCGGTTTCGATACCTACGAATGGTACGGCATATTCGCGCCGGGCAAGCTGCCCAAGGACGTGCTCGCGAAGCTGAGTCAGGAAATCGCGCGCATCATCAAGCTGCCTGACATGAGCGAGAAACTTTCAGCGCAAGGCGCGATCCCGGTCGGCAACACGCCTGAAGAGTTCGCAGCCTTCGTCAAGAGAGAAATGGAAACGTGGGGCAAGGTCGCGCAGCAGGTGGGCTTGAAGCCGGATTGACTTATTGAGTATTTCGGAAATGGCTAACAGGCATTTCCGCTCGCCGTTCCCCTCTCCCCTCGGGAGAGACGCCATGGCGTGCGCGCCGCGAATTGTGCCCACGAACCTGTCGTGGCGTCTCTTCCCTCATCGCCAACCCTTTCCGGTTCGATTCCCGAGCGGCGATGCTAGTCGAAACGGATACCCAGCTCCTGCACGACTCTGCGGTGCAGCGCGAGCTGTTCGCGAATGAAACTGGCGAATTCCTCGGGCGTATTGCTCGCCGGGTCCACGCCCAGCGCGACGAATTTCTGCACGACGTCCGGCGCTTTCACCACGTCACCTACGGCGTTGTTCAACTTCGCAATGATCGGACGCGGCGTTCCGGCGGGCGCGAGCAGACCAAACCAGCCATAGTTGCGGTAGCCCGGCAATCCGGATTCAGCCACTGTAGGCACGTCGGGGAGCACCGCCGATCGGCCGCCGCCGCCGACCGCGAGCGCCTTCAGGCGCCCTGCCTTGACTTGGGGGACGCTGCCGCCGGCGATCGGGCCGAAGTAAAAATGCGTTTCGCGCGCGATCGTCGCCGTGATCGATGGCGCCCCTCCTTTATAAGGAATATGCACTGTATCGTTGGCGATGCCGGCGACGCTGACGAACAGCGCCACTGCGAAATGGCTGGTCGACCCGCTGCCGCCGGAGGCGTAATTCAGCGTCCCCGGCCTCGCTTTCGCCAGAGCAATCAGTTCTTTCACATTCGACACCGGCACGGATGGATGAACGACCAGCAGGTTCTGCGCGATCGCGAACAGCGATATCGGCGCAAAATCGCGGACCGGATCATAGCCGAGCCTGCTCTGAATGATGGGCGCGAACGAATGCGTGGAGACTGACCCGGCGAGCAGCGTGTAGCCGTCGGGCATGGCATGCGCGGCGATATCCGCTCCCAGCGTGCCGCCTGCGCCGCCGCGGTTATCGACGACGAGCTGGGTACCGAGCACTTCGCCAAGCTTACCCGCGACGATGCGGCCTATCGTGTCGTTCGCGCCACCCGGAGGATTGGGCGAGATTAACCGTACAGGACGCGCGGGATAGCCCTGCGCCGCCGCCGCGAACGGCACCGCAAGCGCGAGGGATACCAAGAAAATCCGCTTCATGGCTTTTCAATCTCTCTTCGCGGCTTCTCGCCTCGTCATCCCAGCGCACGCTGGGATCCAGGCGAGGTGGTGTGGCGGTTTGCAGCATCTGGATTCCAGCCCCGGCTTACGACCTGCCGGGGCGGGCTTTCGCGCTCTGGAATGAGATGTTTGCCTCACGCCTATCCTCAAATCTCGAGCGGCAACCTGACCGCCTTGCCGGTCGCCACCGCGCGCTCGATCGCGATCGTCGTTTCCAGATTGATGCGCGCCTGTTCCGGCGTCGTGTGCACGCAGGCACTGCCGGTCGCGAGGTGGTCGAGCCACGCTCGCGTCTCGTTGCCCAGCGGGCCCCAGAAATCACCGACCGCCCAGTCCCCCGCAGTGTTGCTGCCGAGGAACGCCATGTTCACCGTGTGGCCGGGAACGTACGCGTGCGGTATGCCGCGCTCCGAATACAGCAGGTGATCGAGGTGATCGTCGTCGATGATCATGGTCCCTTCCGACCCCAGCAGCTCCACGCGATCGGACTGGCCCAGCGTCGGATAATTGGCGGGCAGCGCGTAACTCACGCCCAGGCTGACGACTGCACCGTCCGCAAACGTCACGATCGCCCAGGTGACATCGTCCGCGCTGTAGCCGGCCGCCTTGAAAATGCCGCTCTGCGCGCGCGCCACGATCTCCACCGGCGGATTGCCTTCGAGAAACCAGCACATCAGGTCGACGTAGTAGGTCAGCACATCCACGACCGGCGTGGCATGCGGATCGCGCTTGAGAATCGAAAAAGCCTGGGCGCGCGAATTGTAGACGCGGGCGGTGCCGCCGACGATCCTGCCGAGGCGGCCCTGCAGCATTTGCTCCTTGGCGCGCAGAAAGCAGTCCTTGTAGCGCCGGCTGTAGCCCACGCGCAACTCGCCGCGCGTCTGCGCGAGCGTGGCCAGGATGTCGTCTGCGTCCTTGAGGGTGAGCGCGAGCGGTTTTTCGACGAGCACGGGTTTGCCAAGCTCGAGGGCCTTGCGCACGGGCGCTGCGTGCTCGCCTTCGGGCGTGGAGACGAATACCGCGGTAACTTCCGGCCGCGCGATGACTTCGTCGTTAGCCGTGGAATGAAAGTCCGCGCCCGTCTGCGTGGCCAGCTCGAGCGCGCGCGACGGATCGCGGTCGGAGATTGCGAGGAATTTAACCGCAGGATGCTTGGCGGCGAGGCGCGCGCGCAGCGTGCCGATCCTCCCGGATCCGATGACGGCGATACCCAGCTCTTTGCGCTGCACGCTCTTTGGCTTCCCTATGATCTGCTGTTCCCGCGCGGCGATTATAGCTTGCGCCTGGCGACGGCAGCGCGAGGCGAGGGCATATAATCGCACGACCCGATTCAGTTTGTAGGCCCTTTCATGCTCGTGCGCTTTACGCTCAACGGCGACCCCGTCGAAGTACTGCTAAAAAGCGATGACCGGCTGCTTGTCGACGTGCTGCGCGAGGATCTGCGCATGACCGGGACCAAGCATGGCTGCGGCATCGGCGCGTGCGGTACGTGCACGGTGATCGTGGACGGGTATCCAGTCGCGTCGTGCATGCAGCTTGCCGCCCTCGTCGAAGGCGCGCAGGTGCGCACCATCGAAGGCCTCGCGAGCGCGTCCGCCCTGCACGTCGTGCAGCAGGCGTTCGTCAACCGCTCCGGCATGCAGTGCGGGATATGCACGCCGGGGCACGTGATGGCGGCGTGCGCTTTGCTCGACAAGACACCCGACCCGAGCGACGCGCAGATACGCGCGAGCATGGACGGCGTCTACTGCCGCTGCACCGGTTACGCCAGAATCGCCGAATCCTACACAGAAGCCGTGCGGCTCGCACGCGCAGCAGGAAAGCCGTGAACCCGCGTGAGCCGCGCCTGAATTCCACGGGCGGACTGCTCGTCGTCGGCAAGGACGTGCCGCGCACCGATGCGATTCCGAAGGCTACCGGGGCTGCCCAATACGTGGCCGACCTGCATTTCCCCGGCATGCTGCACGCGGCCGTCCTGCGCAGCCCGCATCCCCACGCCCGCATCGTCGGCATCGACACCGCAGCGGCAGCGGCCTGTCCCGGCGTAAAAGCCGTGTTGACTGGCGCTGACACGGCGCAGCGCAAGTGGGGATGCTTTCGTCCCGACCTTTATCCGCTCGCGCTGGAGAAAGCGCGCTACGTGGGCGACGAGGTCGCTGCAGTAGCCGCACTCGATCCTGAAACGGCACGCGCCGCCGTCGATCTGATCCAAGTCGAATATGAAATCCTGCCGGCAGTGCTGTCGATGGATCAAGCGCTCGCCCCGGGCGCGTCTCTTGTGCACGACGATGCCCAAGGCAACGTCGCGCATCATTTCGCGTTCGAGCGCGGCGACGTCGGCGCCGGCTTCGCGGCGAGCGACGTGATCGTCGAGGGCACCTGGGAAACCACGCGCCAATGGCATACGGCGCTCGAAACTATCGGCTGCGTCGCGCACTGGACCGGCGGCCGCGTCGCGATGTGGTGCAACACGCAGACACCATTTCTTGCGCGCGGCCGTTACGCGATCGCGCTCGGCGTTCCGGAAAGCCAGGTGCGCGTCATCCAGACCGAAGTCGGCGGGGGCTTCGGTGGGAAATCGGGCGACGATAACGCGTCGGTGATCGCGGCGCTGCTCGCGCGCCACGCCGGCAGGCCCGTCAAGCTCATTCATACGCGCGAGGAAGAATTCCTGGCGAGTCATCCGCGCATGCCATTCCGCTACTGGGTGCGCCTCGGTTTCAGTCGGCAGGGGCGTGTCCTTGCGAAAGAGATCAAGGTGACTGCGGACAACGGCGCATACACCGGGAAGTCGCAGGCGATCCTGGGCGCTGCGACCGTCCGTCATGACGCGCTGTATCGATACCCCTGCGCGCGCGCCGATTCGACCCTGGTCTATACCAATCTGGTTCCCACCGGTGCGTTCCGTGGATTCGGCAATCCGTCGGCGGACTGGGCGGTCGAGCAGTGCTGGGATCTCGCCGCAGAGCGGCTGGGCATCGACGTCCTGGATTTGCTGCGCATGAACGCGGCGCAACCCGGCTACGTCTCGCCGCACAACCACAAGATCACGAGCTGCGAGTTGCAGCAGTGCATCGATAAGACCGCGCAAATGATCGGCTGGCGGGAGAAACGCCGGCAGCGCTCGCCGCACCGCGGCCTGGGTATGGGCTGCAGCGTGCATGTCAACGGCAGGCGCAGCTTCGGCGACTGGGACGGCAGCTCCGCGATCGTGCGCATCAACGACGATGGCCGCGCGACGATTATCACGGGCGAAGGTGAGATCGGCCAAGGCACGCTGACAGTTTTGCGACAAATCGCCGCCGAAGAGCTCGGGCTCCCCTACGAACACGTCGACATTACCCGCCCTGACACCGACGTGCACCCTTATGCGCTCGGTGCGCTCGCGAGCCGCCTCACCTACGTAGCGGGCAATGCCGTCAAGCGTGCTGCAGCGGCCGCTTTGCAGCAGTTGCTGGAGGCGGCTGCGGCACAATTCAAGCTTTCGCCCGAAGAACTGACGGTCATCAACGGCGAAATAGGTCCGCGCCACGGCCGCGAAACCGATTTCAAGTCGGTCGCGGCCGTGGTGCGCGCGCACATCTATCAACCCGACGGGCAACCGATCATTGGCATCGGCAACTTCGACAACCCATCTGAGTTTCCGGATCACAGCCGCTTCGGCAATGAATCGGGGGCCTATAACTTCGCGGCGCAGGCGGTCGAAGTCGAAGTCGACCCCGGCACCGGCGGGGTCCGCGTTCTGGAAATCGCCACCACGGTCGATTGCGGCACAGTCATCCATCCCGCCGCCGCGGAGGGTCAGGTGCAGGGCGCCGTCACGCAGGGGCTCGGGCTCGCTGTCACCGAGTATTTCGACTGGCACAACGGCGCGCCGACCGATCCCAATCTGAAAGACTATCCGATTCCGTCAGCCGCCATGATGCCGAAGCTACACGTGGCTTTTGCGGACTCCTACGAGCCTTCCGGCCCGTATGGCGCGAAAGGGGTCGGCGAGATCGGCCTCGATGCGATCCCCGCAGCGATCGCCAACGCGATCGCAGACGCGGTCGGCGTGCGCATCACCGAGCTGCCGATTACCGCCGAGAAAATTTATCGCGCATTGCATCCCGACGTTTTTGCGGACGAGACGGCCGTGCCGCCAGAGCCGCCCAAAGGCGCGGTGTGGAACCGGCTCGCCACCGGCAGACCGTCCGGCGCGCGACCCGCCAAAACCGAACTCATCCATGCACGCAGTGTGGACGAGGTGGTGGCAGCGCTCGCCGTGGGAGACGCGGCGATCGTTTCGGGAGGCATGTCGCACGCGATCCGGCGCGAGCGCACGGGATACCCGCAGGCGCGACGCCTGATCGCGGTGGGACGCATTCCCGAGCTCAACACGCTGTGCGTCGATGCGCAAGGCACATTGCACGCGGGAGCCGCGGTGCGGCTGCAAACCCTGTTCGACGATCGACGCGTAATGAACGGCTGGCCGGCGATCGCCGATGCGCTCGACGCGATCGCACATACACGCGTGCGTTACGGCATCACGGTCGGCGGCAGCATCGGTCCGCTGATCGGCGGCTTCGATCTGCCGGTGGCGCTGCTCGCGCTTGCAACGCGGGTCGTCGTCGCCGGACCCAGCGGACGGCGCGTTGCGCCGCTCCCCGACCTGTTCGAGCAGCGACTCGGCAAGAGCGAGATGGTCGTCGGCGTCGAGGTCGATGCGCTGCCGCCGCGCACGGGCTCGAATTTCCTCAAATACATGGCCCGCCAGGTGCTCGAGATTCCAACCGTGAATACGGCGGCGCTCGTGCGTCTCGACGCCGACGGCAACTGCGCGTCCGCGCGCATGGTGGTGGGATCAGTGAGCTGGAAACCGATCGTCCTCGATTTGCAGCACTGCACAGGACAGCAGCTGACTGAGGAAATGCTGCGCACATCGGTCCAGGAGGTCAGAATGCGCGCCCAACCCACAGCGGACGTGCGCGGCAGTGCCGCGTATAAGCGTGAAATGGCGGTGGAGTTCGCCGCGCGCGCTCTGATCAATGCGTGGCAGCGCGCGATCGGCACGCGGCACTCCAGGGAAAGCGCTCATGCCACGCACTGATGGAACGTTCATGACGTCGGACGGCTGCGCCATCGGCTATACGCTGCATACCGCTGCCGTCGCCGGCGCGCCGCGCATCGCCCTCGTTCATTCGCTTGCGCTCGACCGCACATTCTGGGACGGCGTCGTCAGCGAACTTCACGCACGCAGCGAGCTGCTGACGTACGACTGCCGCGGTCATGGCAGTTCCGGACGCGTCGTGATGACCTATACCCCCGATCTGTTCGCGCGCGACCTGGCCGAGCTGCTGGACCACGTGCGCTGGGACAGCGCGACCGTCGCCGGCTGCTCGATGGGCGGATGCGTCGCGCAGGCGTTCGCTGCGCGCTACCCGCGGCGTGCCGCTGCGCTCTGTCTGATCGACACCACCGCATGGTACGGACCCGAAGCGTGCAAACAATGGCGCGAGCGCGCAGACACTGCACTTGCCAGGGGCATGACGGCGCTCGTCGGGTTTCAGGCCACGCGCTGGTTTGGGGATGAATTTCGCACCCGGCATCCCGAAGTGCTGGACGCGCTGACGCAGGTGTTTCTCGCGAACGACGTGCATTGCTATCGGGCGACGTGCGAGATGCTCGGCGATGCAGACCTGCGCGCGCTGTCTGGCGCCCTTATGATGCCGGTCGCCATCGTCGTCGGCGCCGAAGACTATGCGACACCGGTGAGCATGGCGCAGGCGCTGCACGCAGCGATACCGCACTCGACACTCACCGTGATCGCAGACGGCCGACACCTGGTTCCCGCCGAACGGCCTGAAAAAGTCGCAGCGCTGATTCTCGATCTCGCGCGCAACGCGCGGGAGGCACGATGATGTCGCCGACGGGCGGCGGCGCGGATCGGCCGCGCTGCCTCGACATCCACGCCCACCACGTCGGCCGCTCGGTCCTCGAGCGGGTGAACGCCGAGGGGGCAAGGCGGGGGATCCGCACTGTAAAAGCCGACGACGGCGTGACGCGGTTCGAGGTCGGCGGACGCGTGACGGGCATGCCGCTGCTGCCGACGCTCATCGACGACGCAGCGCGCCTCAAGTGGATGGACGACGCAGGCATCGACGTGCAACTCGTCTCCGGGTGGATGGATCTCGCCGCATATCATCTCGAACCGGAAGCCGCAGCGTGGTTTGCGCGCGTGCAGAACGAAGCGCTCGCGCAGATCGTGGCTGGCCGGCCGGACCGCTTCGCCGCTGCGGCCATGGTGCCGCTGCAGTCCGCCGAGCTCGCAGCGCAGGAACTGCGCTACGCCGTGCAGGCGCTGGGACATCGCGCCGTCCAGATCGGCGCGCGGGTCGAGGAGGAAGGTCTCGACACGCCGGCGCTCGATCCGTTCTGGAGCGCGGCACAGGCGCTCGACGTCGCCATCATCGTCCACCCGGCGGACTTGAGCGTGCCGCCGCGCCTCCGGCGGCTGTTCCTGCATATCCTGGTGGGCAACCCGAGCGAAACGACGTTTGCCGCCGCCGCGCTGCTGCTGGGGGGAGTCTTCGACCGCTTTCCGAAGCTGCGCGTGCTGTTGGTGCACGGCGGCGGCTGCGTTCCCTATCAGTTCGGCCGCATCGACCGCGGACGCGTGGCGGCGCCGCCGTTTGCACGCGGTACCGTCAAAAACGATCTCGGTCACTATGCGCAGAATCTCTATTACGACACCGTCCTGCACGACGACGCCGCACTCGGCTACCTGATCGGGCGGGTGGGCTCGAGCCACGTCGCGCTCGGCAGCGATTATCCGTTTCCGTTGCGCGACCCCGATCCGGTGGCGAGCGTACGACGCGTCGCCAAGCTCGCACCCGGCGAACGCGAGGCAATCCTGTGGAGCACCGGCGCGCAGTTGCTGCGCCTGGAGTCGCTCGCGCAGGCGGTGCGAACATGAAAACGCTGACCGCGCTGTTGGCAGGCATGACAGTGGCAGCCACGAGCGTGCAAGCGCAAACGACGCCCCCGTCCAGTCCTGGTTATCCAAGTGGCCCGGTGCGCGTGATCGTGCCGTTTCCCGCCGGCGGAGGCGTGGACAGCGCGGGGCGCATTCTTGCCCAAAAACTCGCGGAGAACTACGCTAGGTCGTTTGTCATCGAGAATCGCGGCGGCGCCAATGGCAACATCGGCACCGAGGTGGTCGCCAAGGCTGCGAAAGACGGACATACGCTGCTGTTCACCGGCGCGGGCTTCGTCACCAACCCCAGTCTCTACGCGAAGATCCCTTACGATGCGGTGAAGGATTTCGATCCCATCAGCCTGATGGCACTGGGGCCCAACGTGCTCGTGGTGCATCCTTCGCTGCCGGTGAAATCGGTGAAAGATCTCATTGCGCTCGCCAAGTCGAAGCCCGGTCAGGTGGGGTTCGCCGGTTCCGGGAGCGGCAGCACGCCGCACCTCGCCGGGGAACTCTTCAATACCTTGGCTGGGGTCAGCATGGTGCACATTCCGTATCGCGGCTCGGGACCCGCGATGATCGGTGTTCTCGGCGGTGAAGCACCGGTCATGTTTCTGCCGGCGATCAATGCCGGCCCGCACGTCAAGACGGGAAGATTGCGCGCGCTCGCGGTGACGAGCACAGCGCGCCTGTCGGCAATGCCCGAACTGCCTACGGTGGCCGAATCAGGACTCCGCGGCTACGAGTCTAGTCAGTGGTACGGCCTGCTCGCGCCGGCCGGAACGCCGGAAGATATCCTCAACAGCCTCAACGCCCAGGTGGTCAGGATCATGCAGGCTGCCGATATCAGACAGCGCCTGACCGACGACGGCATCGTCCCGGTCGGCAACACGCGCCCGCAATTCGCCGACTACATCAGATCGGAACTGGTGAAATGGGCGAAAGTCGTGAAGCAATCGGGCGCGCGGATCGACTGAACCAGTGCGTGCCTGTCCGACAGCCATCCCGCCGCCGCCCGAGCATGGCGAGCGATTTCATCGTCACCATCACGAATTTCACGACGTTCTCGTGGACGGATCTGTTTTTCGTGGCCGATGCAGGCATCTTCGTCGGAAACGCGGACGGCAAGATCAAAGACGGGGAGGCCTTCAAGATCGACAAGACGGGAATCAACACGCCGCTGATTTCCGAGAGCATGGCCCGTGATTTCATATTCGAGCCCGGCGAGTCGTGGACCTTCATCGTTCAAGACTGGGATTTGCCGCGCTCCCCGACATCAAGGGGTGCATCGGCGTAGGAAGTGAGTCGGACGATACGACGGGAACCTCGTGGGCGAGCATCGTTGCCATGCGGGAACATGAACCAACACGCACTCCCGGACCGGAAACGCTCGCATTCATCGGCGCAGCGCTCGGGCTGCTTTGGTGCGGAGGACGACGGGGCGGAAGCTCTGGCTGCCTATTTTTCAAGCCGAAGTGTAAAAAAACCCGACAGTGCCGCTCGCAAAATGGGCCGGGTTTGGTTGTGCCCGCGGTTGCGCGGGCGGGAAATCCGAAACATCATGTATCGATACATGAAGCTCATGTCGCTCGCTCCGGTGAATGCATGGCCGGCGGTCTGTGGACTCGCCGCCGCTGCATCGCTCATTTACGCAGGCGTTGCGGCGGCCCAGTCGATTACGGCTGGCTCAGCCCAGGCCTATCCGAGCAAACCGATACGCATCATCGTCCCGCAGAGCGCGGGCGGCTCGACCGATCTGGTTGCGCGGCCGCTCGCGCAAAAACTTGCTGAAGCGCTCGGCCAATCGATCGTGGTGGATAACCGTCCGGGCGCGGGCAGCGTCATCGGCACCGAGCTGGTGTCCAAGGCGGCACCGGACGGCTACACGCTGCTGGCGGTGGCGGCCTCGGTCACCATGAGCCCGAGCCTGTACCAGAAATTGCCGTTCGACCCCGTGCGGGATTTCGCGCCGATCACGCTGCTTTCTTCCCTGCCCAACATATTGGTGGTTCATCCTTCGCTGCCGGTGAAATCGGTCAGGGAGCTGATCGCGTTTGCCAAGTCGAAACCGGGGCAGCTCAATTTCGGGTCGAGCGGGATGGCCACCGGCACCCATATGTCGATGGAGCTGCTCAAGCACATGACGGGGATCGAGATGGTGCACGTGCCGTACAAGGGCGGCGCGCCCTCGATAACGGCGCTGCTAAGCGGTGAGGTCCAGGTCACTTTGGCGACGATTTCGACGGCGCTGCCGCACGTCAAAGCGGGCAAGCTGCGCTCGCTCGCGGTATCGACCGCGCGGCGCTCTGCGGCAGCGCCCGAGGTGCCGACCATCGCGGAGTCGGGCGTGCCCGGCTACGATTATGCATCGTGGATCGGCCTGCTCGCGCCGGCGAAGACACCGCAGCCCATCATCGCAAAGCTCAACGCCGAAGCGGTCAAAGCCGTCAATACGCCCGAAGTGAAAGCCCTGCTCGCCCACGAAGGCTCCGAGCCCGTCGGCAATTCCCCCACAGAGTTCGCCGCCATTATCAAAACGGAAGTCGCGCG
>JBKJZR010000025.1:0-7015 GCA_046715035.1 Burkholderiales bacterium | reverse complement strand
GCCGCGCAGATACCACCGTCGTCATTGCCGAGGCCGGAGTGAACCACAACGGCGATGTCGGGCTCGCGCGCGCGATGATCGACGTCGCGCGCGAGGCGGGCGCGCATATCGTAAAATTTCAGGCGTTTCGCGCCGAGAAAGAGATCAGCCGCTACGCGCGCAGCGCCAGATACCAGATCGCCAACACGGGCGCGGACATCGGTCAGCTCGAACTCTGCAGGGCACTCGAGCTCGATGCCGCAACGCTCAGAGCGCTCAAGGACTATTGCAGCGTGGTGAAAATGCCCTTTCTGTGCTCGGCATTCGATCACGACAGCGTCGACGTCCTGGCCGACACGCTGCGCGTATCTGCGGTCAAGATCGCATCGTCGGAAGTGACGAATATTCCGTTGCTGGAGCATATCGGCGGCAAGCGGATTGGGGCTATCCTCTCCACCGGCGGCAGCACGCTGCCTGAGGTCGCCTGCGCCGTCAGGGCGCTGACCGGCGCGGGCTGTCCCGAGCTCGTGCTGCTGCATTGCGTGTCGAGCTACCCGGCGCCGGCCGAGCAGGTTAACCTGCGCGCGATGAGCGTGCTGCGGGAGGAGTTCGGCGTGCCCACGGGCTACTCGGACCACACGCTCGGCATCGAGGTGGCGATCGCGGCTGCCGCTCTCGGCGCCTGCGCCGTCGAGAAGCACTTCACGATCGACCCGCTGATGCCGGGTCCGGACCACTGCGCATCGCTCGACCCCGCTGCGCTGAAAGCGCTGGTCAGCGGTATCGCCGTCGCCAACCGGGCGCTGGGCGCGGCCACCAAGCAGCCGATGCCATGCGAGCTGGAAAACCTTCCTCTGATCCGCAAGAGCCTGGTTGCGGCGCGCGATCTGAAGGCCGGCGAGCGCATCCAGCGCTCGATGGTTGAAATCAAGCGTCCAGCCGGCGGCATCGAGCCGGGTAAGCTCAACGAAGTGATCGGTAAACGCCTGATGCGTGCGGTCACGGCAGACGAGCCGCTGGTCTGGGGTGACCTTGGCTGAGGCCGCCAGGCTTGCAACGCGGCGCGCGGCGCAAGGCGGGGCGTCTGCCCTGTGGGTTCAATAGCGCAGCGCCTCAGCTCAAGCCATGGCATGGGATCCGGTATGGGAAAAGATCTATCGCAGCCGCGACTGGGGCCGCTATCCCCCGGAGGCGCTGGTGCGCTTCATGGCGCGTCACTATTACTCGGTTGCGCAGCGGTCCTCGATCCGGGTGCTTGACGTGGGATGCGGTCCCGGCAGCGGCGCCAGCTGGTTTGTCGCCCGCGAAGGCTACGCGCTGAGCGGCATCGATGGCTCGCCAACCGCGATAGCCAAGGCGCGCGAGCGTTTTTCGAGCGAGGGCATTGCCGGGGACTTTCAGACCGGCGCGATCGATCGGCTACCCTGGCCGGACGGCTGCTTCGACGTCGTCATCGACAACGGCTGCCTCACCTGCAACTCGGAGCACGATGCGGTAGCCAGCGTGAATGAAATTCACCGGGTGCTAAAAGCGCAAGGGCGGCATTTTTCGATTACGCCCAGGGCGGGGTGCTGGGGTGATGGGACCGGCGAGCGTGTTGACGCGACGACCTGGCGTAACGTCACCGAGGGACCGTTCGCCGGGCTGGGAAGCACCCGGTTTGCAACCGCCGCAAGCCTGCAGCGGCTGTACGCCGGATTCCGCGAGCTGGAGATCGAATACAGCGTCCGCTCGGAACATGCCCAGGAACGCGAAGTTTCACACTGGATCGTGACCTGCCGTAAGTAGGCTGTCGCCCGCGCCCGCCATGCAATCCGACGATCTGAAAATCTTCCTGGTGCATCAGGCCCGCAGTCTGCGTGACGCGATGCAGGTCATCAACGATAACTGGCGCGAGATCGCCCTGGTGACGGATGACGCGGGGTTGATAGTGGGGTTGGTCACCGACGGCGACATCCGGCGGGGACTGCTGGCTGGCCAGACGCTGGAGTCACCCGTGAACGGCGTGATGACGAAGGATTATATCTTTGCCACGTCAGAGATGGACCGCAGCGGCGTGCTCGACCTGATGAAGGCCGCGTCGATCAGGCACGTGCCGATCCTCGACGCCAAGAAGCGGCTGCTCGGCATACACTTCATGGAGGTGTTGCTGGGCACGCAGCAGAAACCCAACGTTGCCGTGATCATGGCGGGCGGCGAAGGAAGGCGGTTGCGCCCGCTCACCGACCGCACGCCGAAACCGATGCTGCGCGTTGCCGGCCGGCCGATCCTGGAGCGCGTGGTGCTCCTGCTGGTCGGTTACGGCATACGGCGCATTTACATCGCCGTGAATTACATGGCCGAAGTCATCGTTCAGCACTTTGGCGACGGCAGCCGCTTCGGCTGCCACATCGAGTATCTGCGCGAGAACTCGCCCCTGGGCACGGGAGGCGCGCTATCGCTGCTGCCGGAAGCGCCCCAGCATCCGCTGATCGTGATGAACGGCGATCTGGTGACGCAGCTCGATATCGCGCGCATGCTGACGTTTCATGCGCTGCGGCGGGCATCAGCAACGCTCGGAGCGCGCCATTACCAATCCCGGATTCCGTACGGCGTGGTGTCCGAGCGCGACGGACTCCTGCAGGAGCTGGTGGAAAAGCCGGCCGCGCACTATTTGATCAATGCAGGTATCTACGTGCTGGAGCCGTCGGTGCTGCCGCTGGTGCCGGCTGCTGCGTATTTCCCGATCACCGATCTGTTTTCGAAGCTGCTCGCGCAGGGGCGCCCGGTCGCGGTGTATCAGGTCGAGGAGGATTGGATCGATATCGGGCGTCGCGACGAACTCGAGCGCGCTGCCCGCGGGGAAGACTGCTGACTTCAGCCGCGCCGGCTGTCGATGAGCGGAGTCACCTTGTTGTCAGGCGCCGCCCGCCGTGGCTCGCAGTAGAGCGTGGCAGGGGCAGAGGCGGGGATAGCGTGGTGCCTGCGCCAGAGTTGCTCGTACTCGCGTATGCGTGCGTAATCGAAACTGATCATGAGCTCGCGCAAGCCCAGCAGCTCCACCGGGTTGAAGTTATGCGAAATCACCCCCGTGATCTTGGTGGCGTCGCCGAGATCGAGCAGGTAGCGCTCGAGGTCGCCGTCGTATTGATCGAGGATCCGCGAGCGATAGGTCGAGAACCACTCGGAGCCGGGATAAGGCGTTGCATAGAACGGTTTGACCACGATGCCCAGCTGTTCCCACGCCCGCATGTTGTCGTAGATCGATGCGAAATCCTCGCTGGGGAAACCGATAATCTGGTTCGGCACGGGCCGGATCCCCGCTTCGAGCGTCCAGAAAAAGCTGCGTATGTTGTGCGCCGGGGTGGTTCCCTTGCCCATCTTTTTCAGGATCTGCGTCGAAAAAGATTCATAACCGTAGACCAGTGAGGCGCAGCCCGCGCGCCGCATCGTCTTCAGGATCTCGGGGTTGCACAGTGTTGCGTGGCTGGTGCCGTCCCAGTGCACGCCACGGCACGTTGCATCGTGCGGGACGCCATCACGCACGCAAGTCGGCTGCAGTCCCGCGTCTATCCACAGGCGGCATATCTCGCTCAGCCAGGTCCGCTTCGAAGCCGCATCCATCGTCATCAGGTTCTCGTCGAGAAAGGCGATGTAATCGACGTCGAATCGTTCGTACGCGTAACGCGCCAGCCCCACGATGTAAGCCGGGCTGTGATAGCGGATGTCGCGGCTGTAGCGGCCGGGCTCGTCGAAAGCGACACGCGTGACGCCGTCGCTGTCCGTCTCGTAACGCATGTCGCCCGAGATGCCCAGGTGATAGCAAAAGCGGCAGATCAGCGAGCACCCGTAGCTCGCGTTGATGTCGAGCCGCCGGCGCGACAGCATGCCCTCGACCGAAAACAGCATTTCGCTGTTCTTGAAATAAACTTCCTCGAGCGGAAACAATTCCCACGCCGGGTAGGGCAGCGCATCGAGATCGCGGACCAGCGTGCGTTGCCGCGACAGCGCCAGCTCCCCGTCAGGACGGCGCGAGATGGTGCCGTCGATGTGCGCCCATGCCTGCTGCCCGGCGTCGACCATCGCCAAAATCTCGGGAAACGTCACATACGCCTCTCCGACCACGCCCACATCGACCTGCGGCAGCAGCCGCATGATGTCGTGGGGAATCGAGGTCAGCACGCCGCCGCCCAGCACGATCGCCGCGTGCGAGCACAACTCGCGCGCCAGCCTGACGATCGCTTTGATCGAGCCGTAGGTGGTCGTGATGCCGCCAATCGCGATCACTTCCCAGTCATCGGCGCGCAACGCCCGCGCGATCGTCTGCTCGCCGCGGCGCCACGCGTTCTCGTCGTACACCTGAACCTGGTGGCCGGCGCGCATGGCGATTGCCGCGAGCATGGCGATGCCGTACGGCACATGGCGGGGCACATCCTCGGCACGCACCACGGGATTGATGAACAGGATTTTGGCCATGGTCAGCCGGGTCGCGAGCGCACGATAAAGTCTTCGACCGTCGCAACCTCGACAGGATCGCCGAACAGGATGCCGCCGCCGGTGCAGTTGTAGGTCACGCAATCCGCATCGGCGGCGAGCTCGAGGAAGACGTCGCGAAACCACAGATAGGCGGGATCCGTGTAAAACCATAGTCCCACGTGCGGGTTGAATATGCGCACGTAAAGCGCGTCGAGATTGTCGACGCCCACCAGATCCACCGCCTCCCGGTAATACTGCGTGTTGAGGTACGGCGTGTCGGCATAATAGGAGAAGTCCATCCCGGTTACCGCCACGTGTCCGCATCCGAGCACAGCGTCGGCAATCATCCAGCACGCAGTGCCCACATTGCCGGCGCAATTGATCAGCGGCAGGCCGTTCGCCTCGAACAGGCGGCGCGAACGGCTGTCCGGCAGATCCGGGTCGTCTATCATCGGATTGAACCAGTAGATCTGCATGCCGCAATCGATCGCGCGGCGCACTACTCGCTCACCGGCCGATGTCGCAAGCGCAATGCGCATCTGCGGGCCGTGCTGCGCCAGCAGGTCGATCAGCTCGCAATTCGTGCGTATTTCGTCGCGAAACATGTCGTCCATGTCCTGGCGGCGGAAGTAGTCGTCCTCCAGCGCCGCGGCATCGAGGGCGGGATCACCGAACCAGCGCACGATACTCGGATCGTGCGGGTCGAGCGTCACTACGAGGTCGGGTATCACGCCGTGGCGCAGGCAGCGCAGGATGGCGCTGTCTGTAGCGATCACGGCGCCGTCGTAAGCCCCGGCCTTCAGGGCGGGAAACGGGCTTGCGCGATGCATGCTCGGCCCGGCCGCGATTACGATCGCGCGGTCGGTCTTGCCGAACGTTGCGCCCCGCAATTCGACGATGCTGCGGCCGGCGCCCAAGTGGCGCAGGTTGCGTTCGGCATTGGCGATCGCAGCCGGTGCGTGGCGCTGATCGGTGAGCTCCGTCATGTGCGGCTGCAGCGCGAGCGCGAGCTCGCCCGCCGCCCACCGGCGCCGGGATGGCGCCTGCGGCCGGCTATTTGCGGGGTTTACCATGCGGCGGCGCGGCGAGGTCCCACGCCACTTTCTTTTTCGCCACGAACGTGATGCTGCCGCCGAGGCGCTTCAAGGCGGCCGTTTCGAACTGGTCTTCCAGGCTCAACTCCGGCGCGTCGTCGGCCACGGGATGCTTCGTCGAAAAATTGCCTTTGAGCAGTTCGCTCACGCTGGTCCTCGCTCGGAACAGTTAGCGGTTAAGGGAAACGATGATCTCACATTAACGCAAGCGTCATACCAGCATCGGGGGCGCTGCCAGATGCGCACTGCTCGGCAGGTTGATGATGCGCCTTTCGAGGCTTTCGGCACTGCTGAGGTCCATGCGGGGGCGGTCGCAGTACATCGGCAGCCGGTGCATCAACGTCCAGGCCGGGCGGGCCCCATAGCCATGACTGTCGAGCATCGCCAGCACGGCGTCGCGCTGTCCGGCATGGTCGTCGTCGAGCAACAAGGTGTTGAGCCAGTGGTTGCTGTCGGCGCATTCGGGCGCGGTGAAAAAAGTGATCCCGGCAACCGCATCGAATGCCAGCCGGTAGCGCGTCGCCACGTGGGTTTTTCGAGCCAGCAGCGTCGGCAGCTGTTCGAGTTGCGCACAGCCCAGCGCAGCATTCAGTCCCGGCATGCGGAAGTTGTAGCCGACCTCGTCGTGAAAGACCGACGGCGCTTTGGAGGCGACGCGGGCGGTGGTCGTCAGGTGCATGGCGCGCGCGGCAAGGGCGTCGTCGTTGGTGAGTATCGCACCGCCACCGCCCGTGGTGACGATCTTGTTGCCGTTGAAGCTCAATGCTGCGACCAGGCCGCGGTTGCCGGTGTGGCGACCGGCATAGCGCGAGCCCAGTGCCTCGGCCGCGTCTTCGATCATAACGAGCGCAAAACGCCGACATACCTCGGCGAGCGCATCCAGATCTGCCGGGTTGCCGAAGGTATGCACTACGATCAGGGCGCCAATGCGCCTGCCGCTCACGCGGTTGTAGCTGATGCCGTCATGCGAGGTGGCGACCTGCTGCAGGTAAGCTTCGAGCTTGCCGGCATCGACGCCGAGCGTGCGCGCGTCGCAATCCACGAAATGAGGGACTGCCCCACAGTAACTGACCGCATTGGCGGTCGCGACGAAGGTCAGGGCTGGGAGCAGGACTTCATCGCCGGCGGCGACGCCTGCCAGGCCGACGCATAGCTGCAGCGCTGCGGTACCGTTGATCGTGGCGATCGCATGGCGAACGCCGGTGATTGCCTCGAGTTCGCGTTCGAAGCGTGTCACGAAACCGCCCAGCGTCGATACCCAGCCGCTGTCGATGCATTCCCTCAGGTATTCCCGTTCCTTGCCGCCGAACGTCGGCTCATGCAGCGGCGCACCGCCGGGCAGACAGTCCCGGCACGCTTGCAGTATGGCCGACGCAAGATCGCTCATAACACGTAGCGGTCGCCCCGATAGACGGCAAGGTTGGCAGGATCGAGAAACCACGCGATGGTATGTTCGAGCCCTTTGCGCAGCCCGTCACTCCCCGTGT
>JBKJZR010000024.1:0-25277 GCA_046715035.1 Burkholderiales bacterium | reverse complement strand
AAGAGACCTTGCGGACATTCCGGGAGCTTCGCACCCATGTCATTCCCACGCTCAAAGTGTCAAGTCAGTCACGGGTGCTCAATCGGGAATGGATGGAAGCGCTCGAGCTGGAAAATATGCTCGACGTGGGTGAGGCCATGGCTATAACCGCGCTGGAGCGGAAGGAGACAAGAGGCGCGCATTACCGCACCGATTTTCCGCAGCGCGATGAGAATTGGACAGCGAATCTAATTGTTTGGCGCGACGGCCAGCAACTCAAGATCGAGAAAGTGCCCGTGGTAGGACTTCAAGCTCCGGCCGCGAAGGTGCGCAAGCTTGCCGTAAGCGCGAGCGCCTAGTTGCCATGACGACACTCATCACCGCGGAAATACAACGCTTTGACCCGTCGTGTGACCCCGGGCCGAGATTTGAACGGTTCGAAGTGCAGGGCAATGCAAGCATGCGCGTTCTGGATGTCGTGCGGGCGATATATGAGACGCAGGCGCCCGATTTAGCCTATCAGTTCGCATGCCGGATCGGCCGCTGCGGCACTTGTGGTGTTCGGGTGAACGGCGTACCCGTATTGGCATGCCAGGAGAGCTCCAAGCCTTTCATGCGCATTGAACCGCTCAGCCCTTTCCGTGTGCTGCGGGATCTCGTCATAGACCGCGCCGAGATCGAGGCGCGTTATGCGTCGCTGCACTTTGCGCCCGAGCGGAACAAGGCTCATCCAGGAGAAGCTGAGCCGGTCGATCCCGCGTTGGCCGAAGAAATATGCCACATGGACCGTTGCATCACCTGTATGGTCTGCGTGTCTGCGTGTCCTGCGGTGGAGCAGCGTGCGTTTGACGGGCCCGCATTCATGCTGAAACTGCGTCAAATGGCCAAGCACCCCGCGGATCATGCGCAGCGGCGCCAACAGGCGCTCGAGGGCGGATTACTCGAATGTTTTGGCTGCGACCTGTGCACTCAGCTGTGTCCTACGGACCTCGATCCGGCCGGCGCAATTCGCGAGTTCCGCAGGGAGCTCCTGCTGGGAGGGGGACGAAAATGAGCTCTGCCAAGCTGCCTCGCAATACGACTCGGCAGGCCGAGGGGCTGTTGCACGGGGAAATCTCCAGAATTCTGCACCGGGTAACCGGCACGGTGATCGTCGTTTTCGTACTGGTTCACGTATTGGCGCAAGGCATCTTGCATGTGCCGTCCTTGCTATCCCTGAAGCAAAGTGTGCCGTGGCTACCAGCCGTCCAAAGTCAGCATTGGATCCATGCCTTGCTTCTCTTCAGTATTGTGTTTCATACCGTATACGGCTTGCGGTTGCTGGCGGCCGATTTGGGCTTGCGCATGCCCTATACGGCCTCACTGTGGACAACGGTAGCCGTAAGCGCCGTATTCGGACTGCGGGAGATTGCAAGATATGGCGGCTTCTAGTCGTACGGTATATGGCAGGGAGTTTGTCGTTACGCCCACTTGGCTATGGGTGACACAGCGAGCGTCGGGCCTGTTATTGGGACCCTTGACCGCGTTTCACATTTGGGCACCCGGTATGGCCCAGAATCGGGCGCTGAACGCGTTGCTGCTGATCGCGATCGTGGTACATGGGTACAGCGGGCTTAGTCGGATGGTGAACGGAAAACAGATCGCGATGCGCTACAAAGGCATCGCCATCCTATGGAGCCTGATTGTCCTGTTACTTGGAAGTGCAGTTGTCCTTGCCTGAACATCTTCCAGTCGTGCGAGCGGCCCAGGCCACCTGGATTGCCGGGATCATCCTGCCAAATTGCATTGAGGAGACCTATCGATGTCCTGCACGCTGAAAGACATGTGCAAAGCACTTTTGATCGGAATGCTAGCCGCTTACTGGTTTAGTGCTCACGCGCAGAGTTATCCGGACAGGCCAATTCGATTCATTATTCCGTATCCCCCCGGCGGCGCCTCAGATGTCACAGCTCGCATACTGGCACCGAAGCTCAGCGAGGTGCTAGGCCAGAATGTGGTGACCGATAATCGCGGCGGTGCAAACGGAATCATTGGGCTCTCGCTGGTTGCAAAGGCGAGGCCTGATGGCTATACGATCTTAATGGCAAACGCTGGGCCTAACGCGATGAATCCCAGCATTTACAAGACACTGCCTTATGATCCGATCAATGATTTCGAGCCCGTCACCCTTACGGCAATCGTGCCACAGATCGCAGTGGTGCATCCTTCAATCAATGTTTCGACCGTCAAGGAACTAATAGCTCTGGCTAAAGCCAAGCCCGGCTTATTGAGCTACGGTTCGGCAGGCACCGGCTCATCGAATCATTTGTCCGTCGAGCTGCTCAAGTCGATGACGGGCATCAACCTTGTGCATGTTCCGTATAAAGGAACGGGTCCAGGGATGAATGACCTGGTTGCCGGCCAGATACCCATCATGTTTCCGACAGCGCTTTCCGGTATGCCGTTCGTGAAGGCAGGCCGCTTAAAAGCGATCGGAGTAACGAGCGCTCAACGGATTCCCTCACTACCGGATGTTCCCACTATTGCGGAGGCTGGCGTTCCCGGCTACGAGGCATCCTCCTGGGGGGGGATTATGGTTCCAGCAAAGACGCCGAGAAGCATCATAAACAGGCTGCATGCTGAAACGGTGAAGGTTCTAGCGCTTCCGGAAGTTAAGGAACGACTGATCGGCCTCGGTGCCGACGTGAAAACCAGTACGCCGGAAGAATTCAAGGCATACCTCAAAGCTGAGATCGAGAAATGGAGAAAGGTCGCACGGTTTGCAAACATAGCCGTCGAGTCCGAGCAGCTCTAGCCGCCACGCGATCTCGCCAGTGCGATTGAAGCTCTTGTTCTCGATCGAGCGGATGCCCGCCTTTGCTGCTATTTCACGCGAATTCAATAACGGCAAATGACCAGCCCCCGTCAATAGCGTGAAAGAATTTATCGAATACGCTAAAGCCCATCCTGCAAAGCCGAACTACGAGTTTTCGCAACGACTTCCGCAAGTGGGTGAAGGTGATCAGAGACTTGGGCGCGCGCCTTGAAAGTTGAGACGAGCTCATCTCTAAATTCCGCCTGCATTCAGGAGGCGGATCTCGCGCCCGGTAAAAAAGGACGCATCTACTCGCTGCCGCAGCTCGAGACGAGCGGCGCGGGCCGCATCTCGCGTCTGCCGGTAACGATACGCATTGTCCTCGAGTCTTTGCTCAGAAACTGCGACGGCCGCAGGGTGCTCGACGCGCACGTTCGGGATCTGGCCGCCTGGCAGCCGAATGCGCCGCGCACGACCGAAATTCCTTTCGTCGTGGGGCGTATAGTGCTCAATTGCGCCGCCGGCATTCCGTTGCTCGGCGACCTCACCGCGCTGCGCGGCGCAATTCAGCGTCGGGGGCATCCGCCGACGCGGGTCGAACCGCAAGTGCCCGTCGACATGACGCTCGACCATACGCTCACCGTCGACTTTCATGGCACCCCGGACGCGCTCGCGCGCAACATGGCGCTCGAAATCGAGCGCAACAGGGAGCGCTTCAGCTTCGTCAAGTGGGCAATGCAGGCCTACCGCGGCATCCGCCTGATTCCGCCGGGCTTCGGCATCCTGCATCAGATCAATCTCGAGTATTTCGCGCCGGGCCTGCTCGAGAAAGACGGCGTCTATTACCCGGATACGCTGGTCGGCACCGACTCGCACACCTGCATGATCGCCGGCCTCGGAACAGTGGGGTGGGGCGTCGGCGGCATCGAAGCCGAAGCGGCCATGCTCGCGCAGCCCGTCTACCTCCTCACGCCCGATGTCGTCGGCGTGAACGTCGTCGGCAAGTTGCCGGCCGGCGTGACGTCGACGGACATGGTGCTGACCGTCACCGAGATGCTGCGCGCGGCCAAGGTCGTCGGGAGTTTCGTCGAGTTCTTTGGCGAGGGGGTTGCGAGCCTGACGGTGCCCGACCGCGCGACGATCGCGAACATGTCGCCCGAATACGGCGCGACGATCGGATTCTTCCCGGTCGACGAGCAGACCTGCAGCTACCTGCGCCAGACCGGTCGGCCCGAAGCGCAGGTCGCGGCGATGGAAGCTTACTACCGGATGCAGGGCTGCTTCGGCTCGCCGCGCCTCGGCGCAATCGATTACACGCGCGTGCTGACGCTCGATCTCGCCTCGATCGCGCCGAGCGTCGCCGGCCCCAAGCGGCCGCAGGACCGCGTCGCGCTGGCGGAGCTCAAGCCCCGCTTCGAGGCGGCGTTGCGCGGCGACATCGCCAACGGCGGTTATGGTAAAGCCGCTGCCGCGGCGCGCGGCGCGTCCGCCGCGGATCGCGATCGGGCAGCGGCCGAGGACGGCGACGTGGTCATCGCGGCGATCACGTCGTGCACCAACACGTCCAATCCCGGCGTCATGCTCGCTGCCGGCCTCGTCGCCAAGAAAGCGGTCGAGCGCGGGCTCGCGGTCAAGCCATGGGTCAAGACGTCGCTCGCTCCGGGCTCGGTCGTCGTCAGCAAATACCTGGAGGCTGCCGGTCTGCAGCGCTATCTCGATCAGCTCGGCTTCGCCGTGGTCGGCTATAGCTGCACGACGTGCGTGGGCGCCTCGGGCCCGATCGCGGCCGACCTCGAAAAGTCGATCATGGAGAATGACGTCGTCGCGTGCGCGGTGCTGTCAGGCAACCGCAACTTCGAGGCGCGCATTCATCCGGCGGTGCGCGCGGCATTTCTCGCGAGCCCCCCGCTCGTCGTTGCGTTCGCGCTGGCGGGCCGCGTGGACATCGATCTCGTGAAGGAGCCGCTAGCAAGCACTGCCGCGGGAGAACCTGTCTATCTAAAAGACATCTGGCCCACGCCCGACGAGCTCGCCGACGTGATGAAAACAGCGGCCGATCCCTCGCATTACCGCGCCGTCTACGAGATGGATTTCGCCACGGCCAACCCGCTGTGGATAGCGCTGCCGCAGCCAGCCGGCGAAATGTACGCGTGGGAAGCGCAATCGACGTACATCAAGGAGCCTCCATTCCTGACCGACGCGGGTCTCACTCAATCGAGCCTGCGTGACTTCACCGGGGCGCGCGCTCTAGCCATACTCGGAAATTCGATCACGACCGATCACATCAGCCCGATCGGCACTATCAAAACGAGCTCGCCGGCGGGGGCTTATCTCCAGCGCCATGGCGTGGCGCCCGCGGATTTCAACAATTACGGCGCGCGGCGCATGAACCACGAGGTGATGGTGCGCGGCGCGTTCGCCAACGTCCGGCTCAGAAATCAGATGGTTCCCGGCGTGGAAGGCGGCGTGACCCGGCACCAGCCGAGCGGCGAGCAAATGACCATTTACGACGCCGCGATGCGTTATGCCGAGGAACGTGTGCCCTTGATCGTGATCGCCGGCGAAGAATACGGGACTGGCAGCGCGCGGGACTGGGCAGCGAAAGGCACACGGCTGCTCGGCGTGCGCGCAGTCGTCGCGGCGAGCTTCGAGCGCATTCACCGCAGCAACCTGGTCGGCATGGGCGTGCTGCCATGCCAGTTGCCGCCCGGCGTAAGCGCCGCAACGCTGGGCCTGGATGGCAGCGAGACATTCGATCTGACCGGGCTGAATGAGAATGCGCGGCCGCAACAGCCGCTCACGCTTACGGGACGCAGGAAAGGCGGTATTCGCGAGGACGTCCCGCTGACCCTGCGCCTCGACACGCAGGCCGAGATCGATTACGTGCGGCGCGGCGGCATCCTGCCGTATGTGCTCGAAGGATTGATGGCCTGAATCAGCGTAGAGGCTTTTGGAGCTTGATGAAAAGGCGCCGCTTCATCTAATGGCAGCGCTAATTACGTAAGGCGCGCGATCCGAGAAGGGGGTGCTACGATCATCGCTGGCAAGACCCGATTCGGGAGGGCTTTGCTCATTCGGGTGCTGCATTGGACGAGGCCGCGCAAACATGGCATCTCTTTCATCCGAGGCCTTTCGCGCACGGATATAAGACGACAGCTCGATCTCCTGACCGGCCCTTGCATGGCGGCGGCACAACGGCAAAGCGACCCAAACATTTCCGCGCAGTTTCAGGACGTGATCTCGTGCGGCCGCGGTTGTATCTGCTTGGCTATCCAAATCCAAGCCTCGATGTCGGACTCGACCCAGCCCACGGCGCAGGCCTCCAAAACGCGCGCGATACCCGCGCCTGTTGAGGCTATCGCCTCAAAGTCTCACCGGCTTCTCACGTGATCATCCGACCTACGCCTTGGGTTTTGTTTCGGTGAGGCCGTAAACGGTCTGCGCCTGTTCCGGCGAGACCAGTCCGTACTCGAGGTCGCGCGATACGCTCGCGCGTGCGCGCTTCTGCGGATCGCCGATGCCGCCGCCGCCGGGCGTTTCCACCACTACGCGATCACCGACTGGTATCACTTGGCGACCGAAGCCGCGCAGTTTCGCGCCGGACTTGAGAGACAACCGCCCCGCACCGCCATTGCGGCCACCCGCACTGCCGCGCGCCGGGTGCACAATGCGATCGAAGGTGGCTGAGATTATCATCGGCGCGCGCTCGCCGTTGGCGATTTCCATGATCTGGCCGAGGCCTCCGCGGTACTCGCCCGCGCCGCCGGAGTCGGGCCGGTACTCTTTCTTCCAGTAAACGATAGGCGACAGTGTTTCCATGATCTCCACCGCGACGTTGCGGATCCCGCTGGGAAACGAGGTGACGGACAAGCCGTCCTTGCCGGGGCGCGCGCCGGTGCCGCCGGTGTTGAAGCCCACGACGTTAAACCTCGTCGCGCCTATCAGTTGTTCCGGGTCCACCCCCTTGATCGTCTGCCCTCCCGCGAGCCGTACGTTCCACAGCGATGAGGTGCCTTCAGCCGGCACCTGATCCGGCCGCGCCTGGTGCAGGCAGCCGAACACGACGTCAGGCAGCATCTGGCCGATGGTCGAGCGCGCCGCCACCGCGAGCGGGAATGGCGCGTTGACAATGCAGCCTTCCGGCGCCGTCACGCGCACGACCGAGAGCGAGCCCGCGTTGTTAGGAATGTGGCCGCCGATTACGCAGCGTACGCCGAACGACGTGTATGCGTCGGTATAGGGCTTCGGCACGTTGATGCCGTTGGTGACGCAGGGACTGGTACCCGTGAAGTCGATATCGATGCCGGTTTTGGAGATCGTGAGCTTGGCCACGAGTGTGATCGGCGCGTTGTAGCCGTCGATGGTCATCGAGTACGACCAGGCACCCTGCGGCCAGTCGCGCGCCGCGGCCAGCATCGCCGAGCGCGAGCGATCGATCACGTGTTCGCCCAGGCGCTCGATGTTCTGCAATCGATACTCGTCCATCATCGCGAGCAGCCGGCGGCCGCCGATCTGATTGCACGCGACGAGCGCGTACACGTCGCCTTCGACCTGCACCGGCTCGCGCACGTTGGCGCGGATCACGCGCAATACGGTGTCGCTCATGCGCCCGCGCTCAACGAGTTTGAGCGGCGGCAGGAACAATCCCTCGTGATAGACTTGAGTGCCGTCCGCGGAAAGCCCGAGGCCGCCGATGTCCACTACATGGACGGTCGAGGCGAACAGCGCCACCATGCGCGCGCCCCGCTTGTCACCTTTGAATATCGGCGTAACCATGGTCAGGTCGTTGAGGTGCCCGGTGCCCTTCCACGGGTCGTTCGTCAGGAACACGTCGCCCGCACACATCGTGCGCGCCGGATAGTCCTGCAGGAAGTACTTAACCGATTCCGCCATCGAATTGACGTGCCCCGGCGTGCCGGTCACGGCTTGCGCGACCATACGGCCGTCGGGCAAAAACACGCCCGCCGAGAGGTCGCCCGCCTCGCGGGTCGCCGCACCGAAGGCGGTGCGCACCAGCGTTTGCGCCTGCTCCTCGACCACGGAAATCAGGCGGTTCCACATCACCTGCATCTGGATGTCGGCGAGTCTGGCCATAGCTATTTCCTTGTCGTCTTGCGGTTGTCCAACACGATGTGCCCGACGCTGTTGATCGATGCGTCGAAATTCGCTGTCACTACCACCGTGGTCTGGTCTTCCACGATCAGTGCGGGGCCGGCAATCCGCGCGCCCGGCACGAGCGCTGCGCGTTCGTAGACCGGCGCGGCGCGCCACTGGGCGCGGCTGGGTTCGAACAAGCGCCTCTTTGCCGCCGGTTTCGCGTTCTTGCGCGACAGAGTTCGAGCCATGGGCGCGCGTTTCACCTTCGTGGATACAGTGACCGACCAGCTCATGATTTCCACGTCCATATTCGGGACGGTGCGTCCATAAAGCACGCGGTAAGCGGTGTTGAAGTCGCGCTTGAGGCGCGCGGTGTCCTTCGGAGCGAGCTTACCCGAGGGTAGCGTTACTGCGATCTCGTGGCCTTGGCCGGCGTAGCGCATATACGCAACGCGCGTGGCCGTCAGTGCGGCGTTACCCGCCGCGGCGCACACGATCTCAGTGGCCTGTTTGGTCATCTCGTCGAGCATGCGGTTGGCCTGCGCGGTGTCGAGATTGGCGATGAACTGATACCAACTGCGCACGGCCTGGAAGGCGACCGGCGCAGTGAGAAAACCCAGCGCGGAACCCACGCTCGCGCCGACCGGGATGACGACGCGCGCGATGCCCAGTTTGTCCGCGAGTCGCGCGGCGTGCAGCGGTGCCGCGCCGCCAAATGCAATTACGGTATAGTTTTCCACCGTCTTGCCGAGCTCCATAGCATGCACGCGCGCGGCATTGGCCATGTTCTCGGTGACGATTTCCGTGATGGCAAACGCGCCGAGCGCCGTGTCCAGTCCGAGCGGCTTGGCGATGTCGCGCGCTACCGCCGCGTCCGCGCGTGCCGGGTTTAGCGCGACCCGACCACCTGCAAAACGTTGCGGGTCAAGGAGGCCCATCGCGCAATCCGCATCGGTCACTGTCGCGCGTACGCCGCCGCGCGCGTAGCACGCCGGGCCTGGTTCGGATCCGGCGCTGTCGGGGCCGACCTGCACGCGCTCGAGCTCGTCCACGCGTGCGATGGAACCGCCGCCTGCGCCTATTTCAACCATTTCGATGACCGGGATGCGGATCGGTAACCCGCTGCCTTTAAGGAAACGGTACATGCGGCCGAATTCGAAGCTTCGCGATATTTCGGGTTTATAGTCGTCGATGAAGCAGATCTTGGCGGTGGTGCCGCCCATGTCGAACGAGAGCGCGCGATCTGTGCCGCAGCTTTCGGCGACGGTGCGCGCGAGAATGGCCCCGCCGGCTGGACCTGACTCGACGAGGCGCACCGGCTCCGCGGCGCCCATCGCAAGGGTGCACAGCGCGCCGCCGGACGTCATGAGAAACACCGGGCAGCGTATACCCATCGTTTTCAGTCGCGCCTCAAGCCGGTTCAGATAGCCGGCCATGACCGGCTGCACGTAGGCGTTTGCGCAGGTGGTCGAGATACGCTCGTACTCGCGGATCTCGGGGCACACGTCGGACGATAGCGTAATCCACAAGTCCGGTAGCGCGCGCTTGAGAATGTCCCTTGCGTGCCGTTCGTGGTCGGTATTCGTGAAGCTTTGCAGAAACGCAATCGCGACGCTCTCGATACCTTCCCGTGTCAGCGTCGGTACCAGTGCCTCGACGGCGGCTTCATCGAGCGGCAGCAGCACCCGGCCTTTGGTGTCTATGCGCTCCGCGACGGGCAGGCGCAGATGGCGCGGCACCAGCGGCGCGGGCTTATCGAGAAAAATGTCGTACTGCGCGAAGCGGTGCTCCCATCCAATCTCGACAAGGTCGCGAAAACCCTCGGTGGTGACAAGCGCAGTCTTCGCGCCCTTGCGCTCGATAAGCGCGTTGGTGGCAAGGGTTGTACCTAAGATGAAAATGCCCAACGCATCCGGCGCGAGCCCTGCCTGCGCGAGGATTTCCCGAACTGAGGCGACCACCGCCTCTTCGGGAGCACGCGGCGTGGTGAGTACCTTGCCGGTCCAGCGCCGGCCCCGCGCCTCCAGCACGATGTCGGTGAAGGTGCCGCCGATATCGACGGCGAGACGCGCGCCGTCTACGGATCTTTTCGCAGACATCTTAAAAGCCTTAGAGGAACCAAGCCGCGCACCGGACGGCGCGCAGGCTCGTAATCCTAGCGCTTATCTCAGCGGAAGAAAACTGAGTTAGACTCCATCCACTCGCCGCTGGAGGCTCAAGCAGCATGACGTTTTGCAAGACGCACCGGCGAGGCCGGGCGGCACCGGTCAACAGAATCCGACCGGCGCTGCCGATCCAAACTGGCGACTCCTTCCCGGGCTGCAATGAACACTGCATTCGCGTTCTTGATTTCCGTCCTGGCAGCGGCTGTGAGCTCGCCCGCGCAGGCACAGACCTACCCTGCAAAGCCACTCCGCATGATCTTGTCATACCCTCCTGGCGGTTCGACCGACGTGCTGGGACGCATGATGGCAAAGACACTGACCGAGGCCTGGCCGATCGGGGTTGTCGTAGAAAATCGTCCCGGTGCGGGCGGCAACATCGGTACTAATGCATGCGTCCGGTCAACCCCCGACGGTTATACCATGTGCTCGGTATCGCCGGCGCAATCGGTAGCGTCCAGGCTCTCCACCACTGCAGGTTTCGATTCGCTAAAGGACTTCTCACACGTGACGCTGGTCGCGGAGATGCCCCTGCTGTTGCTCGTGCATCCGTCACTGCCAGTGAAGAACGTGTCGGAGCTTATTGCGCTCGCCAGGCGAAAGCCTGGCGCGCTGAGTTACGCGTCGAGCGGTGGAGGCGCCACCCCCCAGCTGATGATGGAGATGCTGAAGCAGCGGGCTGGCATCGACATCGTGATGATTACCTACAAGGGTACCGGAGGCAGCCAGATCGTCGACCAGATCGCCGGACGCGTCGAAGTCGCGTTCAATCTCTCGGTGGGCGTCATCCCGTTCGCGAAAGAAGGCAAGTTGCGTGCAATCGCGATCTCGACCGCGCAGCGCTTGCCGTCGCTGCCGGGTGTGCCGACGCTCAACGAGTCGGGCCTGAAAGGCGTCGAAGGCAGTTCATGGCAAGGCATAGCGATGCCGGCGGGGGTGCCGCGTGACATCGTGCATCGCGTGAGCTCGGAGCTTACGCGTGCATTGAAGACGCCCGAGATGCGAGAAAAAATTCTCGGCATGGGAGGCATTGCGATTGGCAATACGCCCGAGGAGTTCGCTGCGTTCTTCCACGCAGAGTCGGACAAGTGGTTCAGGGTCGCTAGTGCTGCGAACGTCAAACTCGATTGAGGAGCGGGATTTTCCGCCGTTGAGTTGGCGACGGTTTTGTGAATGGCCTTCAAGCGTGCCCCTGCGACGCGGCAAGCGGGCATCGGCATAGTGTGGAAAGGGACCGGCGTGTCGTGTGTGAGAATGGTCGAGGTCTGGCGAGGGCCGCTCGTGGAGAGCGTGCATCTTGGAATGGCGGCGGTCGCCAACGCCCGCGGCGAGATTGTGGAGGGTTGGGGCGATACCGATTTGTTGACCTACCCGCGCTCCGCGTTGAAGCCGGTGCAGGCGATTGCCCTGGTCGAGACCGGCGCAGACAAGGCCTTCGGCCTCACGCAGCGGCACCTGGCAATCGCCTGCGCTTCTCACCGAGGGGAACCGTTTCACAGCGCGCTCGTGACAAGCTGGCTTGCGGGCTTGGGGCTGGATCAGAGCGCGCTGGCCTGCGGGGCGGACCATCCGGCCGACGAGGAAACTGCGGCGGCGGCAGTGCGCGACGGCCATCCCGAACAGCGGATCTACCACAACTGCTCGGGCAAGCATTGCGGATTCCTCACGGTGGCCTGCCACCGCGGGTGGCCGGTTAAAGGTTATGACCGTCTCGATCATCCCACCCAGCAGCTCTATCTCGATGCCCTGTCCGAATTATCCGGGAGCGATGCGTGCGCGCTGCCGTTCGGCATCGACGGTTGCACGCTGCCGGCGGCCGCGATGTCGGTCGGCTCGTTCGCGGTGATGATGGCGCGGTTCGCCGCATCATGCGTCGCGTCGCCGCGGCGCCGCTCGGCAATCCTCGCAATACACGAGGCGATGCGTGCGCATCCGGAATACCTTTCCGGCACCGATCAGCCCGACGTGCAGTTGATACGGGCCACGCAGGGCCGAATCGTCATGAAGACCGGCGCGGAGGGCTTCCTCATGGCTTACGTTCCCGGCGAAGGGCTGGGTGTCGCGCTGAAAATTGCGGATGGCCAAGCGCGAGCGCGGGTGCCCGCGATGATCGCATTACTGTCCGCAGTCGGTCTGCTCGATGCAAGCGAGCAGCGCGAGCTGGCCCACTTGGCCAAACCAGCGGTCCTCGATAGCGGTGGTGCCGTGGTCGGGCGAATATCCGCGTGTGTCCTCGAGGCAAGCCATGGCCGCGAGGAAGCTAGGCCATCCGAAGCATCAAGCCCTGGCGCCACAATCCTGGCCGCGAGATAAGCGACGCCTTGGGCACCCTGGACATGAAGGCCCTCAAATAAAGTTGCCTGCTTTCGATTATGTGGCTCCGAGCTCGCTGGACGAGGCGGTTTCCATCTTGGCCGCGCATGCGGGGAAGGCAAGGCCAATCACCGGCGGGCAAAGTCTTATCCCGATACTGGCGCTTCGGCTCGCCGAGCCGTCCCTGCTCGTCGATCTTCGCAACATACCCGGTCTCGATGCCATTGTTATTTCGCAGGCGGGCGTCAGCCTGGGGGCGAAAGTACGGTGGTGTGACATCGAGGCGCATGTTCAGTTGCGCTCGGCGCACCCGCTGCTCGCGGCTGCCGTGGCACATATCGGACATTCCCAGGTCCGTAACCGGGGCACCGTCGGCGGCAGCCTCGCCCACGCCGACCTCGCGGCCGAACTTCCCGGAATCGCCGTAACCTGCGATGCCGAAATCGTCACGGTTGGCGCGTCGGGCGCGCGGACGATCAGCAGCGCGGAATTCTTTCTCGGACCGCTTTCAACCGCGCTCGAACCCGATGAACTCATCGTGGAACTGCGTTTGCCGCCGTGGCCGGCGCGCCGACGCTGGGGATTCCAAGAGTTCGCCCGGCAACGCGGCGGCTTCGCCATGGCCGGCGTGGCCCTCTTCTACGACGAGCGGGATGGCGTTGCGGCCGGTACCCATATCGCGGTTATCGGTGCCTGCTCGCGGGTGCAGCGCATTTTGACGGCCGAGGCGGCGCTGGACGGCCGCGTAGTCAACGACGAGACGATCAGGCTGGCGGCACAGGCTGCGACGGCGGCGGTGGACCCCGCTGATGAGGCGGACGCCAGCTCTGCGTATCGGAGGGCCTTGGTCGGCACGCTCGTCGGGCGGGCGCTGCGACAGGCATTGGAACACGCCCGGGCACAACCGACATAGCGGATACCGATGTACCCACCCAGACCGGTTAGTTTCGAAGTGAATGGAAAGCGCGTCGACGTCAGCGTGGAAGCGCGCATGACGCTCGCAGATTGCCTGCGCCATGTTCTCGGCCTGACCGGTACGCACATCGGGTGCGAACTCGGCGTTTGCGGCGCCTGTACCGTGATCGTTGACCGGCTTCCCGTTCGATCGTGCCTGATGCTCGCAGTGCAGGCGGCGGGCGCGGCCGTGCAGACGGTCGAGGGACTGTCCAGCGGCGAAACGCTGGCACCCCTACAGGCGGCGTTCAGGAAGCATCACGCACTGCAGTGCGGGTTTTGCACGCCTGGCATGCTAATGACGGCGCACGCGCTGCTTAGCACCGAGCCTGACGCGGCTCCGGACCGCATTCGCGAAGTGCTGGCAGGCAATATTTGCCGCTGCACGGGGTACCTGCCGATCGTCGAGGCGGTCGTTGAGGCGCGTGCCGCTTACGGGGACCGCTACAAGGTGGGTCTCGGATGAGAGCCGGCGGTCCATACGTCGGACTCCCGGTCGAGCGCGTCGAGGACGCACGTTTTCTGCAGGGCCGCGGACAGTACGTCGACGATCTGAGGTGCAGCGGTTTGCTGCACGCGGCGATGTACCGCAGTTCGTATGCGCACGGCCGCATACGCTCGATCGACGCGGCGGCGGCGCTGGCCATGCCCGGTGTGCACGCAGTGCTCACGTCAGTGGATCTGGGCGAGCAGATTCCCCGAATTCCCGTGCGGATAGAGCCGCATGCAGCGCTCACGCGCTTCGAGCAACCCGTCATCGCGCACGGCAAGGTCCGCTACGTCGGCGAACCGATTGCTGTCGTGGTGGCGGATAGCGCCGCGATCGCCGAGGATGCGGTTGCTGCCATCGTGGTGGATATCGAGGCGTTGCCCGCGGTGGCGGATCGAGCGGCGTCGGAAACGGGCGGCGTACTGTTGTTTGAGGAACACGGCACCAACCACGTCACTACGCTGACGGGCGTTCGAGGTGACGCTGATACGGCGGTGCGCGGGGCGGATTACGTGCGGCGCGAGCGTCTGCGTGTCCAGCGGCATGCGGCTGTGCCCTTGGAAACTCGCGGAATCCTCGCCGAGTGGGATGCAGTGGCAGGCCGGCTGAGGGTCTCGGGGGCCATGAAGGTACCGTTCGCCACACGCCGCATTCTCGCGCAGCTGATGAATCTCGCAGAACATTCGGTCGAGGTGATCGAAAACGACGCCGGGGGCGGTTTCGGCGCCCGCGGGGAATTCTACCCGGAGGACTTCCTCGTGCCTTTTGCCGCGCGACGGCTCGGGCGGCCGATCAAGTGGATCGAGGACCGGCGCGAACATCTGCTGGCGACGAGCCCGGCGCGCGAGGTCGATTGCGAGGTGGAAATCGCATGCCGCCGCGACGGCGTCATCCTCGCCATCCGCGGACACGCCTGGGCCGACATGGGCGCCTACATGCGGCCGAACGCCGTAACCGCGCCGCGCAACCTTGCGCAGATGATTGGCGGTCCCTACCGGGTTCCGCATCTGCACATGGACGTTTCCATGGTGCTGAGCAACAAGACGCCGGTCGCGAGCTATCGTGGGCCGGGCCGTTTCGAGTGCGATTTCTTCCGGGAGCGGCTCTTCGACCTAGCGGCCGAGGGTCTCGGGATGGACCGGGTCGAGTTCCGGCGCCGTAACCTCCTCTCGGAGGCGGAGATGCCCTATCCATTGCCGAAGGTACTACCGTTTGGGACGGGCGGAGAAACGGACAGCGGCGACTACGGGGTGACCTTTGAGCGCTGTCTGGCAGAAATCGGCTGGGCAGAAAAGTCCAAGCTTCAGGGCCGGCTGGTGGATGGGCGGTTTCACGGCCTCGGCATCGGCTGCTACGTCGAAGGTGGCGGAACCGGCCCAAAAGAGAACGTGCGGCTGGTGATGGAGTCCGACGGCTCGATATCGGTCTACGTCGGGTCTTCCGCGGTCGGGCAGGGTATCGAAACCATCTTCGCGCAGATCGCGGCGGATGCGCTGGGGGTTCCGATGGCGCGTATTCGCGGCGTGTTCCATGGCTCGACCACCCTGGTGCGGGAAGGCTGGGGATCGAACGCCTCGCGCGCAACCGTGATGGGCGGCTCGGCGCTGCTGGATGGCGCCCGCAACTTGAAGGCCGTCATTCGCCGCGCGGCGGCCGCGCAGTTCGGCTGCCGGCCCGAGGAGGTCGAGTTTGCCGATGGCATGCACGCGGTTTCGGCTGGCGGGAAACACCGCACCCTGGCCGAGCTCGCGGCGGTCGGCTTTTCCGCTGAAGGCACCTTCGTCAGCAACAAACGTACCTACAGCTACGGCGCGCATGCGGCGCATGTCGCCATCGATCCGCAGACCGGCCATCTTCAGTTAGTCGATTACGTGGCGGTCGAGGATGTCGGTCGCATCATCAATCCGATGACGCTCCACGGCCAGGTCATCGGCGCGATTGTGCAGGGACTAGGCGCAAGCGTTCTCGAGCACCTTATCTACGATGACGAGGCCCAATTGCTGACCGGGACGCTCGCGAGCTACCTTCTGCCTTGCGCCGAGGATTTTCCGAATATCAGGGCGATCTCGCTCGAACTATTTCCGTCGCCGAACAATCCCCTCGGCGCCAAGGGCGCGGGAGAAGGCGGCATCATCCCGGTGGGCGGCGTTATCGCGAACGCGGTGGCGTCCGCACTTGCGCCGCTGGGCGTTCAGCTCCTAGAGCTCCCGCTTTCGCCGCCGCGGATCTGGCGCATGATCGAAGAGGCGCAAGCGTCCAGGGTCGCCGGATGCGCACTGAACAGTGACGGGCCATCTGAGGGGCGCGGCGATTCTGGCGCCTGCAAGAAGCACCGCATCGCGGCAGACGGCGATCATTCGAGGAACAAGACGGCGGATGTGGGCAGAAACGACGGGGTGAGTATGCTACGGATGACTGCGAGCGACGGTGTGCGAATCGCTTACTGCATTGACGATTACACTGATCCCTGGACCAACCCGCCGACGCTCGTTCTACTGCATTCCGCGATGAGCAGCGCGCGGCGGTTGTACGCGATGGTTCCTCACTTCGCGAGAAAGTACAGGGTCGTCCGAATGGACCTCCGCGGCCATGGTAGCTCGGATATTTCGCCGCCTGACCGGGCGCTGACGCTCGAGCGCCTGACCCGGGATCTGCGGGAGCTGCTCGACCACCTTGACGTCCCGGAGGCACATCTGCTCGGGGTATCAGGCGGCGGTTATCTGGCCCAGCAGCTCGCCATCCACGATCCAGCGCGGGTGTCGAGCCTCCTGCTGTTCGCCTCCAGGCCTGGGTTCAAGGACAGCAGGGGCGCGGACTGGATTCCCCAGATGGAGCGCAAGGGGCTGCGCGCATTCATCGCGGAGACGATCGACGAACGCTTGCCGCGGGAGCGCCTGAGTTCGGCGCAGATCGACTGGTTTCTCGACGAGATTTCACGCAACGATCAGCAGTTCGTCAAACGCTTCATTTTGTACATGACCACTCAGTACTGGATGGACGATCTCGCCAAGATCCACTGCCCGACGCTGATCGTGGCGCCGGCCGGGGACGCCATCGGCAATGCGGCCGCTTACACTGAGATGCAGCGGCTGATCCTCGGCAGCGAGCTGGTGGTGTACGACACCGCGAATCATAACATCTGCGACTATCTGCCCGATCGCTGCGCGCGGGATGCGCTGGAATTCCTGAGTCGCCATTTTGCGGAATGAGCTGGGCATACACGGTCGCCTTAATCCACCGTCACCTTCGCCGTTTTGGCAACCCGGAACCACTTGTCCGACTCGGCGTGGAAGAACGCAGCGAATTCCTCGGGAGTGCTGCCAACGGCGATGCCGCCCAGCTCCAGAATCCTGTCCTTCATCGCCGGGGTCTTCAGCGTCTTGGCGACCTCTCCGCTGACCCGATTGACGATGTCGCGCGGCACCCCGGCCGGCATGGAAATGCCCTGCCACGAACTCGCGTCGTAGTCCTTTACACCCGACTCGCTGACCGACGGCACATCGGGCAGGACCGGAAAGCGTTCTTTGGTCGATACCGCGATCGCCCGCAACTTTCCCTCCTTGACGAAGGGCACGAAGCCCACGGCGTTGCCAAACGCAACTTCGACCCGCCCCGCCAGTTGGTCGACGAGCTGGGCGCCTGCCCCCTTGTAGGTGACGAGGACGATGTCTATTCCCGCCTGCTGCTTAAACAATTCCATTGCCAGATGGGGACTGGCGCCACCCCCACTCGAGGCGTAGTTGAGCGCACCGGGCCTCTTCTTCGCAAGCGCGATGAGCTGGGAGACATTTTTCACCGGCAGTGATGGATGCACTAATAGCAGCATGGGCACGGTTGCAACCAGCGCCACATGCGAGAAATCCTTGAGTGAATCAAAGCCGGCGTTACTCGACAGCCGGGAAGCCATGGCCTGGGCGGGCGATACCATGCACATGGTGTAACCGTCTGGAGACGACTTGACGCAGATACTGGTCCCGATGCTGCCGCTGGCGCCAGGACGATTGTCCGGCAGCACGTTCACGGCCCAGGCCTCGGACAATGCCTTGGCCATGATACGGCCCAACGTGTCGCTCGCCCCGCCCGGCGGATACGAAACGATCAATCGAACCGGTTTCGCAGGATAGCTTTGCGCCGGAGCGGGCGGCGCCAGCAATACGGCCAAAAAAGCGATTGGCAAAAGCAACAATCTTTTCATCGCAGGCTGTAAAGCGTTGTCATAGGTCTATTAACTTAGGGGGTAGGGATCCGAATTGGTTGCATAGGCGACGCGGCCTTGACGCTGGCATCAATTGGTTTGCTGGAGGGCGCGCGTCCGAGTGCGACCGCGAGCACCCACAGGTTCGCCAACGACGCCGGGACATGGCCAACGGGTTTGTAGCAATTCATTTTATTTCAGGCGGACATGGATGCGCAGGAATATGTCGGCCCCGTAAAACGGCCTCCAAGCGATTACTAGTTCTGGACGGAGCGCTTAGACCCCCCAAAAAATGCCCGTCTACTTGCTGCTGCACTTCGTTTCTCAACAAACCCTTGGGGCTGCCGGTTCTCAGGGCAGTTCGACCAGTTTTCCCCGGCCGAGCCTCTCGGCTTCTTGTAGCGCGAACGCCGCAAATGCGATATCTCCGATGGCCATCCCCTGCATGATCGCCACGATGCAGTCCTCGGCGGCGAGTCTGGCGGGTTTCTTCCCGGCAACGACTTCGCAGGCCAGCGCGTCGATGCGTGCAATGAATTCCTCACGCGACAGGTGCCCCTGCGAGATCCACGCGCCGCCGTCGCCAACCTCAGAAGCGAAGTCCGGATCGTCCACGATGAGCCGACTAGAGTCGCGCAGCACCCCGTAGTCGAGCTCATTGCGCCCGCCCATGGAGCAAATGACCGCGCCGGGCTTCAGCATTCCCGGAAACACGAGAGGCGCGTTCGATTCGGTCAGCGTGATCACCACATCCGCGCCGTCAACCGCGTCGGCGCCGTCCGGCTCGGCGCGCATCCCGAATGCAAGAGTTGGGGCGTGCGCGGCGACGAATGCGGACATACTATTTAACCGGCGGGAGGTAACCCGCAGTTCGGCGACCTCCAGCGAGCGTGCCAGCAGCGGCACGATCTCGTGGGCGATCTTGCCGGTGCCGAAGAGCGCCACCACCACGGGACCCGGGTTGACGAGGTGCTCGATAACCGCCGCGCCAAACGCCGCGGTGCGGATGCGGCTGATCCACAGTTCGGCGACCAGCCCGGAAAGAGCAAGCCCTTCGTGGCTGTATACGGCGCTGAAGTTGCAGGCGTCGGGATCCGTGGCTGACCGGCGGGATATCAGCCGGATGCCGGACGCGCTCAGATGCCCGACGGTCGCCGCCTTGAACTTGAAACGCCCAGCCCCGAAGCGCCTCGCATCGAGCGTCATCGCCGACGGCGTGGACAACGAGCTATCCCCATTAGCCTGATCCCGCAGCGTCAGCCGTGCAAGATCAAGCGCGCGGTCAGTATCGATCGCGGCGCGGACATCGTCTTCTCCGAGTATACGTATGCAGGACATGGTGCGAGTTGCTATCACACCATAAGGACGCGGGGAATGAAAGCTGCTGACGAGGCGATCGCTGACCGCCCACCACCGGTCACTTAGGATGTTTCCTCAAACCAGCTGGTCGAGCGGGCCAATGCACGTGGGCCGGGAGACAGCGCTGGCGCCAGCGTCGAACCGGCCAGTACCTGTGCAGAGCCTGCAGCATCCGCTGTCCATCCATGACGCGCTCCTGAAGATCTCGGCATGAATCTCCAACACGAGCGTATCGCCACCCTGTGCATGAAGCTCAAGCTCGAGCGCGTGGCGGCCGAGTGGACACCGCTCGTCCAGTAAGCGGCACGCAACGAAACAAGCTACGCCGAATTCCTGGAGCGGCTGCTCACGACCGAGAACGAGGCACGCACTGAGCGCCAGCGCCAGATGCTGCTGAAGCTCGCCACGCTGCCTGCGGTAAAAACCCTGGAACAGTATGACTTCGGCTTCGCCAGCGGAGCCCCGCGGCTACAAATCCAGGAGCTCGCGAGCCTGGCATTCGTCGAGCGCACGGAGAACCTCGTGCTGCTGGGCCCCTCCGTGGTCGGCAAGACCCACATTGCCACAGCACTGGCCTACCGCGCCGCCATGGCAGGCATCAAGACGCGCTTCATAACGGCCGCAGACCTCACATGCTGCAGTTGGCTACCGCACGCATCCAGGGGCGGCTCAGGAATAGCGTCAATCGGCGCGCTGTGCCTACTTCTACCAGTCTCAATCGATTTTCGTGGGATATTGCTGCCCTGTGGAACGCTAGTGGTCCTGTGGGCGCGTTATCAATGGGCCTTCTACAGGAAGCACCTTTGAGTTCGGGCAAGCTCCGACTCCGTCCTGGCAGTTAGTTTTCACGGAACTTGCGGACTTCATGCTGCATTTTGCCGGACGCTACGATTGCCGACGAACTTGTCGTACTCAACGACTTGGCGCATACGGCAACAAAAGAATTCGCCCCCGCAGGTAGAAACAAATGGGTGGCAATACTTGGCTTTCGCCTGTAACGCTTTATGGCACGGCTTAGTCGACCTGCAGATTCGCTGCCTTCACTACTTTCGCGAACTTCGCCGCCTCCGCCCTGATGTGAGCGTCGAATAGCTCGGGGCTGCCGCCCATCGGTTGGGCGCCGAGCGATGCGAGACGCTCTTTGATGTCTTTCATTTCGAGGATCTTCGCGATCTCGGCATTGAGCCGGACGATGATCTCTTTGGGCGTTCCGGCCGGCGCGATCACGCCATACCACGAGGTCAATTCGAATCCAGGAACGCCGGCCTCGATCATGGTCGGCACTTCGGGTAGCACAACAGAACGTTTGCGATCGGTATTCGCAAGCGGACGCAGCCGGCCACCCTTGATGTAGTTGATTACGCTCGGCATCGTATTGAAGCCCATCGAGATCTGCCCGGCGACGAGATCGACGAGCGACGCGCCCGCGCCTTTGTAGGGAACATGCGTGATCGTGATGCCGGTCAGCTGCTTGAAAAGCTCCCCCGACACATGCTCTGGACTGCCGCTGCCGCCGGACGAAAACGTAAGCTCGCCCGGTTTGGACTTCGCGAGCGCCATCAGTTCGCTGACCGACTTTACCGGCAGCGACGGATGCACGCTCAAGACGAGCGGCACCGCGCCGACCGCGATGATGGCGGAGAAATCCTTGATCGGGTCGTAGTTGAGTTTGCGGTAGAGCGACACGTTCACCGAGTGCGACACGGCGATCATCAGGATCGTATATCCATCCGCGGGCGCGCGCGCTACGGCTTCGCCGGCGATGTTGCCGTTCGCGCCCGGGCGGTTCTCGACGACGACTTGCTGGCCTAGGGATTCGGTTAATTTTTGCCCCACCGCGCGCGCCATGATGTCAGTTCCGCCGCCCGGCGCGAAGCCGACCAGGAAACGAATCGGTTTGACCGGATAGGTTTGCGCCAGCGCGGATGCCGCCAGCGCAAAGCTCAGGATCGCGATGACTGCGCTCTCCGCGCGAATGAATGTGGGCATCTGTACTCCTATGTTGGTTGTCGATGGTTACGCGATGCATCGCTGGTGTACTATCCGAGAACACGCCAGCATTCCGAAATCTAGTCTACTTCGGTATCAGCAGGGAGCAAAGCTAATGACCCTCGACGCAGTCATTGCGGGAGCCAAATCTCTCGACGTACCGATCGCCGGGCCGATTTTAGATACGACGAAGCCGAAAGTACAACCCCCGCGTGGAGCCTGCGATTGTCATGCCCACATCTTCGGCCCGCCGGATCGTTTTCCTTATGCAGAAGGGCGCGGCTACACGCCTCCGGATGCACCGCTCGAGATGCACTTGAAAATGCTCGACGCGATCGGCTGTGATCGCGGCGTCGTCGTACAGGGCAATGCGCATGGATATGACAATCGCGTCATCCTCGACGCCGTCGAGCGCGCACCACTGCGCCTGCGCGGCGTCTGCATCACGGACACGCGCGTCGGCGCGGACGATCTGCGGCGCTGGCATACACTCGGCGTACGCGGCCTGCGCTTTCACATGCACAAGCACGGCGAGGCGCCCGGCTACGTGCGCGGCGTCGGGCTCGACGTGTTCGAAGTATTCCGGCCGGTGATGCGTGAGCTTGGATGGCACGCGCAGATCTGGTGCGACTGGCGCGTGTTGCCGGAGCTCGCTGACACGTTCCGAAAGATCGCGCAGGACATTCCCGTCGTGATCGACCACATGCTGCACACCGACGCCTCGCTCGGTGTTGGCGAACGGAGCTTCCAAACACTGCTCGACCTGCTCGGCGAAGGCGCGTGCTGGGTCAAAGTATCGGGCGCGTACCGCGTCTCGCAACAATATCCTGATTACCCCGACGCACGGCCACTGCACGAAGCGCTGGTGCGGACGAATCCCGATCAAGTCGTATGGGGAACCGACTGGCCGCACGCGCTGGTTGACGCTTCGATCATGCCGGACGACGGCATGCTCATGGATCTCTTCATGGAATGGACGCCTGACGCGGCGCTACGGAAAAAGATTCTCGTAACTAATCCGGTGCGTCTCTACGACTTTCCGAAAGAATAGATTGCCCGCTCTAGGGTGATGGAGCCCGCGCGATGTTAATTCGATTCATCCTCGTTGCGCTGCTCGTGCCGTGCGTACTGGCGCACGCACAAAGCTACCCGGCCAGATCCATTCGCATCGTGGTGCCGTACGCGGCGGGCGGGGGCTCCGATATCCTCACCCGCATTATTGGTCAGAAGATGACCGAGAGCTGGGGACAGCAGGTCGTCGTGGACAACCGCGCCGGCGCGGGCGGCAACATTGGCACCGAGATTGTCGCGAGATCCCCTCCTGACGGTTACACACTGCTGATGGCGAGCAGCGCATTCGCGATCAATCCCAGCCTCTACAAGAGCGTGCCCTATGACGCGATCAGGGATTTTTCGCCGATCACCCGGCCGGCGCTGCTGCCGAATATTCTCGTCGTGCATCTGTCTTTGCCGGTGAAGACAGTAAAGGACCTGGTTGCGCTCGCCAAATCGCAGCCCGGGCAGCTTGCCTACGCCTCCGCCGGCTCCGGTACCAGCCTGCATCTCGCCGCGGAAATGTTTAAGCAGCAGGCCGGGATCGATATGTTGCATGTGCCGTACAAGGGCGGCGGAGCGGTGATCAACGACCTGCTCGGTGGCCAGGTCACCCTCACGTTCGCTACCCTGCCTTCCGTCATGCCTTATGTGAAAGCAGGCAGGCTGCGGGCCGTCGCGATGACGACAACCAAGCGCTGGCCCGGGCTGCCCGCGGTGCCGACTATCGCCGAATCCGGCTTCCCGGGCTTTGAGATGAGCACATGGAACGGGCTCGTGGCCCCGGTCGGGACGCCTATGGATGTCATCGGCAAAGTGCACGACGAAGTGGTCAGAATATCGAAGCTCCCTGACGTGCGCGAGCGCTTCGAAGGCCTCGGCATGGAGCTCGTCGGCGATACGCCGCGCGAGTTCGCGCAATACATCAGGAGCGAACTCGCGAAGTACGAGAGGGTCGTCAAGCAATCCGGCGCGCGCGCTGAGTGATAACCGAACGCAATAAACGGGAAGCGCAATAAGGGGACGCGCCGACCGTGTTGTAGATTTCCTTGGCGGGACCGCGCGGCCCGATGAGGCGTGGATACGATGGCCCGACACATGTAATGTTCAAGCTTAAACGCACAAGTCGAAGTATCTTGAAACGTCCAGTACGCACCCAACACTGCTCGATCACAAAACGAACGTCCGAGTTACCCAGACCCTGAATGAGAGTGAAACGAAGGAGAGGAAATGGGTTTCAAGCTATATGGCCGATACACTTCGGGCAATACGTTCAAGACAAGGCTTGCCCTATCGCTGATGGAAATCCCGTATGAATTCGTGGTCATTGATCGAAAGGGGCATATTCTGCAGCGCACACCGGATTTGATGCGGGGAAATCCGCGCGGGCTGATTCCCAAATTGGAAACGCAGGACGGCTTGATACGATGGGACTCCGCTGCAATCCTGGTCTATCTCGCGCGACGCTTCGGCGGCGAGCGCTGGCTACCGTCCGATCCAGAAGGAATGTCGGAAGTCATGCAATGGCTGGCCTTGGCTGGCAATGAAGTGCTGTTCGGTGTCGCGTATTCACGTTCGATCACCGCGGGTAGGCGCCAAGGCGATTTGGAGAAGACTCAAGCATTAGGGCACATGGCTCTGCGCGCTATGGAAGACCGTCTTTCGCAGCACGATTGGTTAGCGCTCGACCGTATCACCATTGGAGACTGCGCCTGTTTTCCGCATGTGGCCGTGTGTCACGAGGGAGGGATCTCGCTAAACGATTATCCGGGTATCAGCCGCTGGATTGACCGTATCATGGAGCTGCCCAACTACATCGAGATGCCTGGCGCTGAACGGAAGTCCGCGTAACACGGCCGATCAAGCCGAGTAATCAATACTCGGTTATTCAAGGAGGAAAGATTGATGGTGAAGCAGCCGTTCTGGGTGATCGTAGGGATTGCCATGGCCTTTGTCCAAGCAACTGCACTCGCGCAGTGGAAGCCGTCGAAGAATGTGGAACTGGTCGCGCCAGCCACGCCCGGCGGCGGTTACGATACCTTGGCGAGAAAGTTGCACAAAGTGATACAGGACGCAAAGCTGATTACGACACCGTTCAACGTCGTCAACAAGCCCGGCGGGGGCAGTGGCATCGGCTGGGGATATGTCAGGCAGCATGCCGGCGACGCTCATTTCATAGGGGTGGCCTCCTCGACTCTGCTAACCAACGACATCGCGGGCATAAACGCGTTCAAGTGGACCGACCTCACACCGCTGGCCGTGCTCGCCACGGAATACTTGGTGTTCTCGGTGCGAGCGGACAACAAGTTCAAAGGTGCGAAGGAATTGATGGATGCAGTGCGCGCGAATCCGAAGGCAGCGGTTTTTGCCACCGCGCCTGGTCCCGGCAATGCCAATCACATCCTCATGGGTTTGATGGCCAAGGCAATCGGCGCAAATGTGGCACAGATGCCATTGGTTTTCTTCTCTTCCGCCGGAGATTCCATGACGGCAGCGTTGGGTGGGCACGTGGATGTGGTCATCAGCAGCATTCCGCCTGTCCTCGAACAAGTGAAAGCAGGAAAAATGCGCATACTCGCCGTCGGCGCACCTCAACGATTGTACGGAGTGTTGGCTAACGTGCCGACCCTGCGGGAATTGGGGGCGAACGCAGTAATTGTGAACTGGCGGGGAGTGATAGGGCCAAAGGACTTGAGCAAAGAGCAAATCCGGTATTGGGAGGAGCTGCTGGGTGCAGCGAGCAAAACCGACGCGTGGAAATCCTATTCTGAGGAAACGTCCTCGATTCCGACGTTCATGGATTCTGCGAGCAGCCTACGTTTCATGCAGACACAACACAGCGAGTTACGCGTCGTCATGCAGGAACTGGGACTCGCCAAGTAATACGCGTCC
>JBKJZR010000023.1:0-33833 GCA_046715035.1 Burkholderiales bacterium | reverse complement strand
TGCCGGTCACCGCCAGTCCGCGCAGCCGGTCCGCCTTGACCAGCGCGGTGATCGACGTGAGGTTGTCGAACATCAATTGCACCTGGCCGGCGATCAACTCGGTCTGCGCGACGGTGACCGCTTTGTACGGCACGTGCACCATCTTTATGCCGGTCATTTGCTTGAACAATTCCGCGCTCAGGTGGATGGTCGTGCCGTTGCCGGGCGATGCATAGATCAGCTTGTCGGGATTGTTTTTGCCGTATTCGATCAGCTCGCGCACCGATTTGACCGGCAGCGACAGCGTGACCGCGAGCAGGTTCTGCGAGTTCGTGAGCCGCGCCACGGGTTGCAGGTCGCGCCCCGCTTCGTACGGCCAGTTGGGCACCAAGCTCTTGTTGATCGCGAGCAGCGGCGTGTTGCCGTAACCTATCGTATAACCATCCGGGTTTGCGCGGACCAGCATTTCCATGCCGATGGCGCCGCTGGCGCCGGCCCGGTTGTCGCCCACCACCTGCTGGCCGAGTTGTTTGGTGAGTTCTGAGGCGAGTATGCGCGCGAGCGCGTCGGCGCCGCCGCCGGCGGCTGACGGCACGATATAGCGAATCGGCCGCTCCGGATAAGCGGCCGCCACGGCGGTCGCGAAGACCGCCAGGCAAGCAATGGCCAGGCCGCACAGCCGGCGCGCGCAACGCCGCAACTGCGAATCGAAATTTTTCATGGCAGGTATCCGGATATGTGGAATGCAGAATCGGGGCTGCCAGTCTAGACTGGCGCTGCTGCGGATTCAAGGCAAGAGTCCGCCGGGCTCGTTCGGGCTTCGTGCGTGCAAGAGCGCGCGACCGCGTGACGAATCTGTAAAATACGCCGAACTTTTCAACACGCAGGCACGGAATGCGGATAGTCGTATTAGGCGGTTACGGGAACTTCGGCGCGCGCATCTGCCGCGCACTCTCCGCGCGCGACCACGTAGAGGTGATCGCCGCGGGCCGCGACCCCGAGCAAGGCCGCCGCGCCGCCCAACTCGATGCGCGCATCGGGCACGCGCGCATCGATCTCGCCGCGCCCAATTTTGCGAGTGCGCTGAATGATCTTGCGCCCGCTATCGTCATTCATTGCGCCGGGCCGTTCCAGGGCCAGGGCTATCACGTCGCGCACGCGGCGATCGCCGCCGGCGCGCATTACATGGATCTCGCCGACGGACGCGACTTCGTCGCTAATTTCGCCGAACGCGTGCACCCGGCGGCGCGCGCGGCCGGCGTGCTCGCCGTCTCCGGCGCGAGTACCTTGCCCGCGCTGTCCTCGGCGGTGATCGACAGCGTTGCGAAGCGCTTGAAGCAACCCGCTGAAATCCGGATTGTGATCGCGCCTCCGCAGCGCGCGCCGCGCGGTGCGGCGACGATGGCGGGCGTAGTCAGTTACGCGGGCAAGCCGTTTAAATGGCTGACTGGCGGCGAATGGATCGATGCCTACGGCTGGCAGGAATTGCGCCGCGTCAATATTGCCGGATTGGGCGCACGGTGGGCGGCGGCGTGCGACGTGCCCGACCTCGCATCGCTGCCGGCGCGTTATCCTGGCGTCGAAACCGTCGAATTCCGCGCCGCACTCGAACTGGGCATTCAGCACCTCGCGTTGTGGCTTGCGGCGGGACTGCGCCGCCGCGGCGTCGAACTGCCGCTCGAACGCCGGGTACTGGCGCTCGGCAGAGTTGCAACCGCGCTGAACTGGTTCGGCAGCGAGCGCGGCGGCATGCTGGTGAGCGTGATCGGCACGCGCGATGACGGCAGCCGCGCGCGCATCGATTGGCATCTGACGGCGGAAGCGAATCATGGCCCTGAAATTCCGTGCATGGCGGCGATCCTGCTCGCGGGAAAACTCATCCGCGGGGAAATCGCCACGCGCGGCGCTTTCCCCTGCATGGGGTTTCTGACGCTTGCCGACTTCGAGTCCGAATTCAAGCGCTGGCGGATTGCGACCGTGGTGAAGGAGGGCGCGGCATGACCGTATTTCCGGGCAAAGGCTATAACGAGATCAAGGTCGGCGACACCTTCGGCGCGGCGGTGACGATCACCGACGCGCATCTGGTGCTCGCGGCGGGGTTGATCGGCGATGCGCATCCGCTGCACATCAACCAGCAATTCGCCGAGCAGACGCGCTTCGGCGGGCGCGTGCTGCACGGCGTTTTCACCGGCGCTCTCGTCGGCGGACCGGTCGGCACTTTCTTCGCCGGCACCGGCATCGCCTACCTCGAGCACAACTGCCGCTTCACCAACCCGGTGCGGCCGGGCGATACGATTACGACCACGTGGACGATTGCAGACAAGCACGATAAGCCGAAACATCAGGGCGGGCTCGTGAGTCTGCGTGGAATCTGCCGCAATCAGAATGATGAGGTCGTCGTAGAGGCGGAAGCGAAGATGCTGGTACGCAACACCCGTTGAGCTTTTGTGTAAGCACGACGCCTGGTTTCACTCGCGACTATTCGTGCAGACATTAATTCGATTGGCGCGAGCGGGGCGGCCGCTGCTTCAGCGTTTTTTTGTATTCCGACGGCCGCGTGTCGTGCTTTGGGCAGACGGGTGACGGATTTCCAGACATCGTTTCTGCAGCGTTAGGCGCGTTTCACCGCTGGAGTGTGCGGTTTGCCACGCGGTCTGTGCGTTCAATTCCGCGTTTGGCCACAGCCTGAGTCGGGCACGCGGTTTGCGTTGAGAGGTGTGAGGTCGGCTGAAACAGACGAACTGTTTCACGATCAACTCGTCAGGAGCGGAATTATGTCACTTATGTCGTGCGGTCGCCCGCCATGCACCGGGAAATGGGCGAGTTCGCCTACGGGGGTAATGAACGCACTTAAAGGCCAGCAGGACACCTGTGAAGAGTGCCCGAACAAAAAAGCCCTCGAGTTAGTGGCTTTGCAATACAAGTCGCATCACCCGCAATGGTGGGTGGTCGACGGAACGGTAGTGATTCCGATCTGGGTGCAGGAACGCCTGCGTGGCGAGTTCCATCGCGTGGACGAAACCGTTTCTGAGCGCAGTGCATTGGATCGTCTCGACCCGCCTTTTGGTTGATGGCCGGCGGGCTTCTCACCCTGAACGGCGTGTGTCGCAACCAGAAAAACGAGATGGTCGTCGAAGCCGATGCGAAGATGCTGGTGACGTACCGTCAAGGCGGGTGTCGAACGCTGGCGTTCGTGCGATTGGCGCCGGCAGAGTATTGAAGGCGCCGGGTTCAGGCTGCGGCGGTGACGCTCTTGACAGTCGTAAGGTGACTGGTAATGCGCTCCGTGATGTCACGCCGCACCTGGTTGAAATCGATCGCCGAGACCTCGCGTGGCCGGGCGAGCAGGATGCGGGCGTCATGCTCGATGCGTCCGGGCCCCGCCGTCATGACGACGACCCGGTCGGACAGCAGCACCGCTTCCTCGACCGAATGCGTCACGAAGATCACGGTGACCTTCGTGCGTTCCCATATGTCGAGCAGCTCCTGCTGCAGTTTTTCGCGCGTCAGTGCGTCGAGCGCGCCGAACGGCTCGTCCATCAGCAGCACTTCGCAGTCGTTGGCGAGCACGCGTGCAATCGCGACCCGCTGCTTCATGCCGCCCGAGAGCTGGCTCGGATAGTAGTCCGCAAACTTCGTCAGTCCGACCATGTCGGTATAGTGCGCGGCGAGCTCCTTAAGCTTTTGCTTGGGAAGCGCACGCTGTCTGGGGCCGAAGCCGATGTTTTCACGGACGGTCAGCCATGGAAAAAGCGCAAAATCCTGGAACACCATGCCGCGGTCGGGACCGGGTGCGGTGATCGGCGAACCATACATCTCGACCGTGCCCGCGCTGGGCGTTTCGAAACCGGCGACGATGCGCAGCAGCGTCGACTTGCCGCAACCCGATGCACCGATCAGACAGACGAACTCGCCTTTGTTGATCGTCAGGTTTATCTCACGCAGCGCCTCGACGTTGTGATCGCCGATCGCGAAGCGCTTGCTCAGCGACTTGACCGCCAGCGTCGGACGCGCGCTGCGATGCAGGCCGGAATCAGGCATGGTGCTGGGGGCTCCACGCGAGCAACCGGTTGTTGATCGCGACGAGGACCCGGTCGGACAGAAATCCCGCCAGTCCGATCACGATCATCCCGGAGATCACCAGATCGGTACGGGACAAGGTGCGTCCGTCCATGATCATGGCACCCAGGCCCTCGGGCACGCCCGTCATCTCGCCGACGACGATCAGTATCCATGCGAAGCCATGGCCGAGGCGCAGGCCGTTGAAGATCGATGGTGTGGCCGCCGGCAACACGACCTGGCGAAACAGCGACGAGCCGTTGCACCCCAGCATCGACGCCGCCTCGAAGAGCTTGTGATCGACCGAGCGCACGCCGAAAGTCGTATTGAGCACGATGGGATAGAAAGCGCCGAGGAACACCAGGAAGATCGCGGCGTTCGGACCCAGTCCGAAGAAGATCATCGACAGCGGCAGCCACGCCGTCACGGGAACCGGCCGCAGGATCTGCAGTGTCGGATCGAGCAGATTGCGTATGAACCTGACGCGCCCGATGAGCAGCCCGAGCGGGATGGCCACCAGCGCAGCGGCAAAAAATCCGCCATAGACCCGCTGCACCGATTTCCAGAAGTGCACGTGAATCGTCTGACTGAATGCATCGTCGTAGATGCCCCCGAACGTCAGGTCGTAGAGCATGACCGCAACGCTTTGGGGCAGCGGAACGAGACGCGTGCCTGTCATCCGCACGCCGAGGTCCCACGCGGCGAGCAGCACAAGCGGCACCAGCACCGGCGTCAGCCAGCGCTTGAGCGTGCGCGCGAGCGGCGCGCGGCCGGCGCTCAAGGGCAGTTCGGCGACGCGCTCCATGGCGGAAGACCGGGCGGGTCCGCTACTTTGTCTTGGCGAGCTCGTTGACGAAGCTCGTGTTGATGAACTTGCTGTAATCGGGAAGCTGGCGGATCTGCTTCTTGTCGAGCATCTGCGAGCCGTAGTATTTGGCGCGCGTCACCCAGTCGGCATCGGTGTTCCAGGTAAGCTCCACGTTTGGCGCCGCAATCTCGATCGTCGCCCGCGGCTGGCCGAGCTTCTGCACCGCCATGTCGACAAAGGCCGCGCGGTTGGCCATCGCATACTCGGTCGCCTTGCGGTGCATGGCGAGAAACGCTTTCACGAGCTCGGGATTTTCCTTGATCATGAGCTCGTGCGTCGTCATCACCATGTTGACCGACCCGGTGGGCGTGCCATACGGGAATTCCACGATTTTGCCGACGCCCTTGGCCACACTGATCGAAGGACCTGGCTCCGCTCCGACGTATGCGTCGACATCGCCGCGCTCGAGCGCGGCAGGCATTTCGCTGAACGCGACACGTACCGGCTGGATATCCTTGATCGACATGCCCTCCTGCTTGAGGCGGTCGAGGATCACGACTTCCTGCGTCGAGCCCGGCAGGATCGCGACTTTCCTGCCCTTCAGATCCTTGACGGACTTGATGTCGGACTTGGCGCCGGCGACTACGGCCATGCCGCGATTGCATTGCGCGCCGATGATCACGACCGGCTCGCTTGCGGCGCCGCCGAGCGTCGCCGCGGCGAGCCCGTACGTGCCGAAATCGACCGAGCGCGTCGCCACGGCGTTCTTGCCGTCGGTCGGCGTTTCGTACGGAATGACTTCGATTTTGTAGCCGGGCGGCGCGAACTTGTCATAAAAATAGGGCGTGATCGCGTGGATCAGCTTGAGCGTGCCGACCTTGATTACCTTGTCGGCCGCGTGTGCGGGCGCCACCAGCGCGGCGACCATGGCCAGCAAACTGGCCAAGCTGTAAACCGCGGATTTTCTACGAATAGCCATATGACGCTCCCTGTCGATTCGCTGCACGTGTACGTACTGGGAGCGACATGAGCAAGCGTTGTGCCAATGCCTTAGAGGACGTCTGAACAAGGGGGGGTGGGACCCTTCTACCTAGCCCCTTGTAAATCCCCTAAGTCAGAGGAAGCCGGAACTGGTAGAAAAGGCTTAATAAGAGCTTCCTTAGACGATGTGCGAACATGCAGCGTGGGAAGGGGGCAGAACTTCGTTGCAACGCTCGGACAGCGCGCGCGGGACGCACCTTGCTGGTGCGCGTGAAGACCTGCAGCACCGGTACGGTGCGGCGTCTCTAAGCCGCGGCGAGCTCGCACACCAGCCGGGTAAGCGCCCCGTCCGGGCTCGCCAGCTCTTCCAGGATCGTAAAATGGTTGTGGCCCGGCAGCCGGACGCAACGTCCCGGCAGACCCGCGTTTGCCCGGGCGTCAGCGAATGTTGCCGACTGGCGCTGCAATTCGGGGAGCTCGCGCTCGCCGTACGCGACGATGAGCGGCGACGCAGCGTCCGCCAACGCGAGCAGCGGACTCAGACGGCGCGCCTCGTCGGGATCGAGTCGCAGCTTGTCGTTCAGGTAGCTCAGCCGGATGGGCTCCAGGTCGAACAGTCCGCTGATAGCAAGCCCGCCCCGCACGGCGGGCTCGTCGAGACACTGCGCCGTCAGGTGACCGCCCGCCGACCATCCGCAAAGGTAGATTCGTGCAGCGTCGCCGCCGAGTTCGTCAGCGTGTTCGGCGAGCCAGCCGATGGCCTCGCGTATTTCGGCGACGATGCCCGTCAGGCGCTTCTGTGGAGCGAGCGTGTAGCCGACGCACGCGACCTGTATGCCGTGCGCGAGCGGACCGCTCGCAAGAAAACTGAACTCTTCCTTGGATCTCATCTGCGAGTAGCCGACATGGATGAAAACCAGTACCTTCCCGCGCACATCGGCCGCGAAGTAATCTATGCGGTTGCGCTCGGCGGCGCCATATCGCAGGTCGAGGTGCGCGCTGTGCGCTGCGCGCACTTTTGCGCTGCGCGCCTCGAAGTCGGCGATGTGGCGGGCGCTGTCCGCTACCGCCGTCGTGTTGTTGTACGCCGCGTCGAGTGCAGTCTGGTCCATGCCACGGTAAAGGCTCATATGCTCAGTCGCTGTGGAAGTTTGAGTAATGGGGGAGGAGGTGGACGCACGGGCCAGGTAATGCACAAACTTGTCATTCCGGCTTTACGTTCGCGTCCTTCACGACTTTCGCCCACTTGATGCGCTCTGCTGCTAGGTAGCGCGCAAATTCCGCAGGCGTATCGGCGATCGGCTCGAAAGCGGTGGCGAGCAGCTTGTCGCGGACCTCGACAGCGCTGACGATCGCCTTGATCTCGCGTTGCAGCCGCTCGATCACCTGGCGCGGGGTGCCGGCGGGGACGACTACGCCGTTCCAGTTATTCGCTTCGTAACCCGGCACGCCGGCTTCGGCGACCGTCGGCAATTCGGGTACGACGAGCGAGCGCTGCGCCGTGCCGATCGCCAGCGCCCGCACCTTGCCCGACTTGATGTGAGGCTGAACGGTGGTCAGATTCGCGAACATTAGCGTCAGTCTGCCCCCCAGCAGGTCCGTCACGGCGACTGCGCCGCCTTTGTAGGGCACGTGCACGAGCTCGATGCCCGCCATGCTGCGAAACAGCTCTGTCGCGAGATGACTCGCGCCGCCTACCCCGCTGGAGCCGAACGTATGCTTACCCGGCTGCGCCTTGGCCAGCGCGATCAGTTCCCTGGCCGTCTGCGCGGCAACCGAAGGATGCACGACGAGGACGTTGCTGGTCGCGGCGATGTTAGTGACGGGAGCGAAATCCCTGCCGACGTCGAATGGGACTTTCGCATACAAGGCGGGCGCGACCGGCAAAGCGGGCGTGGCCATCAGCAGCGTAAGGCCATCGGGCGCGGCACGGGCGACGATCTCGGTTGCGATCAGGGTGCCGGCGCCCGGCCGATTGTCGATCACGACGGCCTGTGCGAACGCCTCGCTCAGCTTCTGGCCGACGATGCGCGCCAGGATGTCCGTCGACCCACCCGCTGCATAAGGCACCACCACGCGCAGCGGTCGGTCGGGATAGCCCTGTGCTTGCGCCGCCGCAACCAGGGTGGTGCCGCTCAGCAGGGCTATCGGGAACAAAAATCTCGCCAGCATGATCTTCCGGAAAGAAGCCTCAAGCGTTCCCGCGCTGGTCTGGGCCGGCAACTCAGCCGCGGTAGATCGGCTCGGGCTGGGTCAGGAACGCGAGCAGAATGTGATACGCGATCCGGTAGTTGAGCGCCTTCGTGCTGTTGTGGGAGATCCCCGGCATGACCGCGAACTGCTTGTCGGGATTTGGCAGCCTGCTGAAGAAATCCAGCAGGTCTTCCATGGACGCGATGCCGTCGTACTGGCCGCGCATGATCAGCGTCGGCGCGCTGATCTTCTCCGGATCCACCAGCGGCAGGTTTGCGCACATGTCGACGTAGGTCCCGGTCGGCACGGACTGGTCGAGGGCGAGTATCGCTCGCGCGTATGCGTCGATCACCGCCTGCTCCGCGCCGCCGTCGTGGTCGCGCGTGAACATGCTGTTGACGAAGGCACGATCGATCTTGCGGCGATTGTGCGCGCGGTATTCAGGCAGCTTCCTGGTGCGCTCGGCAAGCGTGGGGCTGCCTTTGCCGGTCCACACGAAAGCGCTGAGCACGAGCCGCGCCACGCGCTCAGGGTGCCGCTGTGCATACAGTGCTGCGCGCAGCGCACCCGACGAACTGCCGTAAAAATGCAGCCGCTCCACGCCGCGGGTGCGCACGATGTAATCGACGGCTGCTTCGAGATCATCGGCGCCGTTGGCGACATCGCAGTTGATGTCGCGGTGCTTGTCGGAGCGTCCGTAGCCTTCCATGTCGACGCACCACGTATCGAAGCCGCGCCGCGCGAACCAGTCCATCAGCGACGCATCCGGCTTGCCGGGCATCTGGAAATCAAAGCCCGGGGTCGACGCCATCGACGAGCCGTGCACGAAGATCAGTGTGCCCCGAGGCGCCGATTGTGCGGCGCGCGCGCCTGAATCGCGCGGCGCCACCGCGCGTTTCTCCCACAGGAAGAGCTTGATGTCGCCTTTGTGGGTCCAGTGCTCGGTGCCGATCACACTGTCGATGGCCTGATCCATGGATGTCCCCTCGAATGAACGGCTGATCGGTATTCCGCGCCCTAAACCGTCTGCAGCTCGGCCATCGCCTGGCCGCCGCCGTAGCTGGTACGCGGCGTGAGCTCCCCGCCGCGCATCACCTTCACTGCGCAGTACTTGAATTCGGGGATCTTGCCGAAAGGGTCGAGCGCCGGATTGGTCAGCAGGTTAGCCGCAGCTTCGTAATAGCAGAACGGAATAAATACCGCGCCTCTGGGCGTGCCATCGTCGGCGCGCGCGTAGAGCGAAATGATGCCGCGCCGCGATTCCACCGTGATCACGTCGCCGGGGATGGCGCCGATCGCATCGAGATCGAGCGGGTGGAGCGAGGCCACGGGCTCGGGCTCGATGGCGTCGAGCACCGCCGCGCGGCGGGTAATCGCGCCGGTATGCCAATGCTCGAGCTGGCGCCCGGTGATGAGCACGAACGGAAAATCGCGGTCGGGCTGCTCGGCCGCCGGGATGATGTCGGCCGGCACGAGCCTGGCGCGGCCCGATGGCGTCGGAAACCGATCGACGAACACGACCGGCTGGCCGGGATCGCCTTCCTGCTCGCACGGATAGGTCACGCAGCTTTCTTCCTCTAGCCGCTCCCACGTGATCCCCGCGATGGACGGCATCGCCTTGCGCATCTCGTTGAAAACGTCGCGCGGCCCCGCGTAGTTCCAGTCGAGTCCGAGCCGCCGCGCGATATCCTGAATGATTTCCAGGTCGGGCCGGGCCGCACCCGGCGCCGCCAGTGCCTGCCGGCCCAACTGCACCATGCGATCGGTATTCGTCACGGTGCCCGTTTTTTCGGGCCACGCCGTCGCCGGGAAAATGACATCGGCGTAATAGCACGTTTCCGTGAGGAAGATCTCCTGCACCACCAGACATTCGAGCTTGGCCAGCGCCACGCGCGCATGGTGCGCGTCAGGGTCGGACATCGCCGGGTTCTCGCCCATGATGTACATGCCGCGGATCGCGCCCGCGTGCACGGCGTCCATGATCTCGACGACGGTCAGGCCAGGTTGCGGATCGAGCGTCGCTCCCCAGAGTTGCTCGAAGCGGGCAAGGGCCTCGGGATCGTCGACCCGCTGATAGTCGGGGAACACCATCGGTATCAGCCCGGAGTCCGATGCGCCCTGCACGTTGTTCTGCCCGCGCAAGGGGTGCAAGCCGGTTCCGGGACGGCCGATCTGTCCCGTCATCATGCACAGCGCGATCAGGCACCGCGCGTTGTCGGTGCCGTGGATGTGCTGGGAGATGCCCATTCCCCACAGAATCATCGAGGCCCTGGACTTCGCGTAAAGCCGCGCCACTTCCCGGATCGTCGCCGCAGGGATGCCGCACAGCGGTGCCATCGCCTCCGGACTATAGCCCTCGACGTTGCGCTTCAGATCCTCGTAGCCTATCGTGCGGCTGCGCACGAATTCCTCGTTGACGAGTCCCTCGTGCACGATCGTATGCATCATCGCGTTGAGCAGCGCCACGTCGGTGTCGGCTTTGAACTGCAGGAAGTAATCGGCGTGGCGCGCGAGATCGGAGCGGCGGGGATCCGCGATGATGAGTTTGGTGCCCTGCTTGACGGCGTTCTTGATCCAGGTCGCCGCGACGGGGTGATTGGAGGTTGGGTTGGCGCCGATCAGCAGCACGACTTCTGCGTTGCGCACGTCGTTGATCTGATTCGAGACCGCACCCGAGCTCACGCCTTCCATCAGCGCGGCAACGCTCGAGGCGTGGCACAGCCGCGTGCAGTGGTCGACGTTGTTGGTGCTGAATCCGGTGCGCACCAGCTTCTGGAACAGGTAAGCTTCTTCGTTGCTCCCCTTGGCCGATCCGAAGCCGCACAGGGCATTGCGCCCCGCCCGCGGTGCGCCCCCGTCGCGGATGTTTTTCAGCATGGCGCCGGCCCTGTCGAGAGCCTCGTCCCACGTCGCTTCGCGAAAATAGTCGAGCGGGCGCGCGGGATCCATGTCGAAGTCCGCGGATTTGGGCACGCCCGCCTTGCGGATAAGCGGCTGGGTCAGCCGCTGCCGGTGGCTGACGTAGTCGAAGCCGTAGCGCCCCTTGACGCACAACCGGTTGTGGTTGGACGGCCCGTCGCGGCCGTCAACGTAGAGGATCTTGTTGTCCTTGATGTTATAGGTGAGCTGGCAGCCCACGCCGCAATACGGGCACACCGAGTGCACCTGCTGGTCGGGCTTGACGAGGCCCACGCCGCGCGCTGGCATCAGCGCGCCGGTCGGGCACGCCTGCACGCACTCGCCGCACGCGACGCACGTCGAATCGCCCATCGGATCATCGAGGTCGAAGACGATTTTGGAATGCTCGGCACGAAAGGCGTAGCCGATCACATCGTTGACCTGCTCCTCGCGGCAGGCACGCACGCAGCGCGTGCACTGTATGCACGAATTGAGATCGACCGCGATGGCGTGATGCGACATATCCGCCGCGACGGGCTCCCGCGCTTCGAACCGCGGCTTGCCCACGCCCAGTTTCGTAGCCCACTTGTCGAGCTCGGAGTGCAGGGTATGGCGCTCCTTCTGCACGTCTGAGAGCAGCAGCTCGAGCACCATCTTCTGCGACGCCACGGCACGCGCGCTGTCGGTCGTCACTTCCATGCCGGCTACCGCATTGCGGCAGCACGACGGCGCGAGCACGCGCTCGCCCTTGATCTCGACCATGCACGCGCGGCAATTGCCGTCCGGGCGCATGCCTTCCATGTAACACAGGCGCGGAATCTCGACGCCGAGTCGCTGCGCGGTCTGAATGATCGTCTCGTTGCCGTAACCGATCACATCCCTGCCGTTGAGCTTGAACTCCACCGGCATCGCCGCGTATTCCTGGTTGCTGGTCGCAGTCATGCGTTCCTCCAAGGTAAGGCATGAGGGGTCAGGGTCACGTCAACGTCAAGAAACTGTTCAACGATCGCTGAGACCTGCCCGGTTAGGCGTGAGGCGTAGCCACAGCGCCGTGCCGGTCTTACCCCTTGCTCCTCACGCCTACGCCTCACTTGATTTCATGTCCAAAATACTTGATCACGCAGCGCACGGGATTCGGCGCTGCCTGCCCCAGACCGCATATCGATGCGTCCGCCATGGCGCCGGAAAGTTCCTCGAGCAGCGCCTGGTCCCATTGCGGCGCGCGCATGAGGTTCAGCGCCTTCGCGGTGCCCACGCGGCAAGGCGTGCATTGACCGCACGATTCGTCCGCAAAAAACTTCATCAGGTTGCGCGCGGCGGCGCTCGCCTTGTCCTGGTCGGAAAGAATGATGATCGCGGCCGAGCCGATAAAGCAGCCGTGCGGCTGCAGCGTATCGAAATCGAGCGGTATGTCGCCCATGCTCGCCGGCAGTATGCCCCCGGAGGCACCGCCGGGGAGATACGCATAGAACTCGTGCCCCGGCAGCATGCCGCTGCAATGTTCGGCGATCAGCTCCTTGACCGTGATCCCTGCGGGTGCAAGGTGCATGCCTGGTTTTTTGACGCGGCCCGACACCGAGAACGATCGCAGTCCTTTGCGGCCGTTGCGGCCCTGCCCCGCGAACCACTGCGCGCCCTTTTCGATGATTTCGCGCACCCAGTGCAGCGTTTCCATGTTGTGCTCGAGCGTTGGCTGACCGAACAGACCGACCTGCGCAACATAGGGCGGCCGCAGCCGCGGCATGCCGCGCTTGCCCTCGATCGACTCGATCATCGCGGACTCTTCGCCGCAAATGTAGGCGCCGGCACCGCGGCGCAGATGGATCGGCACTAGCGGACACGGCGGGTCCGCGCGCAGCGCGGCGAGCTCGCGTTCGAGTATGGCGCGGCATCCGGCATACTCGTCGCGCAGGTAGACGTAGATTTCGGAGATCTGCGCAGCCCACGCCGCGATCAGCGCACCCTCGATAAAACGGTGCGGGTCGCGCTCGAGGTAATAGCGGTCCTTGAATGTGCCGGGCTCGCCCTCGTCGATGTTGATCGCCATCAACCGCGGCGAGCGCTCGGCGCGCAGGATGCGCCACTTGCGGCCCGTCGGAAAGCCGGCGCCGCCCAGCCCGCGCAGACTCGACGCCTCCATCGTTTGCAGAATCTCCTCGACGTCGCGCTTGCCCGCGCCGCACTCGGCCGCGAGCCGATAGCCGCCGCGGCTGCGGTACTCGCGGTAGTCGATGTACGAGCCGACCGCGCATTGGGTGTTGCCGGCGGCCACCTCCGCGCTCACCGCAGCCACGGTTGCCTGCGCGACGGGATTCTGGCCGACGACCACGGCAGGGGCCTGCTCGCAACGCCCGATGCAGGGCGCCGGTATCACGCGCACTCCCGGCCCCAGCGCGGCCTCGAGCTGCGCCATCAGCCGTTGCGCTCCAGCCAGTTCGCAGGACAACGAATCGCATACGCGCACCGTCAGAGCCGGCGGCGCAACGTTGCCTTCCTTGACGACGTCGAAATGATGATAAAAGGTCGCGACTTCATAGACTTCGGTCATCGCGAGGTTCATTTCGCGCGCGAGCGCGACCATGTGCGCTGCGGAAATACAGCCGTAGCGTTCCTGGATCTTGTGCAGATGCTCGATGAGCAGATCGGCACGGCGCGGCTCGGAGCCGAGGAGGCTTTGCACTTCGGCCAGGGCCTGGGCATCGACCGGGCGGCCTTTGGGCGTGCCGCGCTTATTCTTCGCCGGCCGATCGACGAGGCGCGCTTCTGTCTTGGAGTGTTCCATCACAAATGCCTGGTTAACGAGTCATTAATCGACGTCGAACGCATTTGTGATTTGCGTGGCTGCAAACCACCTGCCCGTCCGCGCGTCGGTTAGCTCCGCTCACGCTGTCCGGTTTCGAAACGCTAGCAGCCTGTCGGACTTAGAGGGTCCGACAGGCTGCTAAAGCAAAACCGCCCCCTTTTTCTGAATAATGTCTCATTCCACAGCCGTTTCACCTCGGTCAGCACGCAGCAACAACATTGCGATGGCTTTTTTGACGACACTTGCGCATTTTTTCCGGGGCGGTTTTGCCTAATGAGCTTGTCGGACTCAAGTCCGACAAGCGCCTATTCCACGCAGACTCAGCCAGCGACCGTTCCCTGCTCCGCCCGGGAAACGGCGAATTCTTACTTCAGCACGGACCGGAGCAGCTTGCCCATCTCGGCGGGATTCTTGGTCACTTTGATCCCGCACTCCTCCATTACCGCAAGTTTTTCCGCGGCAGTTCCCTTGCCGCCCGAGATGATCGCACCCGCGTGACCCATGCGCTTGCCCGGTGGCGCCGTTACACCGGCGATGAACCCTACCACTGGCTTCTTCATGTTCGCCTTGACCCAGCGCGCGCAATCTTCCTCGTCCGAGCCGCCGATTTCGCCGACCATGATGACGGCCTCGGTTTGCGGATCGTCGTTGAACATCTTCATCACGTCCACATGCTTCAGTCCGTTCACGGGATCGCCGCCGATGCCGACGCACGACGACTGGCCGAGCTTCTGCTCCATCAACTGGCCGACCGCTTCGTAAGTCAGCGTGCCGGAGCGCGAGACGACGCCGACGGGGCCTTTCTTGTGAATATGTCCCGGCATGATGCCGATCTTGAGTTCGTCCGGAGTGATCACGCCCGGACAATTCGGCCCGATCAGCAGGGTGCGCTTGCCCTGCATCTTGTATTTCGTAAGGATCAGGTCGCGCACCGGTATGCCTTCGGTGATGCAGATGACGAGATCGAGGTCGGCGTCGATCGCCTCGTCGATGGCGGCAGCGGCAAACGGCGGCGGTACATAGATGACCGAAACGTTGGCGCCGGTTTTCTCTTTCGCTTCCTTGACAGTTGCGAAAATCGGAATGCCTTCGTACGATTCTCCGGGCTTCTTCGGATTGACCCCGGCAACATAGCCCGCCGCGCCGTTCGCGTATTCCTTGCCCATCTTCGTATGGAACTGCCCGGTCTTGCCGGTGATACCCTGCGTCATCACACGCGTATTCTTGTTGATGAGGATCGACATTTTCAGGCTGCTTTCTTGACCGCTTGCACCACTTTTTCCGCGGCGTCGGCCATGTTGCTTCCGGAGATGATCGGCAATCCTGAATCGGCCAGGATTTTCTTGCCAAGCTCGACGTTGGTCCCTTCGAGGCGCACCACGAGCGGCACCGTCAGTTTTACCTGCTTGGCGGCTGTCACGATGCCTTCAGCGATCACGTCGCATTTCATGATTCCACCGAAGATGTTCACCAGTATCGCCTTGACGCCCGGGTTCTTGAGCATGATCTTGAATGCCTCGGTGACTTTTTCAGCCGAGGCTCCGCCGCCGACGTCGAGAAAGTTCGCGGGGCTGCCGCCATACAGCTTGGTGATGTCCATCGTGGCCATCGCCAGTCCCGCGCCGTTCACGAGGCAACCGATGTTGCCGTCCAGGGAGATGTAATTCAGGTCATATTTCGAAGCCTCGATCTCGGCCGGGTCTTCTTCGTCGAGATCGCGCATCGCCACGATGTCGGGGTGCCTGAATAGCGCGTTGTCGTCGAAAGTCATTTTCGCATCCAGGGCTACGACGTCTCCGCCGCCCGCGAGTATCAGCGGGTTAATTTCTGCCAGCGACGCGTCGGTGGCGTCGAAAGCGCGGTACAGGCCCTGCAACGCGACGCGCGCCTGGGCTAGCGATGCATCGGGAATGCCGATTTTGCGCGCGACGTCGTCGGCCTCGCCGTCCTGCAGACCGGTCATCGGGTCGATGAATACCTTGTGGATTTTGTCCGGGGTATGGGCGGCCACGTGTTCGATGTCCATGCCGCCTTCCGAGCTTGCCATCAGACAGACGCGCTGCGTGCCGCGATCGACGACCATGCCGGCGTAGAGCTCCTTCCTGATGTCGGCGCCCTCTTCGATCAGCAGCCGCCGTACCTTCTGTCCCTGCGGTCCGGTCTGATGCGTTTTCAGCATCATGCCGAGTATCTCGCCGGCGGATTGCCTGACCTCATCGACGGACTTGGCGAGCTTCACGCCACCGCCCTTGCCCCGCCCACCGGCGTGGATCTGCGCCTTGACTACCCACACCTTGCCGCCCAGCTTGTGCGCGGCAGCTACCGCTTCGTCCACGCTGAAACACGGGATAGCGCGGGGCGTAACGACCCCATACTTGCGCAGGATTTCCTTGGCCTGGTATTCGTGAATCTTCATAGGGACTTTCAGGATTGCGCGCGGCTAGGGTGTTTCACCGCGCGGGACAGACAGCCAAACGTAACTTAACCGTACGTGGGTGAGCGCGCCTTGACCGCAGTCAATCCCACAACAGCCGGCGGGATTCGCCCGGTGCCGCGGCGCAGTATGTTGTTCTGATGACCTTCTGTACGCGATCCGTAGCCAACGAATGATTTCAAGCCGGGCAAGTATAGCTGATCGGCGTGTTTTGCTGCATGCCTCCGGGACCGCGCCAGGCGCTGCGACTGCCGATATTCTCGGTGCATCACGGTGGGATTCGGCAGGCTGGGACTCGGCAGGCGCAGCTCGCGCGTCGCGCCCGATTCTTGCGCTGCAGCAATCTCCGCAACAGGATTAGCCCATACATCGGGGAAGCCACAGCGCAGGGGCTGGGTGAAACGGGTCAAACAGGCAAAAAAATGCGCAACCCCGGAGGGTTGCGCTAAGTTTCCACCAAAGGAGGAGGTTTTGGAGGAGTTGCGCCGACACCTGTAAAGATGTCCAACGCGATTTCATTATCGGCCAAGACAGGACGCTGTGCAAGCCATTTCTGTTGCTTTGCAGTATATTCGGCCGCGCAGCTGATAAGGCGGTTTTTCGTTTTACAGATCAATATCATGCGAACGCATGCCGCTATCGCACCACCATGACCGGGATTTTCGAGTGGGTGAGCACCTTGCGCGTCTCGCTGCCCAACAGCACCGCAGCGAGTCCCTTCCTGCCGTGGGAATGGAGCAGGATCAGATCGCAGTGCCTGGCGTTCGCCGTCTTGAGTATTGCATCGTAGGGATGGTCGCTCGTTTCACAAACGGTTTCGCACGACACGCCCGCGGTTTCCGCGGTTTGCCTGATGAAACCGAGAAAGCTGTCGGCGCGCATTCGCGCCTCCTTTTCAATGCGCTCTTCGGTCACCGGATCAAACGCCCCTTCATAAGCGATCATCAGGTGATAGTCCGGAATGGCATGCACGCCGGTCACGCGGGCGCCATGGAATTTGGCGAGTTCGACGCCGGTGCGTATGGCTTTCCGGGAGAGCTCGGAACCGTCGGTAGGGATCAGAATATGTTTGAACATACGACCCTCCTTGTTTTCGGCAGGCGCGTTCCTTATAGCAAACTGCCGGGCACATATCAAACGCTCGCGGCAGGCGATCGCCCCCAGACCGCGGCAGGGGCTGTCGGGTAGGCCGCGGCTCCCGCCAGCCCGGAAAACCCGGGTTGACGCCGGCCAATTACATACGCTGGACGGTTAAGGGACCCGCGCGGCCAGGCCCAGCAGTTGGCCGATTTTCTCGGAAGCTTTCAACCCCGATCCCGTCAGGACCAGCACGGTGGTTTGATCGGCCGTAATCACACCCTGTTGCTGGAGCTGGCGCAAGCCCGCCGCAGCGGCCGCGCTCGTCGGCTCGACGTACAGCCCCTGACGCGCCAGCGCGCCGAGCGCATCGACGATTTCCGCTTCGCTGACCGCGACGATGCTGCCCGCGCTGTGCGTGACACCGCGCAGCACTTCACGCACCCGCGTCGGCCGCGACGAGGCTATACCTTCGGCGACCGTCGCCGAGATCTCGGTGGGCACCAGCTGCTCGGCACCCGCCGTGAAGGCGGCGTATAGAGGGGCGCAATTCGCCGCCTGCACGCCGAAAAGACGCGGCATGCGCGCGATTTCGCCGTTGCGCAGCAACTCGCCGAAGCCCCGCTCGCAGCCGCAGATGTTGCTGCCGTAACCGAGAGGCACGACGACATTGTCGGGCGCCCTGAAACCCAGCTGCTCCCACAGCTCGTAGGCCAGCGTCTTCGTGCCTTCGATGAACATCGGCTGCCAGTTGTGGCTGGCGTAAAAGATCTCGCTCGCATAGCGCAGCGCCGCGTCGGCGACATCCTGGCGCGAGCCTTTGATCGTCAGGACATCAGCGCCGCTCGCCGCGATCTGCGCGATCTTCGGGTACGATGCGGACTCGGGAACCAGTATGCGACAGCGCATGCCTGCTGCAGCGGCGTAAGCCGCCAGCGATGCGCCCGCATTACCCGACGAATCCTCGAGCACGTGCGTGATACCACGGCTCTTGAGATAGCTGATCATCACCGTCATGCCGCGGTCTTTGAACGAACCGGTGGGCATCAGGAACTCGAGCTTCATGGTAATGGGCATGCCGCCGAGCACGCCACAGACCAGTGGCGTCCACCCTTCTCCCAGAGTGACCGCGTCTTCGACGGTGACGAGGAGCGCCTTGGCGTAGCGCCACAGCGAGCGCCGCGCCGTGTCGATCTCGCCGCGCGTGAGCCCGGGGCCGTCGGCGAGATTGAGCGAGCTGCCGCCGACGCCGCACCAGCGCGCGCGCTCGATCGGGTACGTCGCGCCGGTCGTGGAGTCTATGTAATGCATTTTTCCTGAAGGGCTTGACAAAACCACAGATGAACGCAGATCCACACGGATAAAACAACCCGGTCTTATCCGCGTTTATCTGTGGCTAAGAATGCCTTCGTCAATTCGAGCACGCGCTCGACGTCGCTCATGTCATTGTAAAGATGGAGCGAGAAGCGCAGCACGCCACGCCGGATCGACAGCTTGACGCGGTTGTCGCTCAAAAACCGATACCACTGGTTACAGCGCTCGTCGCCGCTGTCGTAATGGTTGGCGCTCATGACCCCGGCGGTGACGATGTGCGCGAGGTGGGGACCTGCCCTGCCGCCCGAAACCGGCAGGCCGAGGTCGAACAATCCTCGCGCCAGCGCGTGTCCGAGACCCGTGACGTGCGCTTCGATGTTGCGCGTGCCGAGGGCGAGCAGCTCGCTCAGAGATGCGTCGATCGCAGCGGTGCCGACATAGTTGTAGTTGCCCAGGTCGAAGCGGCGCGCCGCCGGCATGAGCCGATAAGCGTCGCCGCCCATCGTCGCCTCGTGCGCATCATCGCCGAGATCGACCCCGAACCGCGCGAGGTAGGCGGGGGTCAGTTGCTCCGCCCAGTCGCGGCGGCAGTAGAGGAACCCCATGCCATAGAGTCCGAGCAGGCCTTTCTGTGTCGAGACCGCCAGGGCGTCGATATTGGAGGCGCGCACGTCGGTATGCAATATGCCCGCGGACTGTGCCGCGTCGACCAGCAGCATGATCCCGCGCTCGCGGCAGATGCGGCCCAGCGTATCGACGTCGGTGCGAAACCCCGGCGCAAAAGTCACCGTTGAGACGGTCACCACGCGCGTGCCGCTGTCGATGAGCCCGGCAATGTCACCGACCGGTATGTGGCCGTCGCGCGGCCGCACCGTGCGCACTTCCAGACCGTAGCGCTGCATGTTCAGCCACGGATAGATGTTGTTCGGATGCTCCAGCTCGGGACACAGAATCACGTTGTCGCCGCGTTTCCAGTGGAAGCCGGTCGCGATCATGTTGAGCCCGTCGGACACGTTCTTGGCGTAGGCGATTTCGTCAGGCTCGGCATTGATCAGCTGCGCAAACTTGCCGCGCGCGCGCTCGATCATGGCGAAAAACTTCACCTTGTCGCCGCCATTCATCATGCGCTCGTCGAGCTGGGCGTCGATCGCCGCGCGCACGCCGCGCGACAGCACGCAGCGTCCCGAGACGTCCATATAGGTCCAGCGCTCGAGCGCCGGATACTCGCGCCGCGCAGCGCTGAACACGTCGAATTCCGCAACTGGTTTCATGTTCGCTCCTTTGTGATCGCGCCCCCATGGCGCGGCGACGGTGACGCCCCGCGCGTTGCCGCTTCAGCTCCGCTGCGCACTGCGCCTGCCGCGCTCTTCGCGAACATCGCGCTCGAGCGCCTGCGCATCGCGCTGCGCGGGATCGCCGTAGCCGCCTCCCGCCGGCGTGCAGATGCGCAGCACGCTGTCGCGCGCCAGCGCGATCTCCCCTGCCGCTGCCGGCAGCTTCTGCTGCTGCGGCGTGTCCGGATTGAGTATGAACGCGCCGCACGCCCCCGCGCCGCCGCCTGCCATACCGCTTGCCGCAACATGCTGGCGCTCGGACGACAGGCTCACGACGATATCGTCAGCCAGCACACGGTAGTCGCGCACGACGCCGAGGCCGCCATGATACTGACCCACGCCGGCGGAACCTTCCCACAGCGCATAGCGCTCGACGCGAAACGGGTAGGCGTGCTCGAGAGCCTCGACCGGCAAATTGGACGAGCCCGACGCGTGCACGCGCACGCCATCCACCCCGTCGCGGTGAGCGCGCGCGCCCATGCCGCCGGCGAGCGTTTCGTAATTGACGAAATAAGCGTTGCGGCGCGGGTCGGTTCCCGCAAGCACGTACAGATGATGCGGCCCGCTGCCTGCGAGCGCCTTGTCGGGCATCGCTTGGGACAAGGCATTGGCAATGACGTCGCCCAGGACGCTCGCGGAAATCGAGCGGCAGCCGATCGCGGCCGGCGGCACCGGTCCGACCACGCAGCCGGCGGGTGCTTTGATCTCGAGCGTCCGGTAGTAGCCGGCGTTGGCCGGCACTTCGGGGTCGAGCATGCTTTTCGCGACCGTATACACAGTGGCCAGCAATGCCCGATAAGGAATATTGCGCGCGCTCTCGAGCTGTCTGCCGGAGCCGGCGAAGTCGAACTGCAGTTTGCCGCGCCCGACCGTGAGCGCGAGCTTGATGCTGCATTTTTCGCCTTGCAGATTACCGTCGAGAAAATCTTCCGCCATGTAGCGGCCGCGCGGCAGGCGGTCGATCGCGGCGGCGAAGCGCTTCTCGGTGAAATCGAGATAAGCCGCGATCGTGCGCGCGGTCTGGGCGACGCCGTAGCGCTGGTACAGCTGCTGCACGCTGCGGATGCCGACAGTGTTCGCGGCGAACTGCGCCTTGAGATCGCCGATACGCTCGTCCGGCGTGCGCGAATTGAGCAGGATGATGTCGACCACATCGCGGTTCATTTTGCCGGCGTGCATGATGCGCACCGGCGGAATGCGCAGGCCTTCCTGGTAGATGCTCTTGCACACCGCCGCTTCCGAGCCCGGCACCATGCCGCCGACGTCCGCATGGTGCGCGATGTTCGCCACGAACGCGATAATGCGCGGGCCGACGAAAACCGGCGCGATGACGTTGATATCGGGCAAATGCGTGCCGCCGCCGTTGTAGGGATCATTGGCGACGAACATGTCGCCGGGCGCGATCTGCGCGAGCGGATGGCGTTTGAGGATAGCGTCGACCGCGCCGACCATCGATCCCAGGTGTATGGGCACGCGCTGCGCAAGCGCGATCACCTGCCCGTCGGCGTCGAAAATCGCCGTCGAGCAGTCCGCGCGCTCCTTGATATTCGGCGAGAACGCGGTGCGCATCAGGGTCGCGCCCATCTCCTCCGAAGTTGCCAGCAGATAACGCGCCATCACTTCCGCCTTGACCGGATCGATGCGGGGCTTCGCCATCTTCATGCGCCTCCTTTGATGCGCAGCGGTTCGACTTCGATATGCAGGTAGTCCAGCGAGTCGCTGCTTACCCGCGCGCGCGGCGGGACGACCGTCGTCGTGTCCATCTGCTCGATCACGGCGGGCCCGCTCAGACGGCATTTTGCCGGCAACCGTGCGCGGTCGTAGACCGGCGTCGCGACGAAGCCGCTCTCCGGAAACCAGACTTTGCGGCTCGCGACGAGCGCCTGTTTCAGCGTGCCGCGTGCGGATTTCGGTTTCTCGGGCCGCGGGGCCCGCTGCGCTATCGTCACCACGAGCCGCAGGTTGACGATCTCGACGGGCTGGCCGCGCATGTCATAACCGTAGAACTCACGGTGTCTCGCATGGTAAAGCCCGAGCAGCCGCGCGAGCGCCCGGGCATCGAGTCGGCCGGCGCGCAACGGCAGTATCAGCTCGAAATTCTGGCCCTGATAGCGCAAGTCGGCGAGCCAGTCGTAACGGGCGCGCGCGGGCTGCTTGTTCTGCGTCTCGTGCCGGAGCCATTCGTCACCCCGCCGCCTGAGCTCGGCGAACCCCTTATTGACGGCAGTCAGGTGGGCGGCGTCGGCGATCGCCATGCGCGTGACGCTGAAATCGCCGCGCACATCGGCGTGCAGCAGCCCCAGCGCCGACAGCAGGCCCGGGCGCGGCGGCACGAGCACGTTGCGGATGCCCATGTTGCGCGCGATATCGGCGGCGTGCAGCGGGCCGGCTCCGCCGAATGCGACGAGCGTGAAGTCGCGCGGATCGACGCCCTGCTCGACCGAGATCACCCGCACGGCGCCCATCATGTTGACGTTGATTATTTCGACTATGCCCGCCGCCGCGCGCACGACGTCGATTTCGAGCTTGTCGGTGAGTTCCTCTTCGATCGCCTTGCGCGCGCGCTCGGGATGCATCGCCATGCGCCCGCCGAGTAGCGTCTCGGGATTGAGCCGGCCGAGCACTACGTTGGCGTCGGTGACGGTCGGGCGCGTGCCGCCGCGACCGTAGGCCGCGGGGCCGGGCACGGCTCCAGCGCTCATCGGGCCCACCTTGAGCAGGCCCCCGGCATCTACCCAGGCGATGCTGCCGCCGCCCGCGCCGATGGTGTGAATGTCGAGCGTGCGCGTCTGCACCGGAAAGCCGCCCATCTCGCGCTGATTCTTCTGCGCCGGCTCGCCGTCGCGGATCAGGCACACGTCGGTCGACGTGCCGCCCATGTCGAACGTGATCAGATCGTCGATGCCGAGCTGCCGGCCCAGGCCCACCGTGCCGATCACGCCGCCTGCGGGACCGGAAAAAAACGTGTTCACCGGCGCGCGACGCACCGCAGCCGGGCTCACCGCGCCGCCGTTGGACTGCATCACGCGCGGCGCGACTTGCACGCCCAGCTCCGCCACGCCGCGCTCGAAACGCTCGAGGTAGCGGTCCATGATCGGCATCAGGCTCGCGTTGACGGTCGTCGTCGCGAAGCGTTCGAATTCGCGGAACTCGGCGAGGATCTCGGACGACGCGCACAGGTAGACCTCCGGCCACAATTTATGGACCAGTTCCCGCGCGCGCTGCTCGTGCGACGGATTGGCATACGAATGCATGAAACAGATCGCAATCGCTTCGACACGCTTGGCGCGCAGCACCTCGACCGCGGCCTGCACATCGGCTTCGGCGAGCGCCACGACTTCTCCGCCATCCGCGGCGATCCGGCCGGCGACCTCGATGCGGCAATCGCGCGCGGCTGGCGGGCGCGGCTTGAGAATGTCGAGATTGAAATAATGCGGGCGCCGCTGGCGGGCGAGCTCGAGGACGTCGCGAAAACCCGCCGTCGTCAGCATCCCGGTCGGCGCGGTCTTGCCCTCGAGTACCGCATTGGTCGCCAGTGTCGTGCCCAGCACCATAAACTCGACGGCGTCGCGTGGCCGTCCAGCCGCGTCGAGGATCTGGGCGATCCCCTCGAGGATCGCCCTGGACGGATCGCCGGTCGTCGTCGGCAGCTTGTGATAGTGGTAGGCATCGCGGGCGCGGTCGATCAGCACGAGGTCGGTGAACGTCCCGCCGGTATCGATGCCGATCCAGATCCTGCGCGCCTTGGGGCGACGCCGCGCGGCAACGGAGCCGAGGGCGTCAGGCATCGGGGCGCACGCAGCGCGCCAGCGCGCGCAAAGAGGGCGGAACTCGGGGGATCAACGGCATCCGTTAACAGCGGTTGCGGCGGGCGACGAGCCCTGAAGCGACAACTTGCGATGGCGGTAGCCAAGAATAGCACGCGGGCCCGGTCTTCCCAAGCATGCGCATCTTCATCTGCGCGACAGATAACTGACGGCCGCGAGATCGCGAAGCTCGGCGCAGGCGGCCGCGATCGCATCCGCTGCTATGATGATAGCCCCGTCATCATCGCGAATCCGTCATGGCCAGCGCACAACTCGACCAGCTCCGCCCCGCTCCATCCGCACCGCAACTCGACGACGACTACAGCCTGCGCCTCTGCCAGCACCTGGCGCGATGGCGTTATGCAGACCTCCCCGCCGATGTGGTGAACACGCTGAAATGGTTCCTGATCGATACGCTGGGCGTCATCGCGGGCGCCGCGCATGCCGCCGGCATCCGCGAGCTCAACCAGCGCCTGTCGAAATGGGAGAGCTCCGGGTCAGCGACCGGCCTGCACGGCAAGCGCCGCTATTCGCCGCCGACCGCCGCGCTCGCCAACGGCGCCGCAGCCCACGCCCTCGACTTCGACGACCAGCACGATCCCGCGCGCGTGCACACCAACTGCGTCGTTCTGCCGACGCTGCTGGCGACGGCGGAAGACATCGGCCATGTCGCGGGAACCGAATTCCTGCTCGCCTATGCGATAGGCGCCGAGCTGCACGCGCGACTGGGGCTCGCCTGCTACAACAGCCTCGGCAAGGGCTGGCATCCGACGATGGTTTTCGGCACACCTGCCGCCGCCCTGGGCGCGGCGCGCCTGCTCGGGCTCGACGCCGAGGGCATGCGCAACGCGCTCGGCATGGCCTTCCATCAGACCAGCGGCGCCGCGCAGAGCATCCGCGACGGCGTGCTGTCCAAGCGGCTCGGCGCCGGGTTCGCGGCGCGCTCGGCGGTGATGGGCGCGTTTCTCGCAGCGGACGGCCTGACCGGAACGCGCCGCACGCTCGAAGGCAGCGCCGGGCTGTTTGCACTTTATGAGCGCGACGAGGTGAAACCCGCGATCCTGACCGACGGTCTCGGCAGCCATTGGCGCATACGCGAGTACAGTTTCAAGCCGTATCCGTGCTGCAGATGCAACCATACTGCGATCGGGCTCGGCATCCGCTTGCGCGGCGAGGGTGTCAAGCCCGCCGACGTGCGCGAGATCGAGATCGGCATGGGCCGGGTCAACTGGCTCACCGTCGGCGAACCGTACGATGCCAGGCGCAATTCCATCGTGCATGCGCAATTCAACGCCGCGTACAGCTTCGCGCGGGCGCTGAGCGACGCCAGAGTCGATCTCCACAGCTATCAGCAACCCGCGATCACCGAGCCCGCGGTAGTCGCGCTGGCCGCAAGAATCCGCGTCTTGGACGATGCGTCGATCGAACCCACGGCGATCGAGCCGACGCGCGTACGGGTAGTACTCAACGACGGGCGCGTCGTGGATGTCAGCAGCAGCACGATCAGGGGTAGTCCCCAGGAACCGATGAGCGAAGACGAGCTGCTGCAAAAGTTTCGCGGCTGCCTCGAGTTCGGACTGGGTGCGCCGCGCTCGGCTGCCGATCGTCTTGCCGAGGTCATACTGCACATCGATACCGCGCCCGATGCGGCCGCCGCGATCGTCGCGGCCTTTCCATCCCCGAGCTGATCTGGCGCCGTCAGATCACTGGCCGGTCCAGGCGGTATATCGGATCGACGAAAGCTAAAGCCTTTGACGTGACCGGGCGTCAATCCGTCGTCAGCACCACCTTGCCGATTACCTTGCGGTCCCGCACCAGCGCGAGCGCTTCCGCGTAGCGTTCGAGCGGGTAAGTCGCCATCACGTGCGGCTTCATCCTCCCCGCGCTGTACAGGTCGAACAACTGCTGGCGGACGGCACGGCATTTTTCGGGCTCGCGGTCGCGGTAATCGCTGAACTGCAGACCGATGATGGCAATGTTTTTCACGAGGATGTGGCCGGCCTTGATTTCAGGGATGCGCCCGCCCGCAAAACCCACGACCACCAGACGCCCCGACCAGGCGATCGCGCGCAGGCACGCATCGAACACATCACCACCGACGCTGTCGACGACGACATCGGCACCGCGCTTGCCGACGGCCGCGTAAACCTGTTCGCGCAGCGCATCGCGCAGGCTGGCGACGCTGGTGTCGATGATGTGATCCGCACCGTTCGCGCGCGCCGCTGCGGCTTTGTCGGGAGTGCTGACCGCCGCCAGCACGGTGGCGCCGAGCGCCTTGGCGACCTGCACCGTGGCGAGTCCCACTCCGCCCGCCGCGCCGGTGACGAGCACGGTTTCGCCGGGCGCCAGGCGCGCGCGTTCGACGAGCGCGAAGTGCGCGGTCATGTACGTGAGGCCGGTCGCAGCCGCCTCGGGAAAGCTCATCGCCTCCGGTATCACGTGACAGTTGGCTGCGAGCGTGACCACCTCCTGCGCGAACGCGCCGTACTCGACTTGCACCATGACGCGGTCGCCCGGCTTGAGCCGGGTTACGCCAGCACCGGCTTCCCTGACGACCCCTGCGCATTCCTTCCCGGGACTGAACGGCAGCGGGGGAAGAAACTGATACTTGCCCTGGATGACGAGCAGGTCAGGAAAATTGACGCCTGCCGCCCGTACGCCGACCCGCACTTCCTCTGCACCGGGTCGGCGAGCAGGAACATCTTCGATCGACAGCGCGTCGAGCGCACCGAATTGCTTGACCAGCAACGCTTTCATCGCGCCCTCGCCTGACAGGTAGGCGCGCATCTTAGCAATGCTGCGCCCGCTTGGTAAACACCATGCGCGCCGGCTGGGTACGAACAAAAAGGCGGGAAATCCCGCCTTCTTGCGGTACACCTACGGCCTGAAGACTTAATACTTCTTGGCAGGCGTTGCCGGTGTTGCGGGCGTTGCCTTGGTCGGCTCGCCCTTGGCAGACGTCGCAGGCGTTGCCGGGGTCGCCATGGGCGCTTCGGCTTTGACGTCGCCTTTCATCGCTTTGGCTTCAGCACGGGCTTTCGCTTTGGCATCGAGCTTCGCCTGGCGCTCGGCTTGCGCCTTGGCTTTCGCTTCCGCTTTCGCCTGGGCGCGGGCTTCTGCACGAGCTTTGGCCGCGGCCTTTTTTTCCGCTTTGGTCATCTTGGGCTTGGCGGTCCTGGTGGTCTTGGGCTCGGCGCTGACCGCCGTCTCGGCCTTGATGCGGCCTTTCGGCTCGCCCGCAGCAGGAACGGCGGGAGTTGCCGGAGCGGCTTTCATCGCGTCCGATTTGGCCGGCGCCTGGGCAGCCGCGGTCAGGGTGGTGCTGGCAAACAGGGCAGCGACCAGAGTCATCAACAGTTTAGGCATTGCATTTCTCCAAAAGGTTATCGAGGGCAGCTACATCCGGAATCCGGATGAGCAAACAACGCACGTACTGCGCCGGGCGTTGACGCGAGCGAGCGGACCTGGCGCCAGGATCCAGGGCGAGTGTGCCAGTGGCCGCCTGCGTGCAGTGAACACGGCGGGTGTTCCAACGGGCACTGCCCAGAAAATCCGCCGGGGCACAAATGCCCACCAGCGTTGGCAAGCGTAACCAGAGCGTCCTTTGTTATAGTAGCGGCCTCCGTACTGACGACTCACCAAACCACGCCATGGAACTCAATCTCAAAGGGCGCACCGCGCTCATCACCGGCGGCTCGCGCGGCATCGGCTTCGGCGTCGCTCAAATGCTCGCCGCCGAGGGCTGCAACGTGCATCTCGCCTCGCGCAACGCCGCAAGCCTCGAAGCCGCCCGCAAGAAAATCACGGATCAGCATCCGGTCGAGGTCACGGTTCATGCGCTCGATCTGTCGACGCTCGACAACGCCGTGAAGCTCGTCGCGGCGAGCGGCCCGGTCGATATCCTCATCAACAATGCCGGGGCGATTCCCCAGGGCACGATCACCGGTCTCGACGACAAGACGTGGCGTGCGGCGTGGGACCTCAAGGTATTCGGTTTCATTAATCTGACGCGCGAAGTCTACCGGGACATGACCGCCAGGAAGCGCGGCGTCATCGTCAATGTCGTCGGCATCGCGGGTGAGCGGCCGACTGCCAATTACATCGCCGGCAGCATGAGCAATGCCGCGCTGATGGCAATGTCGCGCGCACTCGGCGCCGAAAGCGCCGATTACGGCGTGCGCGTGGTCGCGCTCAACCCGGGCGCGATCGAAACGGATCGCCAGGTCGTGCGCTGGAAAGCGCGCGCCAAGCAAGAGCTCGGCGACGAAAACCGCTGGCGCGAGCTGACCACGGGCTTTCCCTTTGGACGGCTGGGAACGGTCGATGAGGTCGCCGCGACGGTGGTTTTTCTGTGCTCCGACCGCTCGGCGTATACGACCGGCACGGTGATCACCGTGGACGGCGGGGCGAGCTTCCGCAAGTAGTCGCGCTTAAGCCGCGTCGTGCAGAACGACGGCTGCCCACTCAGCGCTTTATGTAGCGCCTGAGCACGATGCGCAGCCGGTCGCTCGTGTGCGGGCGGATGCGCAAGGTCCACGGCGTATCCGCGGCCGCCCGCCACGCCGGCGATGCACAGACGTCCGGCGATTCGAGGTGATACATCGCGACGTATTTGTGCGCACCGGCGCGCGTCCTGAAGCGGCGCGCGCTCAAGCAGCCGGGCACTGCCGCGAGACGCGCGATGTGCTCCTCGTCATACCAGGCATTGAAGTCGTCTTCAGCCTGCGGGACGACGTTCATCGCGAACATCATCAAGCCGCCGGCTCCCGCCGGGGCCGCCTGCCTGCCCGGCGAGAGTTGCTCCGCCTCGATGCGACAGATGCGCTGCGCCTTGCCGATGACGCGTTTCGACCACGGTGACAGATTGGGGCCCGCAATCGATTTGTAAGCCTGCGTATTCAGAACGTCCAGGCTTTCCAGATCGTAAGTCGCGATCGAGACCTGCGGGTCTGCGGCGCCCAGCCAGCGTTCGGCGTTGATGAAACCCGCAACGCGCTCGCGCTCCGGCACGTGCTCGGTATCGTACCAGGCGTGAAACTCGTCGTCGCTGACGCTCGAATAGTTGAATCCCGCGACCAGCAGTCCATAGGGTTGCGCCATCGGCCTGCGCCTCTTAGCGGGTCAATCGACTTTCACGCCGGCGCTCTTGGCCACGGGCGCCCATTTGGCGATCTCGGCGCGGATCTTGTCGCCGAACTTTTCAGGCGAGCCGCCGACCGGTTCGAAGCCGTTGTCGATCATCCGCTGCTTCATGTCGGGGGCAGCGATGATCTTGTTGAGTTCCGCGTTGTAGCGCCTGACGATGTCGGGCGGCGTTCCCGCAGGCGCGAGGATGCCGTTCCACGACGTCACTTCGTATCCCGGCACGCCGCTTTCGGCCACCGTCGGCAGGTCGGGCAGCGCGAGCGCGCGCTTGGCGCTGGTGACGGCTACCGCCCGCACTTTGCCCGCCTTGATCTGCTGCACGACCGTCGCGGGCTCGCCGAAAATCATGCTGATCTCGCCCGACAGCAGCGCGATCGCGGCGGGTCCGCCGCCTTTGTACGGCACGTGCACGATGCTCGATTGCGTCATCATTCCGAACAATGCCGCGGTCAGGTGGTTCATCGCGCCGCTGCCGCTCGACCCGTAGGTCAGCTGGTCCGGTTTCGCTTTGGCGAGGGCGATGAGATCCTTCACGTGCTTGACCGGCAGCGAGGGGTGCACGACGAGCACCTGCGGCACTTCGGAGAGCCAGATGATCGGCGCGAAATCGCTTTCTCTGAACGGCATCTTGCTATAGATGCTCGGGTTGATCGCGTGCGTGCCCGCGTACGCGAACACGATGGTATGGCCGTCCGGCGGTGATTTCGCCGCGAGCTCTGCGCCGATGTTGCCCGCGGCGCCGCCGCGATTGTCGATCACGATCTGCTGGCCGAGCGCCTCCGACAGCCGGGGACTGACGATGCGCGACAGCACGTCGGCGCCCCCGCCGGGGGGCCACGGCACGATGTAGCGGATCGTCTTGCTCGGCCAGGTCTGGGCCCCTGCGCCCGCCGCGCAAGCCGCCAGCGCAAGGGCGAGCATCGTTCTGCGTTTGTGCATGCCGGTCTCCGTCACGGTATGATTTTCGCGGCGCGGTAGCGCTCGAACTGGCGCGCGAACATCGTTGCCGTGCCGACTTCCTCCAGGAATCCGCACGCGCGCGCTTTCGCCATCGACGACATTATGTCCCATTCGGGTTTGAACACGTAATTGCCATACGGCCACAGCACCAGCTGGTCGAACGCGGTGGCGCGCAGCGCGTGTTTGCGCACCACGCGCTGCCAGACTGCGGACTTGTCCGCCATGTATGCAGCGATGTCGAAGTCGCGCGGAGGACCCGGCGAAATTCCCAGGTTGCGCGCGAATTCCGGCCACAGCGCCGACCAGCGCGGGCAGTCGCCGTTGACGACGTTGAAAGCCTGGTTTGCGCAGCGCGGCTCGCCCGCCATCCACACGATTGCGCGCGCGAGCAGACCGATGTCGGTGAACTGCGTGCGCACCGCATAGCCCTGCGCGCTGCCCGGAAAGTCTAACGGCAGCCCGAGCTCGCTTTGCACCGCCGCGTAGACCGCAATCAGCAGACCGATCGAGCGCGGTGTATCGGTGGAGGAATCGCAAAACGTGTGGGGCCGGGTGATCGTGTATGTCCAGTCGCCGGCGCGCGCCTGCAAAAACTCTTGTTGTTCGAAATAGAAATTTTTTCCCGGCGCGCGCGGCTGATCCTCGCGCATGGGAACCGCGACGGGCCCGAGCTGGTGGCCGTAGTACTTGCTGCCGTGAACCGCGTGGACGTGCGCCAGCGCCCCGTTCGACTCGAGCACGTCGACGAGATTGCGCAGCATGGCGGCATTGGCGTCGACGAGCTCTGATGCGCCCTCCGGATGATCGTAACGCGCGGCATAGAACAGATGAGACACCGGGGTCCCGCCGAGCTTGGCCCGGCAGTCGCCGGCGTCGGCGAGGTCGAGCGCAATCCAGCGCATGTCCGCTTCAGCCGCCGGGCGGCGCGCGACGCCGATCACGTTCCAGCCGCCGCGCTCGCCGAGGTGCTGCGCGATGCGACGTCCGATCAGGCCGGTCGCGCCGGCGATCAGGGCGACCGGGCGCGTCACGTCAGCCCGTGCCGGTGTAGCGCGGGGTCACGGGGTGGTAGACCGCGACGGTCGCATCGAGCGGCAGCAGCTGCGCGGCGTCCACTACGGCGAGGCCACGATAGGGCGTCGACCGGTCGATGCCGACGCACTCGAGCCAGATGAAATGCACACCCGGAACCACATTGGCGGGCGCCTCGCGATCAGCGACCAGCAGATGCGCGTCGGCAGCGATCAGCGGCGCCTCGGCAAGCCCGGCGAACAGATTGCGCTGGTAATAGCGGCGATCGATCAGTGCCAGCCACTCGCCCATGCCGCGCACGCGCTGATAATACGGATCGTCGAATACCGCAGCCGATGCGACGCTGTAGATCGCGAGCGACGGCGGGAAACCCGGCGTGGCGGTGCGCAGGCGCTGCGCCGAGGAGATGCCGGGGACCGTCGCCATGATGCGCAGGTGCTCGAGATACCAGCGGTCCCATTCGGCTGCGCGCGCATCGTCGGCAAGGCCGCTCTGGCTGATGAATATCACGCGGCCGTCAACTGCCCGCGCTGCGCGTCACGTCTCCGACCAGGCTGACAGGCACGCATGTATGCGCGGCAGCCGCGCCCCAACTCACGCGGAGCGCCGCTGCTTGCCCGCTCTGCGCTGCGCAGCCGGCTCGCTCAGTCCGCGCAGCAAACTGCCGCAATCCATAATCTTAGGGTCGACGTTCATCGCGTCATACGCCTGCCATGCGGAAGCCTGCACTGCCGAATAGACCGGTTTGCCGAGATCGCGCTCGAGCATGTCGATCACTTCGAGCGCGCGCAGCTGCGTGCACGCGATGAACACCGCTTCGGCCTCCGGCGTGGTGATCTCCTTCACCTTGGCGTAGATTTCCTCGGGCTGAACCTTGGCGTGGTCGAACATATCGAGCATATCGAACGTGCCGAGCCTGAGCACGTCGATGCCGTGGGCCTTGACGAACTGCCTGAGGCGCTCGTTGGTGACGTCGACGTACGGCGTAACGACATCGACCTTCTTGTGTCCACCCGCCATCAGGCAGGCCGCCATCGCCCCGGCAGTCGTCACCGTCGGCGCTTGGGTGATGGCGGTGAGCTGCTCGCAGATTTTCTTGTTCCACGCGGGTCCCTCGAAGAAACTCCCGCTGGTGCACCCATAGACGACGACATCGGGCTCGACCATGGCGATTTCGGCGGCGGCATGCTTGCTCGCGCTCTCCATGTTGCGCAGCTCCTCCGGCGTGCCGTGACGCCCGCCGGCGATCCGCGCACTGTGCACGGACACGCCCTGAGGCGCGATACGCCAGAACTCCGTCTCCATCGTAGTGTTGATAGCAGGTACCAGCAAACCGATTCTGCCGCGCCATCCATACATGATCACTCTCCAGGCAATGAGCAGGACTATCGTAGAACCATCACGCCAGCATAATGCCGACGCGCTACGCCAGCTGGGTATCCCGGCTCGGCGCGAGCAGGTCTCGCAACAGCCGGCCGCAACCCCGCACGCCTTCGACGCCGCCGACGATGCGCAGCGCGGCCCACAGGCTCGCCTGGGTCGTCGATACGACCGGTTTGCCGAGCTCGCGCTCGAGATGCTCGATGACATCGAGCGTTTTCCAGTGAGTGCCGGCGAGCACGATCGCCTCGGCGTCGGCACGGTCGATCGCGCGCGCGAGCTCGTAGGCACTGGCGTTCTCCGGCCGGCCGACTGTGCCGTTTTCAACCCGTCCCGCCGCCACCACCTCGATGCCTCGCGCCGCGAGAACCGCTGCGGCTGCCGCATTGTCCTCGTTGTCATGATGGGCGCCGAGCACGACCCGGCCCACGCCGAGAAATTGCAGCGCCTCGACCAGCGCGATCGAGGCGGTCGTCGCGCGCGTCCCGGCTGCACTTTCCATTCGGGCGATAAGCTCGCGATCGCAACCCGCGCGTGTGTGAAGACGCGGCCAAGCAGCGCCGAGCACGACCACGTCGACGCCGGCTGACGCCAGATTGCGGCTCTGGTGCTCAAGCTCGGCTATGCTCGCGGCGCTCGAATCGGCGTCGCCCCGTGCGGCAAAAAAACGCGCCACGTGCAGCGTGACGCTAGCGGGCAGCGTGCGATAGAACTCGACTTCGACCGTGGTATTCGATGAAGGTACGAGCAGTCCGATGCGCCTCGACATGGGTCTCCTGATTCGATTCACGGCGTCGCTCAGTGGCGGTAGACGGCGGCGCGCGCGGGGAAGCGGTCGCATGAGGCGACGCGGGATTACCGACGCTTATAATCCAGCGCCCGCGCCGGTGTCAAACCGCCACGCACGACCGCTACGCGGTAACGACGGCATCCGACAGCTTGCGTTTGCGCCGCCAGGCTTCCGCATCGCGCTGCGTCCACGGACGCTCGACCGGGATCGCCTCGAGCCAGCGCCAGCACCACCACGATATCGTGCGGACGCTCGGTGCGGTCCTTGGCCAGACAGCGCAAGATAAGGTCATCCAGCCGCCTGGGAATGCCCGGCAGATCTCGGACGGCCGCCGCGGCGGCACGTGCACGATCTGATACGTGGGATCGTGTTCGCGAGTCGTTTCGAAAAGCTGGCGCCCCGTGAGCAGATAGAACCCCACCGCGCCGACCGAGTAGACATCCGTGCGCACGTCGGCGTCGCCGGGTTGCGGATGCGCTCTGGGGACATGTACAGCGGCGTGCCGAGCCGCGTCTGATACTGCGTGATATCGCGGGTGTCCGGATTCTCGATATTCTTCACGATGCCGAAATCGAGGAGCTTCACCACGTCCCAGTCGCCAGGCGTAGACCTCGCCGCTCTGTCCGAGCCGCGCGGAACCTGCTAGTGTCCTGAGTCGTTAGTTCGTTGATGCGGACCGCGACGTTCCACTATCCGGTCATGGTACAAAAGTGTCGAAATCGGTGTCAGACGCGATAGCCAAACCACAGCCAGGTTGGGCACCTGGCGAGGATTTGCGACAATGTATGGCGCCGATTCTCGGCGCTTTTGTTCAGCGAATTAGCGACTCAGGACACTACC